>JBGSZB010000029.1:0-72133 GCA_041750555.1 Candidatus Dojkabacteria bacterium | reverse complement strand
ATTAAATAGCTCTTCTTCAAGTATATATTTGGGTAAATATTTACTTAATTCGTTAATCTTAATCCCGAAAAGATCTGCTATTTCATAATTATCAAGTTCTAATGAATCAGAGATTTTAAACAAAGTTTCTTTACTAGGATTTGTTATATTAGACTCTATTCTTGATATTGTTCCGCTAGAAAAATTGCATAGCATTTCTAGCTCTAATTGGCTTAATCCCCTGTTCAGTCTAAGTTTTCTTATTTTCTCTCCAAGATTCATGAAGTGATTATATTAAATTCTATTTAAAAAGCAATGTATTGCAATACAAATTTTGATTAAAGGGATTTAATAGAATACTGTCTCTGTCCTATGATGGGGCTTTATCATTTGTGTTTTCTTTGCAGATTCCCAAAGTAGTTTATCTAGAGTGTAACAATTGATATGACTATCTTCTTTAGAAAGAAGTTCCATTATCTTCTCTCCGATTACTATGACCGAAGCTCGAATCGCTATCTCTTCTGCTGAGTCTTTCTTTATTAGACTTTGACCATCAATTGTATTAGCCAAACTATCTGAATATTCTAGGATGCCTAGATGTCTAAAATACTGAGGTAATCTATAGTCAGCTGCAAGTGTTCCTGAGTACTTTGTTGAGATAAGATCACCTAGTCTACTTATAACGACTTTCAACTTTTTAAGGAAGGGAAAATCTAGTTGATCTATGGTTTGAACGTCTTCAAAAAAACTTAATTCCTTGGAAAGATGATTTAAAATTAGATCTTCTTTAAACTGAACATCTTCCAAAAAGTTGATAAAAGACCCATTATAGTTTTTTATCAAAAAGTCAGCTCCTTGATTTAAAAACTCAAATCTTTCCTTAACGAATTTAAGTGGTTGGTTTTTATTCAAATCTTTTTCAAAATCTAAAAACTTTAGTTTCTTAAGGAGATAGGAAGGCTTTTCTTCAGAGCTTTTAAGATAGTTATTCAGATATAAAGATAAGCCAAGTGATCTGCTATATTTTTTTCCTTTAAAAGTAAAGTACCATTCTTTCTCATTCCAAAAGCAAAAATTAATACAGGAAAATAAAAATATTAGTTCAATTTCATCTTTGTTAGGTGTAGTCTCATCAAGTGGGTTAGTTTTGTTGCGAATCAAAAAATTTAAACTATTTGCGAACTCCCCTAACCTATCAAAGTTTATCTTTAAAATTTCTGTTTTACTTATGAGCTTTGCTGTATTGTTTATTAATAACCGGTCCGTTTGACTATGCATTAACCAAATTATAACATGATATAATTCATGATTTAATTTAAAGGATTGATAATAGATCAAAAGTTTTTAAAATATTTCGAGGTTTCAGATGTTAGTTTTGATATTGATGATTTGGTTGATATTATAGAGTTTTTAGAGATGAAACCGGGAAGTCTGGTTGTTGATCCTTATGCAGGAATGGGTCTAGCAGGAATTGTCGCTGGTGCATATGGTTACGATTCTGTATCAGTGGAGATCGATAGAGATAACTTTGATAGATTGAGTAAGAATTTCCAGAAGGCACCTAACTGCCATAACACAAGCTCATTAATATTGAACGCTGACTCAAATACGGTTGACTGGTCTGAACACTTACAGCCTGATTCTGTACAGTCCATAATTACCTCACCTCCCTTTACAATAGGTGAACATAATACTGACCCATCAATAAATTTTGAGGAAACTAACGCGTATAGAATATATGTCGAGAGGATCGTGGAAAACTTTCTAAGATTAAAGATCTTTTTAATGCCTGATGCATTAATAGTTGTAGATATAGGAGATGATATCTCTAAAGAAGGAGAGGTTCGAGGTTTAATAAAAGACTACTTTATAGAGCTAATGGGAAGAAATGGTTTTAATGTGGAAAAAAGAAAAAAAGGCAAAAATATTGAATTAAACGAAGAGTACATTTTTTTTAGGGTCTCAAAGACGGAAAGCTAGTATATATAGTATAATTAGACGTTTATTAATAAGTAAATGCACTTAGAAAAGATTGAAGACATTGACTTCCCAACCACTTTTGGAGGTTTTGACTTATCAGGTTATAAGACTGCTTACCCAGATCAGCCAAATATGCACTATACTTTAGTTATAAAAAGCAAAAAGATTTCAGATATTCCTGTAATTCGAATTCATTCAGAGTGTATGTTAAGTGAAATTTTTCATTCAACACACTGTGATTGTTCTTTGCAATTAGAATCTGCATTAAGGTTTATTCAAAAGAAAGGCGGCATTCTATTCTATTTGAACCAAGAAGGAAGGGGTCATGGATTAGAAACAAAGCTTAGAGAAATGAAAAAACAACAAATTGAAGGCTTAGACACAGTTGAGGCTAGTCAGTCTTTAGGCTTAGATATAGATAATAGAAAATATAATGTTGTTGCCGACATCTTAAAATTGATGGGCATTTCTAAGGTGAAAATCCTAACTAATAATCCTAAAAAGATAGAAGAATTAGAACTTTCAGGAATTGAGGTTCACGAGAGAATCCCTTTAGAGCCAAAACCTAGTAAAGAAAGTTTAGCTTATTTGCATACTAAAAAAGACAAGCTTGGACATATGTTATCTAGATATGTAAATTAACTCTTTAGTTAATTATATCCCAAACAAAATCAAAGAGATGTTTCATATTCTCATAGTAATACTGGCTTGATAAAACCATACCTGAAACCTTTGTATCATGTCCTAAACTTACAATCGCAACTTTTCCATCAAACATAAGTATATCAAGCGCAGAGATAGAAAGGCTTTTTGGTGAGAATTTATACATGTACCTCTTGTTTTTTGAGAATTGTGAAGTATGCTCTCGAGCAATTTCGCTATCTTGTACTATTTCCTTTAAAATTAGCTCTGAGTTTTTGATTTGAGCATCAAGAAAAAGTTCTCCATTGTCTGGCAATGCTTTAAGAACTTCTTCCATGTTCACATAAGACCTTAGTTCTTTAGATTTTAGGGCTTCTATATAGATTGACTTCACTCCATTTTGTCCCTCGTAGTATTTGACTCCTACCTCACTATTCTCCCTAGCTTGCGGTACAGTATCATATATTGATTTAACAATATCAGGTAAATTATCTTCTAACTTCCTCATATCCCATCTCTTTTGTTCCATAAGAAACTCTAATTTCTTAGGATCTTCTGCTACAAGCATTCTTCTCTCTCCATAGTTAGTTTGAGATACTAAACCTTTTTTAATTAATTCCTCAACAGTATTATGGGTAGTTGATCTTTTAATACCAGTTTCTCTAGCTAAATTCATTATGGTATTAGGACCAGTTTTAAGTAATGTTAAATATACAGTTACTTCTTTATCTGTTAATCCAAAATCTATTAAGTAATTCTTAATTGGTTTATCTATCTTTGATGCCATTACTTTATGTTAACTATTAAAATGTCAAAAAATTATAACATTTGTATAAATAGAAATCTAGTACAGATATAGATATTATAAAGTTTTTAGAAATCTGTTATTGAAAAGTCAAAATGCTTTATCTTAAGCGAATTGAGCAAATGCTTTATTAGCTTCAGCCATTCTGTGCACTTCTTCTCTCTTTTTGAATGCTACACCTTCTTTATTGAAAGCACTAATTAACTCTTGAGCTAATGCTATATCAAAGTTTGTATTCTTTCTAGCTTTTCTTGCGGCCTCAATTAACCATCTAGAAGCTAATGTGAATTGTCTATATGGATTAACAGGTGTTGGAACTTGAAAATTAGAACCACCTACTCTTCTAGATCTAACTTCTACTTTAGGTTTTATATTATCAAGTGCCTTATTAAATCCATCTAATCCTTTAGATTTAGTTTTGTTATTAAGTTCATCAATTGCACCATATACAATCTTTCTAGCTATATCTTTTTTACCATCAATCATTATATAGTTGATAAACTTAGAAACATCTAAGCTTCCATAAACAGCATCTTTTTCAATTACTCTTTTTGGTATTGCTTTTCCTCTCATTTAATTATTATTAACATTAATTATTATTTCTTATCAGTAGCCTTTGGTGCTTTTCTACCATATCTACTTCTTGCTTGTCTTCTTGACTCTACTGGTGCTGTATCATATACACCTCTAACAATTGTATATCTAACTCCTGGTAGGTCAGGTTTTCTACCTGCTCTAACTAAAACAACTGAATGCTCCTGCAAATTATGACCTTCTCCTGGTATATATGCAGTAATAACCTGTTTATTAGATAATCTAACTCTGGCAATCTTTCTTAAAGCAGAGTTTGGTTTTCTAGGAGTCATTGTTTTTACAGATAAACATACTCCTCTTTTTACAGGATTTTCATTTTTAAAGTATCTGTTTTTAACTGCATTGAAGTTAAAATGCATTGCTTTAAACTTTGTTTTTTCAGAAAATATTAAACCCTTAAAAGTTGTTTGACCTCTCTTTGGTTTTCTTCCTTTTCTTACTAATTGCGATGTTCTTGCCACATTAATTAATTTAAAATATTAAATTTGTTCTACAACTTCCTTAATCTCGTTATCTACATTACTTGCCCCATCAGTTAAATCACTCTCTTCTCCCTGTTTTCCATAAACTTTTTCAATTAAAGCTCTTCCAACTGGTATTGGGCGACCAATTATAACATTTTCTTTAAGTCCTCTCAAATGATCTACTTTACCTACAAGGGCTGCATCGGTTAGAACCCTAACTTGTTGTTCAAAAGATGCTGCAGATAAGAAACTCTCTGTTCTAAGTGCTGCGTTTGTAACACCCATAAAGACTCTATCATACTTCATAATAGCTTTATTCTCTTCTTTTAATGTTTCATTTTCTTTTGTAGCATCAAGTACATCAACAAAGTCTCCTGGTAAGTAGGTTTCACTAGCACCACTTTCTACGATTTGTACGTATCTAGACATTTGTCTTAATATTATCTCTAAATGTCTATCATCTGCTTCTAAACCTTGAATTCCATATACTCCTTGAACTTCTTTTAATACATAGTCTTGTGCTTCTTTTATACTCTTTAATTTAGATAGTTCTTTAGGGTCAATTGAACCAAGTGTTAATTGATCACCTTTTTCAACTTTTTGACCATCTTTAACTAATATATTAATCATTTGATCAGTTTCTTTTTCTATCTCAACATCTTTCATTGTAAATACAAATACTGTATTGTCTTCAACTTTAACTTCTCCACTAAATTCAGCTTTAATCTCTTTGTTTCCAATCTTACCTAATAGTTCACCACTTTTAATTGAACTATCATTTTTAACTGCTATATCATCTTTTGATTTAAATTCATATTTTTTATGAACTTTCTTTTTATCTGTTATTCTAATTACTATTCTTTTCTTCTCTTCAATAATATTAACAGTTCCAGAGATATCAGCTAAAAGAGCTAATGATTTTGGTGTTCTAGCTTCTAATAACTCTTCAACTCTTGGTAAACCTTGAGTAATATCAGATTTACCAGCTCTAGCGTCAGATTTACTTTTTAGGGTTAACTGAGTAGCAGGTTCTCCAAGTGCTTGTGATGCAATTGTACCTACAGCTTCTCCAAATTTAACTACCTCACCTGTACCATTATCATATCCATAACATTTAATACACATTCCATGTGCTGTTTTACAAGTAAATGGACTTCTTACTTCTACTTCAAAGATATCTGTCATTGCATCTATCTTTTGTGCCATATCTTGTGTTATTACTTCATTTCTTTTTAGTATAACTTCTCCAGTTTTTGGATGAGCTAAATCTTTACTTAAGAATCTACCTCTTAATCTATTTACAAAGTTTTGTAATCTAGGTGCATCTCTTCTAAGCGTTATTCCATCAGTTGTTTCACAATCTTCACTGTTTATTACAACATCTTGTGCAACATCGTGTAATCTTCTTGTTAAATATCCAGAGTCTGCAGTTCTTAGAGCAACGTCAGCGAAACTTTTTCTAGCTCCTCTTGCTGCAACAAAGTATTCAAAGTTTGTAAATCCTGTTTTATAGTTACTCTTAATAGGTAAATCAACAATATTACCTGTTGGGTCAATAACATAACCTCCAACTCCAGAAATCTTTTTAACCCATGCACTTACAGGAGTAGCTCCAGATATATCTAAGTCAATTAGATTTAATGCGTTATCTTTAGCAATGTTCCATACTTGAGCTTGTAGTGTATCTGCTGTATCTGCCCAAGCCTCTCTTTTAATCCATTTAAGTTCATTTAATGTAATGAATCCATCTTCATACTGTTGTTTTAAATCATCTTCCTTAGCATTAAATTGTTCTAATTTCGCTGCTACCTCTTTTTCAGCTCCAAATTCAAATTCATCCATTGAAACACTTAATCCATATTTACCAGCATATCTAAATCCTATTTCTTTAATACCATCTAAAACCTCAATTGCTATATCATTACCATATTTACTAAAGATATCAGCTGATAGTTTAGAAATATCACCTTTTGTTAATACTTTATTAACGTATCCATAACCTTCAGGCAGTATTTTATTAAATCTAGCTCTACCTGCTGAAGTTACAATAATTTCATCATTGTATAAAACTTTAATAGGATCATAGAATTTAATGTTTCCTGCGTAATAGTTAGCAACTGCTTCATCAAGTGTTGAATAGAATCCTACAGGTTGACTTTCATCTCCTGATATTTTTGTTAAGAAATATACACCCATAGCCATTTCGAAACCGATATGGATTAATGGTGAGCCATCTCTTAGAGATAAAATATTATCTTTAGCAAACATTCTTAACTTAACTTCTTCTACTGCTTTATCAGATAGTGGTAAATGAACAGCCATTTGGTCTCCGTCAAAGTCAGCATTAAATCCTTTACAAGTAATTGGATGTAGTCTAATAGCACTACCTTCAATTAAGATTGGATAAAAGGCTAATATACTTTGTCTATGTAATGTTGGAGCTCTATTTAATAGAACTGGTCTATCTTTTGAAACTTGTTCTAAGATATCCCATACAACATCACTTTTACTTTCAAATATCATTTTAGCTCTTGCAGGGTTAGCTGCGTGTCCTAGAGCTATTAAATCTCTAATTACAAATGGTTTAAATAACTCTAAAGCTATAGATTTAGGTAAACCACATTGATCAAATTTTAATTCTGGACCTGAAACTATTACAGCGTTTCCAGAATAGTCTACTCTCTTACCTAAAAGGTTTTGTCTAAATCTACCTTGTTTACCTCTTAACATGTCAGATAATGACTTGAAAGGTAATCCTCTAGTGTTTAATGATGGTGCTCCAGGTTTGTGATTATTATCTAATAATGAATCTACAGATTCCTGTAACATTCTTTTTTCATTTCTAAGAATTATTTCAGGAGCTCCTAATGCTATAAGTCTCTTTAATCTATTGTTTCTATTAATTACTCTTCTATATAGGTCATTTAAGTCATAAGTAGCAAATCTTCCTCCAGGTAATTGAACAATAGGTCTAATATCTGGTGGAATTACAGGTAATACATCAAAGATTATCCATGATGGATTTACTCCTGATTTCTTTAATCCTTTAAGTATTCTTAATCTTTGTACTAATCTTGCTCTTTTAAGTGCTGATCTACTAATTAATTTCTCTTCTTCAATTCTTTCAATCTCTTCAGAGATATTCATTTTTTCAAGTAATTGCTTTATTGCTTCAGCACCCATTCCTGCTTCAAAGAAATAGAATGAGTAATTATCAAGTAATTGATACTCCTCTTCAGATAAGGTAGAACCTAGTCTCATGTCTGCGATTAAAGATTTAATATCTCTAAATTTTTTGTCTACGTTATCTTCTCTTTGTTTGTATGCTGATTTAACTCTAGCAATTTCTAATCTTTCACTATTTCTATTTCTTTCTAAATGTAATTCAGCTTTTGCCTTATCTTTATTTGCTTTTCTAATATCATCAGCTTCTAATTCAAATTTATCTTTAACTTCTTTAACTTTAGAATCTAATTCTACGTTTAATTCATCTAATTCAGTCTTTTTATACTCTTCTAAACTTTCTAAAGCTTTATCTTTATCTTCGTTTATTACATTAGTTACAACATATCTAGCATAGTAAATAACAGTTTCTAATTTCTTTTGAGGTATATCTAAGATTAAGGATAATCTATTTGGAATACCATTAGAAAACCATACGTGTGCTATTGGGGCAGCTAATTTAATATGACCCATTCTCTCTCTTCTTACTCTTTTATGAGTAACTTCAACTCCACACCTATCACAAACTATTCCTTTGTATCTAACCTTCTTGTATTTACCACAATAACATTCAAAGTCTTTTGTAGGTCCAAAGATCTCTTCAGCCATTAAACCTCCCGGTTCAGCTTTAAAAGTCCTATAGTTAATAGTCTCTGCCTTAGTAACTTCTCCATGTGACATATTTAATATGTCTTGAGGAGACGATATCGTAATCTTTACTGCATTAAAATCTTTTAACATAATTTTTTAAGATCTTAAAATTAAATTATTTAGAATGATGAATCTTCATTCAACATAGTTTCAGCTACTTTTTCAATTTGTTTTTTTTCTACTTCTCCGTTACCTATAGAGTCAACAATCTCTTCTAATGCCATTTCTCCTCTTTCTTGGTCATATTCTGCATTTATCTTATCTAACTTTATTCCAAGTCCTGCTAACTCTTTGTCTAATACATTAAATGACTCTGGTACATTAGGAGCAGTAATCTTTTGACTTGAGATTATTGCTTTGTATGCTGCAGCTCTACCTACAACATCATCTGATTTAATTGTTAACATTTCGTGTAGTACGCTAGGTACTCCATGTGCTTCTAGAGCCCAAACTTCCATTTCTCCAAATCTTCTACCACCTCTTTGAGCTTTACCTCTTAAAGGTTGTTGAGTAACTAAAGTATATGGTCCAGTTGATCTTGCATGTATTTTATGATCAGCCAAATGGTCTAGTTTAAATGTATACTTCATTCCAACAGTTACTTTTTGATTATACTTTTCTCCACTTTTACCATCGTATAAATCAACTTTTTCAACATATTCTAATCCTTGTTTTTTAGCTAACTCTACTAATGGATCTTTAGAATATTCTGAGAATGGTTGAACTTCAACCTTTACACCTAATTTATGTGCTAATTCACCAATATGTGTTTCTAATAACTGACCTAAGTTCATTCTTCTAATCATAGATATTGGGTTTAATACAATATCTACAGGTTTTCCATCTTCTGTAAATGGCATATCAGCGTCAGGAACAATCTTTGTTATAACGCCTTTATCTCCATGGAAACCGGTTAATTTATCTCCAACTGATATCTTATGAGTTTTTGCAACCCATACTTTAACTTGTTTAATAACTCCTGCATTTAATTTAGCTCCACTATTTCTATCTAAAACTTGTACTCCTATTACAACTCCATGCTCTCCATGAGGCATTCTTAATGAGTTATCTCTAACATCTCTTGCATATTCACCAAAGATTGCTCTTAAAAGTTTTTCTTCAGCAGTTAATTCTGCTTCTCCCTTAGGAGCGATTATTCCAACTAAAACATCATTTGATTGAACATATGCTCCAATTCTTACAACGCCTTCTTCGTCTAAATTTCTTAATGTCCATTCTCCAACTCCAGGTATATCTGCTGTTATTTGTTCATCGCCTAATTTTGTTTCTCTAACTTCTTGTAAAAATTCATGAATATGAACAGATGTTAAAACATCTTCTCTAACTAATCTTTCTGAAATTACAATTCCATCTTCAAAGTTGTATCCATCATAAACAACGTAAGCTACTCTTAAATTAGCTCCTAATGCTAATTCTCCGTTCTCTGTTGCAGGACCATCAATTAATACATCTCCTTTTTTAAATTGAGTATTAGGTAATACTCTTAGAATCTGAGTAAAAGATGAGTTCTGATTTGTTCTAACAAATTTCTCAATAGGATATTCTGTTTTATTTTTATTATTTTTGTATTGTACAACTAACAAACTACCATCAGCTGCAATAACTTTACCGTCTTCTTCTGCAAATACTGTTCTTCCAGTTGCTCTTGCAGCATCTCTTTCAAATCCAGTTCCAACAATTGGAGACTGTGGTTTTACTAAAGGTATAGCTTGGTTTTGTGTCTTAGCACCAATTAATGTTCTGTTAGGGTCATCATTTCCTGCAAAAGGAATTAATGATAGTCCCATACCTGCAATTTGTGCTGGACTAACGTCAATTAAATCAATATCACTAGTAGAGATCTTTACATAGTTTTGTCCATCTCTAACGTATGTGTATTCTTCTAAAATATTGTTTTTATCATCTGTATGTATACTTGAGCTGGCTATCTTATGAGTTAACTCTTCGTCAGCATCTAAATATACAGTTTCCTTGTTTATAAAAGGATTTACTCTAAACTCACTAACCTCTTTATTTATCTTTTTAATTAATTCTTCACTTAAAATACTTCCTTTCTTAGCGATTACTTTACCTCCACTTTTAATATCTTCGCCTAAGATTCTTCCTATAAATTCTTTAACTTTACTATCCTTATTAAACTTAGTAATAACTGGATAGTAAGGTGATTCTAAAAATCCAAATTCATTAATTTTTGTATAAATTGCCATTTGGTTAACCATACCAACTGATGGACCTTCAGGAGTAGTTACAGGACATAATCTTGCGTAATGAGAGTTATGTACATCTCTAACTGAGAATGTTGCTCTCTCTTTAGTTAAACCTCTTGGTCCTCCTGCTGAAATCTTTCTTTTTGCTTCTAACTCACTCAATGGATTTTCTTGGTCCATGAATCTCATTAAAGCACTACTTCCAAAGAATTGTTTAACAGCTGAGATAATTGGTCTTGTATTTACAATCATTGCAGGAGTAACTTTTTCATCTGTAGAATAAGTACTCATCTTATCTCTAATACTCTTCTCCATTATTAGAACACCTACTCTTAATTTTTCTGCAACTAATTCATTTACACCTCTTATTCTTCTATTACTTAAACTATCAATATCATCTGGGTTTCTTGTACCATGATTTAATTCAAGTAAACACTTTATAACTTCTATTACATCTCTTTTCTTTAATAGGTAGTCATCTATTGTAAAGTCTTCATTAATTTTTAACTTTTTATTTAATTTGTATCTACCAATCTTTCCTAAGTAAAATCTTCTTTTGTTAAAGAAAATATTATCAATTAAAGCTTTAGCATTTTCTACAGTTACTGTATCTTCTGGTCTTAATTTTCTATAGATATCAATTAAAGCTTCTTCTGTATTCTTAGTTGGATCTTTCTTTAATGTTGCATCAATAAAACTCATCTCTCCTTCATCTGAGCCACCTAATGCTTTTTTAATTTCTGCATCTGAACTGTAACCTAGGGCTCTCATTAATGTAGTTAATAAAATTCTAGGTCTTTTTTGAAGTAATTTAATACTCATTACTCCGTATTTATTTATTTCAAACTCGTACCAGTTACCTCTATGAGGCATTAATTTAACTGAGTAAAGTCTTTTCTTAGGTGTAGAGTTTTTACCCTCAGAGAATAAAACACCCTCACTTCTTAATATTTGAAAAACTACAACTCTTTCATTACCATTAACCATAAATGATCCTCTATCACTCATTATTGGCATATCACAAAGATAAATTCTTTGTTTTTTTATCTCTCCACTTCTTTTGTTAAGTAATTTTACATCTACAAAAACTGGAACATCGTATGTTAATCCAAGTAATTGAGCGTCTCTAAATGAGATTTTGGGTTCTCCCCAGTCAACATCTTCTAATGTAATCTCCCATGAACTATTAGTATAGTCTGATATTGGATTTATCTCTTCAAATAAAGATTGAAATCCATCTTCCATAAACTGTCTGAAAAAGCTCTTTTGAGCTTCTAAAAAATCCATATCTATATGAGGAACTGGATTTTTTGTCAGGTTGATTCTTGATTTTGTTGACATATTTTTATTTAATTAAATAAAAAAGGCGCACCTATAAAGATATAGTGCGCTTATTGCTTTAAAATACTCTTATTTTGTTGAAAATCTTAGATTTATTAATCAAAACGGGTATTAATTTATTTAAAAGTGTGATTGATTTATAACATAGAAACAAAATCCTGTAAAGAGGTTGTTACAGAATTTTACTAAATTATATAACTATTTTTTATCAAGTTTGCCCTTTGTCTTTCTAGTCTTAGTTTTTGTAGTTTTCTCAAGATTATTCTCTTTCTTTTCTAATTTATCAAGTTCTTCCATTACACTCTTTTCAGCTTTTTTTGCATTCTTTTCTAAATCTTTAAATGCTTTTCTTACTAATTTCTTACCTTCTTCTTTATCAAGTGCTCCTTCTTTCTTTAAATCTTCTACTAAACTTGTAACTGCATCACGAGTTAATTCTACACTACCAACTCCAAAGAGTACTAACTTTTTTAAGAAATCATTCATATCTTTAATTTAACATATATATTACATTTTAAGTTTAGATCTTAATTTTGTAAATGAATGTAATTTTAATATAGATATAAAATTAGATATAATCCATTTATGAAAATAATAAAACTTAACAGTGTTAATTTAAGTGATACTAATTATACTAGTGATTTAATTAATGAAGCTGTTAATACATTAAAGAGTGGTGGATTAATAATATTCCCTACAGAAACTTGTTATGGTGTTGGGGTTGATGCTAGAAATTCAAATGCAGTAACTAAACTATTAGAATATAAAAAGCGCCCTGAAGGTAAAGCGATATCTATTGCTGTAGATAGTATTCATATGGCAAGTGAATATGTAGAGATTAATGAAAGTGCTAAAAAAATATACGATACATTTATGCCGGGTCCTGTAACTGTAGTTTCTAAATCAAAGGGGAAGGTTGATAAGAGACTGGAAAGTGAAGCAGGAACTCTGGGAATTAGAATACCTAACTATAGTATATTATTAGATTTAATATCAGAGTTTGGTTTCCCTATTACCTCTACTTCTGCTAATTTAAGTTCTAAACCAACTCCATATACAATAGAAGATATCTTTAAACACTTACCAGAAAAGAATAAAGAGTTAATAGATTTAGTAATAGATGCAGGAGAATTACCAAAAAATCCACCTTCAACTGTAATTGATTCATCAAGAGATGATTTAGTTGTATATAGGAAAGGGTTAATTAATCCTAGAAATGTTAAAAGTGTTAATAAATATATTTCTAATAGTGTTACGGATACTATAGATATAGCTTCAAAAATATTAAAAGTTAGTAAAGCCAAAGAGGAAACAGATAATTCATATAATAATGTTAAATTAATATTGCTAGATGGTGAATTAGGTGCAGGTAAAACCCATTTTACAAAAGGAGTTGCTAAATCTTTAAATATTGAGAGAATTATTAAATCCCCTACATATAATTACTTTAATGAATATATGGGTACATTAAATAATAAAGAGATTAAATTAATACACTTTGATGGTTGGAAGATTCAAAGTATTGAGGATTTAAAATTACTAGGTTTCTATAACTGGTTTAATAAAGATAATATAGTAGTTATTGAATGGGCTAGTATAATTTTTAATTTAGATGAAGAGTTTTTTAATAATTTAAATTATCTTCATATAGAACTTAATGTTTTAAGTGAAACAGCAAGGGAGATAAGGGTGTATAACGTGGTTAATAAATGATATAATTGCCCTATGGTAAAGAAAAATACACTAGTTAACAAAGTAATCGTTCTAAATTTCTTCTCATGGCTTTAAGCCATAAATTTCTACACCTAATTTCAATAAATAGAATATAATTAATTTAAATTTTAATACATATATTATGAATAGAATATTAACAGGTGATAGGCCTACAGGAAGGTTACATTTAGGTCATTACGTTGGGTCGCTATCTAATAGAGTTAAGTTACAAAGTGAAATGGATACATATATTATGTTAGCTGATGTACAAGCATTAACAGATAATTATGATAATCCTAAAAAAATACAAGATAATATTTATCAAGTTTTAATTGACTATCTAAGCGTGGGTATAGATCCTAAATATTCAAATATCTTTATACAATCTCAAATACCAGAGATTGCTGAACTAACTGTGTTTTTTATGAACTTAGTTAGTCACAGTGAGGTTTTAAGAAATCCTACTGTTAAAACAGAAATTAAAGAAAAAAGATTTAGCACAGGAGTTCCATTTGGTTTTGTAGCATATCCAATTAGTCAAGCTGCTGATATTTTAATATTAAGAGCTAATAATGTTCCTGTAGGAAATGATCAAGCTCCTATGGTTGAATTAGCCGACTATATCGCTCAAAGATTTAATAAAGTGTATAAAACAGATATTTTCCCTAAAGTTAAAGGTATATATAGTGATATACCAAGATTAGTAGGTATTGATGGAGGTGCCAAAATGAGTAAATCTTTAAATAACTTTATCTCTTTATCTGAAGATCGTGAAACACTACATAGAAAGATAATGAGTATGTATACAGACCCTAATAGAGTAAAAGCAACTGATCCAGGTAAGGTTGAAGGTAACCCGGTCTTTATTTACCATGATGCTTTTAATACAAATTTAGAAGAGGTTAAAGATTTAAAAGAAAGATATATTAAAGGAATGGTAGGGGATGTAGAGGTTAAAGAAAAATTAGAAATAGCACTAAATATCTTTTTAGATCCAATTAGAGAAAAAAGAAAATATTTTGAATCTCATATGGATGAAGTAATGGATATAATTAAGAGTGGTACAGCTAAAGCAAGAGCTGAAGCTAAAATTACTATGGATTTAGTTAGAGAAGCTATTGGTATTAATTATTATTAAAATAATATGGATATACATATACAAAAACCATATGAGAGACAGGATACAAACTTCAGATTACAGATTGGATATCATGAAAATTCGCTCGATTCCAATAGCCTTGAATATTCATTTTGGGAAAGGGGGGGAGAGTCATATTTAAGTATTAAGCTAAATGGTAGGCCTTTTACTTTAAGAATATGGGTAGAAAGCAGTAGAAAGGGGGTTGACCTAGATACTTTTTCAGTAGGTGAAATGTATTATGATGCACAAAAAGCAATCCTTGATTCAGTTAGTTTGAGGACAATAGGTTTTAGTTCGGAGAGTGAATTTCTTTTAAGCATTAGAAAAATATTGACTGATGGCAATAAAGGGGAGATAGATTTTACAAAAATAAGAAACTTAAGAATGTATAAAACTTACGGGGGAGAATATACTGTATCTCCAAATCTTTTACAAAAGGTTGAAATACAAACAGAGGCTTAATTAAAATGAAAAAAATTTTAGAATTAACCTGGGATCTTCAAAATCCAAAGTTACGTCTTGAGATATTCGATCATCAAGTTAACTTTGCAGAGGAGATTAAACCCGAATATGAGTTATGGAGCTACAAAGGTAAAACTTTTCTTACTCTTGTATTAAATGGTGAGATTTTAACTTTCAGAATAACTCTTGAAACTGATATTTTATTTGTTGATACGCTGTATTACCATGGCTGGAAGGTTGTAGTAAACGAGAGTAATCTTTGTAAACTTGGGTTTAATTCCTATGCTGATTTTATAAAATCGATAAAGGCGAAATTCAATAGTAATGGAGATAGTCTTTCTGGTATTAGACATATAGTATTGAAAAGAAGATTTAATGCTTCTAGTGAATTGTGTGCAGATCTATCTCCCGAAGCTTAATTATTTACCCTCTACAATATCAACTAATCTAAGTAACCCTTTATTTCTAGATAATGCAGTTTTTAAATAATCTCTATTAGCTTCAACTTTATAGTATTCTTGAGATTCTTTATCTAGTTTGCTAATCTCTTCATCTGCTTCCTTATCAGTTGGAATCAATTTTTCTTTAACAGAGATATTAATTAATAATAAATCAGTAGATAAATCTAATTCACTTTGTTTATGCCACTCCTCTCTTAAGCTTTCAATAGTTTTATTCTGACTTCTTAAATATACCTCCATGTTTAATTTCAATTCGTCTATTCGCTTTTTAAATTCACCTTCTCTATGTTCCATCTCTCTATGTACATATTCATGAGGTACTTCAAAGTCACTTAATTTTAGAGCTTCTTCTACAATTGTTGCTACATATTTATTCTGAGCTTGTTCATTTTTAACGTTTTCTAATGATTCCCTAACTTTAACTTGAAACTCTTTTAAAGATTTAGCATCTTCAAATCCTACGTCTTTAATTAGTTCTTCGGTAATTTCTAATTCACTATCTTTAGAATCTTTTTTAATATGTTTCTCCCATTTCTCTCTAGGTAATGAGGTTTTAATTAAAGATTGAATAGTATCATTAATATCTTTATCAGTTACTTTAACTTCTTCTTTTTTAACTTTAATTTTTTTAAATTTTGATACATCAATATCAGGTTGAGTTAAGAATTCAAATGTAAATACTAGGGTTTTATCATCTTTAGAATCTTTATTATCATCAAAATTGTAATCAAGAGATGATATTGGGTTTAAACTCTCTTTTTTAAGAATTTCTAGTGCAGTTTTAGGTAGTAGTGAATTAATTGCTTCGATGTATGCGTTATATCCCACAGCCTTCTCAATTTCAGCTTGAGGTGCTTTACCTGGTCTAAATCCTGGAACTTTAACATCCCGACCAAGTTTTGTAATGAATGCTTTGTGCTCACGATCTAGCTCTTCTTTTTTAATTGAAGCTTGGTATTTTACTCTGTTTTTAACTTGGGTTAATTTTTTATATTCTAAATCCATTAATTTAATATAACTAAGAGGTGATTATACTATATATGTTAACCTTTGTAATTTAATCTTCTTCAGAATAAGCTTCGTTTGGATCCCAACCCTCAAGCTCTAAAAAGTCATCCTTGTATTCTCCAATATCTAATGAATCTGTTAATTCCATCTCTTCATCTTCAGGGGATACTAGTTCTAGAGCTGCTCTTTTAAATTTTTCTTCGTCGCGGGTTTCTTCATCTTCATCTGTTTCAACTATTCCCATTTGATAGCCACCATCTACGGCTAAATTCTCTTCTGCTGGGGTAACACCTGGATCTACTAAGCTCTCATCAGAGCCATTGTTTTTTTTAGTTCTTCTTTTAGGTGCCATAATTTTAGTTAATATTTAAATTCTTAAAGTTGCAGTATACCATAAATTTTTAACTGCCTTTTTACAAATCCCTTAAAATACACTATTTGACTGCATTTGTCAAGAAAATTTAGACTTTCAATCTTAAAGACTATTTAGAATAGATGATATTCTAGTGTAGGTAGCGTCCCAGCTGTATGGAGAGTAGTCATAAGAAACTGACAAATCACCCATTGTTGTTAGTTTATTAAATCCATTTGATATTTCAACTCTATCATTTTCATTTACAAATACAACACCTTTTTTCTGAAGTGTTAATACTTCTCTAAAGATAGGAATATCTGAAACAAGTAAGTTTTTATTTTTTATTAATCCCTCAATAAGAGATAATCCAAACCCTTCATAAAGACTTAACAGCACTACTCCACTACATAGTTCATATAGTGCATTTATTTCAAGGTTTTCAACGTAGTCTGTAAAAATAATATCGTTCTCTAATTTTAATTCTTTTACAGTTTCAAATATCTCATTGTAAAACCAACCTCTTTTACCGGTAATTACTAACTTGTATTCCCCTTTATTTTCAAATGTATCCAAATATGCTCTAAATCCTTTAATAGTGTTTATATGGTTTTTTCTAGGTTCAAGTGTTGAAACAATAAGAAAAAAGTTTTTAGGTAAATTAAACTTATTAATTACTTTTTCCTTTTCTTTACTGGTAGAGTCTTTTAATATCCAAGTATGAATACCAATCCCAATATTAATTAATTTACTCCTACTTGATGGTCTATATTTAATTAACTCCTCTTTAATGGTTTCTGAAATAGTTGCTATATATTTACCCTTAAGTAAAAGTAGGTCAAGCAATAGTTTATACATTAGTGATGATGATTTTTTAAAAAACTTTGGATACTTTACTGGAGCTAAATCATGTACCCACTGTAGTGTATTTGGGAAAAGTATTCCAAATAGAAAGTTGGAGGGAGATAGTAAGAAGTCATAATTTTCACTCTTAAGTAATTTACTAACTTTTAATATCCATAAAACCCCTCTACCCTTAATTTCTCTTATCTCAAAGTTTTTAGATTCGCCCACAAACTCTTTAAATGTTTTTAAATTATCAATATTATTTGTAAATATTGTAAAAGTATTCTTTTTATCATTTCTTAAAAGCGATTCTGTAATACTTGATGCATATTGCCCAATACCTGCAGATCTGTTGTCTACCATAGATAAATCTATTGCAATTTTAAGTTTTCTTTTCATTTGTATTTATCTTTTTGAATAATATATTTTAAGCTATTAAAGCTTTAAGTTAAAATACTTTGATGTTAAAGCATATCACAATTAAAAATTTTAGGAATCTTAAATTGCTATCTCTAGATATAAACAAGAGGGGTAACATCGTTATAGCTTCTAACTCTAGTGGTAAAACTAACTTCTTAGAATCAATATATTTTTCAATTTATTCAGATTCTCTTAGAGAAAGTATGTCAATGAATGAATTAGTAGGAGATGGAAGTGAAGTCATGTATGTTAAAACTATTTGGGATGAAGGTATTTTAGAGAGTAGTTTTAAGTTAGATACTAAAGTATTAATTAAATTTAATGATAAAAGTACTATTAAAAGAAAGGTATTAGAGAAATTATCATGTATAGTTTTCGCTCCTAACTCTGTAAATATTGTTTCAGGAGAACCAGATATTAGAAGAAAAGATATTAATAACTATATCTCTTCAATTTATCCTGACTACTATAAAACATTAAGTAGCTATAACAAATTTTTAAAAAATAGGAATTCATTTTTAAAAATGATTAGAGATGGAAAAGCTAATAAATCAGATTTAGATTACTGGACTAATAACTTAGTTGATTTAGGTTTTGATATTTTTAAAAGAAGATATGAGGTGTTTAATAGCTTAAATATTGAGTTTAAAGAGGTCTCTAAAGACTTAAAATCATTTTTAAGTAATGGAAGTAGCTGGGAATTAAAATATTTGCCAAATACGTGTAATAGTTTAGAAGAGTATAAAGTTAAGTTATTAAATAAATTTAGAGAAAATATTGAAAAGGAAATTATTGTTGGTAAAACCTTATATGGAATTCAAAAGGATGATTACACAATTGAATTAGAAAATAAATCAATGAGGTTTTTTGGTTCTCGTGGACAACAAAGAATAGCTGTATTGTTACTTAAATTTGCACAGCTAAGGTTTTTTAAATCTACACTTGATAGGTCGTCATTGTTTTTAATTGATGATTTAATGTCGGAACTTGATAATACTAATAGAGAGTATATATCTAATTATCTATTAGATAATGATATTCAATTTATTCTAACTACTGCAGAGGAATTTGAGATACCTAAATCTTTATTTACTATTAGTACTGCTATCAATATCTGAGTTAAATAAAGACTCTAGCTCTTCTAATGTGTTTACATCTTTAATTGCAATAAATGCATCAAGGATTTCTTCTTTGTTAATTGATTCTAATCTAGAAAACTTAGAAATTTCGCTAGCTGTTAGATCTTTTCTTGCATTGTATTTTCTTGCTGTAAATACTCCATCCATAGGACTTTGT
Source organism: Candidatus Dojkabacteria bacterium (assembly GCA_041750555.1). Taxonomy (GTDB): domain Bacteria; phylum Patescibacteriota; class Dojkabacteria; order J137; family J137; genus JBGSZB01. The sequence continues at coordinate 52,528 of JBGSZB010000029.1, read as the reverse complement.
ACCATTACCATGTATGAGTTACCACAGTTTGAACAAGATAATCTAAAGTTAGCTTTTGTTCCCTCTTGTGAAATTAGTTCTAAATCAGCTTTATCGTGTTTATGACCACATTTATCGCAGTAATTTGGTATTACATTCTGCATTTGTTGTAGTAAATTTTGTATAGAAAAGTTTTTTAACATACTTTATTTTATCACTTATCTAACTTTTCTGCTAAATCAAATCCTTATTAATTCGTCTTCTCTGCCTATTAGCATTACTCTATCTTGAATTAATATATTTGTTACAAATTGCTCTCCTCTCTTCTTTCTTGTTTCAAACTCATTAAATGTTAAAACTGTATAGTGGATCTCTCTTTTTAAAGTTTTTTGTGTTTTTTGAACCAACTCCTCTAGTTCTATCATATCTACTTTCCCGATTATTACTAAATCTATAGAGTTAGATGCGTACATTGATTTAAATATGAAAGATGGAGTAAAGAATGCAAACTTAATATCTCCAAGTCTTGCTTCTTTTCTAATAATTTCATCACCTAATCCATAGCATTTAATTATTAAACTAGCTATCTCTTTAGCTAAGGGATGTGTTTGTATAAATTTAAAGTACTTTCTATTACCTTTTTCTTTTGTAATAAATATACCTAATTCTTCTAACCTATTTAGTTCCCGTCTTACAGCATTTATCTCTTCATCAACCTCTCGAACTATTCCTCTTAAATGAATCTCATCTTCCATATTGAAGATAAAATATTTAAGGATTTTAATTCTAACTTTTGAAATAAATAAATGATCTAGGACTACTGATAAATTTGACATTGAACAATTTTTTAAAACTAAATGTGAGTTATCTAAGATTAATTTATTTTTCTTAAATTTGCAAATATTTAAGAATGCTTGTGTTTGTGTTATAAATTTGCAGTTAAAATTTTTATCATGGCATCTTTTGACATTAGTTCACAACAGAGTGAAATAGAATCGGCGATAAGCTTAGCAATTAATGTAGCCGAGTCAGAAGGGGATCGTGTTCCGTCAATTGAGTCTACTGTTTTTACGGATAATTTTACAATTGAATTAAATAGCGGGGAGATAACTTTTGATGGATACTATGATGGAGGTGATGGACCAAAGCTTAATTTATCTTGGAAGACTTTTGACCAAGTTAGGGGTAATATAAGAGTTAAAAATAGACTACTTAAAAAGCTAGTAGAAGCTTTGACCACAAGTTTAAGTGAGCTGTCTGATTGCTCTGTTACTTTAGTGAGTGGCACTCCCCAATCAAGATATATTGCTATCGAAATTGATGGTACCAGAATTGCATTGTGGACAGGAATTGAAACCTTTGGTGATGAGGGAATAAGTTTAGATATAAATGGGTATCCCTTATCTACAGCAGAAGAAAAGGATACTACAATGCAAAGAGTAAAAAAAGATATAGGTATATTATCTCAAATCTATCCTGTTGTTATAGATGAGTTAAATAAATTAATTCTGGCTGAGGGTTAATTACAACCCTGCAGCTTTCTTAACTTCATTCCAAACATCTTGGAGTAATTTTTTATCGTTCTTCATTAACTCTTTAACAGATTCTTTACCTTGTCCCAAGTTTTCTCCGTTTCTTTTAAACCATGCTCCACTCTTTTCGATAATGTTGTATTTTAATGCGGCATCGATAAGACTTGATATTTTATCTATTCCTTCTCCATATCTAATTTCAAATTCTGCTTCTCTAAATGGAGGAGCTACTTTGTTTTTAACTATTTTAACTCTTACAAGATTTCCAACTGTTTCTTCACCTTTAACAATCTTTTCTCTAGTTCTTATATCCATTCTTACACTTGAGTAAAACTTTAGGGCATTACCTCCTGTTGTAGTTTCTGGATTTCCAAACATTACCCCAATTTTTAACCTTATTTGATTAATAAACACAACTATGGTGTTTGTTTTTGCAGCGATACTAGTTATTTTTCTTAATGCTTGGCTCATAAGTCTAGCTTGTAATCCCATATGTGAGTCTCCCATCTCCCCATCAATTTCAGCTTTTGGAGTTAATGCTGCTACTGAGTCAATAACCACAACATCAACCGCTCCACTTCTTAAAAGTGTTTCTAAGATTTCTAAGGCTTGTTCTCCATAATCTGGTTGAGAAATTAAAAGACTCTCTGTTTGAATTCCTAATTTTTTACCGTATTCAGCATCAAATGCATGTTCAGCATCAATTAGCGCTGCAGTTCCTCCTGCTTTTTGTGCTTCTGCAATTATATGCATAGCTAAAGTAGTTTTTCCTGAAGACTCTGGACCATATATCTCAATAATCCTTCCTCTTGGAACACCTCCAACTCCTAGAGCTATATCTAATCCAATTGCTCCTGTTGAAATTACATCCATTTTTTTAACTTTATCTCCTGAAAGGGTCATAATTGAACCTTCTCCAAACTGTTTAGTGATTTGCTGTAAAGCCATCTTAATAGCTTCCTCCTTAGTGTTATTTGTTTTGACTTCTTCTTTAGCCATGAAATTTAAATAATAAATATTACCTCTTTAATTTGATAATATCATACTAACTCCTAGTTCTTACAAGAGGCTTACAAATTATTTTTTTCTATATTAAATACGGTATTGAAATTTAGAGGTGTTTTAAGAATGTAGTTTACTTTAAAGGTTCTTCTCTCAAGTTTATTTAAAGTTATATATTGTCCATCAAACTCTTTATCAAAATCTTTAAGAACTAAAGTATCAAATTTATCTGATAATTCAAGCCTAAGATTGCCCTTTAATGTTGTTGGAATAAGTGCTTTTACAAATACACTTTGTGGGTTTAAATCAGGATTATAAAGGGTTATATATCCAGCTTCTCTTTCAGTTATACCTTGTTCTATTGTTATTCCAAGTGTATCTCTCCCAATCTTTTGTAATCCACCTACCTCTTCAAATTCAATTGGAAGTAAATTATCATAATCTACTACTCCTGCAATTTGTTTATCTTCTAAATTTGTAGGTGAGTCACTTTTTGGGTTTAAAGCACCAACTGTTAGTGTTGAAAGCCCTACTAGTGAAACTATAGCAACTATTGTTAAAAGTGATTTTGAGAATTCTAAAAATTTATCCATAAATTTAAATATACTTCTTACATACTAATTACATAATTGATTATTGTAAAGAGATAATATCGGGAATATAATCATTTTAAATAATTAATATTTTTTTATGGCTAATTACGGTTTAAAAATGTCTCCTAATAAAGGTAGAGATCTATTCTCTGAGCTTAATGGTGTTAAGTATGCAAGATATCCACTCCAAACAACTACATTAAAGATTGGAGATAGTTTAGATGAGTTTGTTAAAACTTACGCTATCCCTTATTTAAAAAAAGGAGATATCTTATGTATTTCAGCAAAAGTTGTGAGTATTGCAAAAGCTCTTGTTTTACATGAGTCTGAAGTTAAGATATCACTTTTAGCAAGACTCATTGTTAAGTTTGTTAAAAAGTGGCCAGGAGATATTGGTTATTCTCATCCTAGAAAAATGCAAGCTGCTATTAATCAAATAGGATATCCAAGAACTATTGTTGCATTAGTTGGAGGTGTTGTTATGAAGCTTTTTAAAAAACCTGGCTATTTTTATATTATTGCAGGTAACAATATTAATGCTATTGATGGTTTTAATCCAGTTTCTAAACCACCTATGAATGAGTATGCTGTACTTCCACCAAAAAATGGTGATGAGATATGTAATGAATTAGAGTCTAAGTTTCAATATCCAACTGTTATTCTTGATGGAAACAATATTGATAACAATGTTTTAGGTATGAGTCAGAGTGTTAAAGAAAAGTTTAAAAAAGATGAATTTATGTCTATTGTTAAAGGTAATCCTCAAGGTCAAGAAGATGATGGTGCTATTACACCTATGTTAGTAGTTAGAGAGGTTAAGGGTTAGGACTCTAAATCGTTTGAGGATTTTACATCAGCTACCTTAACCTTAAGCCCAGAATGCTTTTGGGAATTTAGCATGATATTTAGATCGCTTATCCATTGGTGGAGTCTAAGCTTTTCTTGTTCAAGCTCTTGAGCGTAAGGATTATCACTTAAGGTTAAAAGTTTCTCATCGACCTCATTTAATCTTGTAGTAAGTTTTTCAATTTCCTCTGTAATTGTATCCCTTAGAATTCTTTTTGCCGCTCTTTGTGTGAGTATTCCTGAATTCATCATACAATCAATGAGGTCAAATCCTGAGGTGTTTCGAGAATTACTTAGATCCAGTGTCACATCTTTTAAAATAAATGATAATATATTGTTATGAAACTAAAATTACTTTTGTCCGCGTGTATATTAACTCTATTGCCTTTTAATGTCTATGCACAAGAAGTAGATATTTATGAAGAAAATCAACAAGCTGTAATTAGTGATGTAGAGGGTTTAAGAGTTGAATTTAAGGAGAATACTCAAAATCCTGATAACAAAGAAATAGTATATGAATTAATATTAAAATCAGGAATAGACTCTGATAGAGTTAAGTTAACTTGGAGTATTAGAGGGTCTAGTATAATAAAAGAGGGAGAAGAAAAGATAATAAATACAACCGTAGCAAAGGGAGAGAGTTATACATTCCCAATAACCCTAATACCACAAGGAAATGGTGTAAGTGAATTAGTTGGAAAAGTAGAAGCATTTAAAGCTGATAGTTCATATTTAGCAACAGTTAGAAAAAACTTTGCAAGTAATGAATCTAGTGAAGTCTTACCTCTTACAGATTCATATAATCAGAGTAAAACATTAAGTATAATTAAAAATGTAGTAATAGTTTTAGTTATAGTTGTAATAGCTTTATTAGCTGGCTTCTTTGTTTTAAAAAAGTTTGTTAAGTGGTATAACAATTAATTAACCCAGTTTTAAAATATATGGAATGGATAATCCCAGATCAACAAGACATGCCGTTATTAGAATATATCTATTTCACTAGAGGTATTAAAGATAGAGATAAATTTCATAACCCTACTCTCTCTGATTTATCAGATCCATTTGAATTTAGTGACATGAAGAAGGCTGTTAAATTCATAAATAAATCTATTAAAGAAAATAAAAAGATATATATACATGGAGACTTTGATGCAGATGGAATAACCGCTACCTCAATACTATGGCAGTTTTTATACAGAGAATTAAAAGCTAATGTAATGCCATTTATTCCTTCCCGTTTTGATGAAGGATATGGTTTAACTACAGAATCAATAGAATCTTTAATACAAAAAGGTGCTGAAGTTATTATTACCGTAGATTGTGGGATAAAAGATATAGAGTTAATAAATAAATATTCAGATAAAGTTGATTTTTTAATAACGGATCACCATACAATTAGAAGTTCAGATGAAGTTAATATTGAAGGCTCAAAGATTGTAGATAGTTACTTAGTTTCATCTAAGTCAGTTGCAAATATACACCCCCTACTCTCTTCTCTAACTTTTAAACAACTCTGTGGGGCAAGTGTAGCGTTTAAACTTGTACAAGCATTAATAATTGAGAATAAATTAAATGTAGATATTAATAAATATTTAGAGCTAGCTTGTATTGGAACAGTTTGTGATGTAATGCCATTAATTGAAGAAAATAGAGTTATAGTATCTCTTGGTTTAAAAGAATTAAACAATACTAAAAACTTAGGATTATTTAATTTAAAAAAAATAGCAGGAATTAGAGATAAATTATCTACTTATCATATTGGATATATTGTAGGGCCAAGACTTAATGCTTCAGGAAGAATGGGAGATGCATTAGAGGGTGTAAAGCTTTTAACTACTAATTCAGATAGTTTAGCCTACTCTACTGCAAAAAATTTAGAAATTTTAAATTTAAAAAGAAAAGAATTTACAGAGAAAGCACTAAATGAAGCAGAAAAGATGTTAAATCTAGATAATGGATATATTTATTTAGCTTCAGAGGATTGGTCAGAAGGCATTATTGGCCTTATAGCAGGTAAATTAGCTGAGAAATATTTTAAACCAGTAATTATTGGTAGTAAGAATTTAAAAAGTAAAGAAATTAAAGCTTCTGTTAGAAACCCATTAAACTTTAATGTAACCGAACTTCTAGATGGCTTAAAATCTAACTTAAAAAGGTACGGAGGTCACTCTCAAGCTGCAGGACTAACTCTAGATATTAAAAATGAGGGAACATTCCTAGAGGCATTAGAAAGAGATTTTAGTGTATATCTTAAAAACGATGAGTTATTTAAAAAAGAATTAATACTAGATGGTATTTTAAAAGATTTTAAAGATGTAGATATTAATTTTGTAGAGAAATTTAATTTAATGCAACCATTTGGGTTTGGGAATAAAAAACCACTACTCTACTCTAGTGAAATATTTTTTAAAAATATTAAAAGTATGGGATCAACAGGGAATCATGTTAAAGGAATTCTATACGATAGAGATGGTAATGAAGTTGAGTTTTTAGGTTTTAATAAAGGAGATTTAACTCGTGATATAAATACATCTAAGGGTTACGAGATAGCTTTTAATTTAGATATAGATGATTTTAGGGATAGAAAGGTTGTAATTAAGTTAGAAGAATTGAGATAAACAAAAAAGCCCTAATACCAAAATGGTATTAGGAGCTTTTCTTTTACAAAGTTTTAGATTAAGCAACAGCTTCTCTAAAATGTTTTCCAGGTCTAAACCTTGGAACACTCTTTGCAGGAACCTTAACAGGAGCACCTGTCTTTGGGTTTCTTTTAATACTTGCCTTTCTTTTTACAGAAACGAAAGTACCAAAGTTAGTTAGAGTTACTGCATCACCTTTAGAAACTGTAGCAACTACAGCATCTACCATTGCGTCTAACATAGTAGCAACATCTTTCTTTGTCATTGCACTTTTGTTAGCGATGTAGTTTACTAAATCTGCTTTATTCATATTATTTATGAATTAAAAATAAATTAACTAATGCTGGCCAGCAATATAGTTCTAGTAAAAGTTTAGACTCCACTACTCTCTTATGTCAAATATCACCTTTTAATTTTAAATCTATGAAACCTTTAACCTTGAACAGATTTAGTAGTATTGCCAAATATTGTTCACATATCGCTTTTAGTGGTGTATTCGATTATCTCATTTGTCTGTAAGGATATTAATCCTCTTGAAAAGTTTAAGCTTTTGTTTAATTAAAATATAAGGTATTGTGAGAGTAGATAGGGTAGGGAAGAGTAGAGAGATACTTTTATTTAATATCTATACCCGTTTTACCTATCGCTTTTTTCAAAGCTTCAAGACTTAGCATTGCACACTTTTTCCTAGATAGTGTTAGTTCAATACCCATAACCTTTTCTGGATAAGCATTATCGAGTGAAATAACTTCATTAATATTTTTGCCTTTAAGATCTTGATAGAGTAGAGAGGCAGAAGCGATAGCAATTGAACATCCTTCTCCTGTAAATTTAATATCAGATATTATTTCGCCATCAAGCTTTATATATACTTTTATACTGTCGCCACATGAAACATTAGAACTCTCTGAGGTAATATAGTTATTACCTTTTGGAGCCCCAAAATTCTGCGGGTTTTTGTAGTTATCAAGTATGTTTTGTTGAGTTTCATTCACAACTAATTATACTATTACACAAACTTCTTACAAAGTTCTTACAAAATAATATTTTCTAGGATTTTTTAGATTTTTCAATCTCCTTGTAGCTAAGGTTATTAGTGGTCTTTTTGATTTCTCTATACCTGTTATAGCTTTCATATAAAAAAGATTTTTCAATCTGTGGATATCTTATAGTAATTTTCTCCAAATTTTCTTTTCCTTTTTCAAATTCATCTAGTAAAATAGCAAAACTTTCAATAGGTACATTTGAACCTTGAAAAACATAATCTATAAGATCAGCATTCTCATTAAATTTCTCATTTATAATTGATGCGAAATATATAATAATTATGGATAATCCCCATAGTATAAAGGTTATAAGTCCTGTGTTTAATTTAAGTGTCATGCTTATTACAGAGTAGAGGATTGCCTGAATTACAAGGGATCCAAGGACGGTGTATGTAAAGTAATTAACTCTTTTTGCTCTATATATTCTTACCTCTGGATACTCTAAAACATCGTTTGAAGGTAATCTACCTAGCTCAAATACAAAGAAAAGGCTCGCTATTAAGTATATAAAGAAATAAATACCTTCACCCCATGATTGACCTAAAGAGAGGAGATATCCAATGGTTGAAATAATGTAAGTTAATATAAATAGTATGTATCTTTTCAATTAATTAATTTAAATATATCTATGATATGATATTTTTAAGTAAAATAAAAAGTATGATTAAAATAACACCAGCTATTTTAACTTCTGATTTTGATGATTTCATTTCGCTATTTCTTAAGTACACAAAGACTTTTAATAGTTTAGATATAGATATTGCAGAAGTTGATTTTGCAAATAATAATACAATTAGTTTGATAGATATATTAGATAGTGGTGTAATTAATAATAGCTTTGATATTGGTATTCACTTAATGGTTAAAGATCCAATAGAGAAGATTAGATATTTAATTTTAAATGGGTTTAAGGAGTTTGATAATTTAAGAATATATATTCATCAAGAAGCTGATATTGATGAAGTAGAGGAGTTTTTAAGCATTTTTAAAATTGGCTTAGTTATTAAAAAAAATAGTATTCTTAAAGATTTAGATTTTTATTCTAAATTTAATGAAATACAGTTAATGACTATAGACATAGGAAAACAAGGATCAACCTTTGATAAAGACTCTCTTAAAAGGGCAGATCAATTAAGGAGTATAGGGTTTAAAGGAGAAATCTCACTAGATGGAGGTGTAAATATGGAGAGTGCAAACTTGATAAGAAAAGCTAATCCTGATAGAGTTAGTGTTGGATCATATTTTCAAAAAAGTAAAGATTTATTAAGTGACTACAATAATTTAAATGAGTTATTAAATAATTAAATGCCAACAGTTGTTGAATTACCTAAAAGAGAAAATGGAGAAACTAATGGAAACCATAAGGATAGATTAATAAATAATATAACCTTCTTTGGTGATTCTGCGATCCCTGAAGATGATGTGATATATAAGTCTGTATGGGAAACCTCTAAGTATTTAGCTGAAAATGGATTTACAATAGTTAATGGAGGAGGTCCTGGAATCATGAAAGCTGCAACTGATGGAGCTGAAAGTGTCGGTGGTAAAACTATTGCTGTATATTGGGAACCCAGATTAGCTTCTGTTTTTGAAGGTAAAAATTTGGCTAATGTAGTTGATGAATCTGAAACATCATCAAATTATATGATGAGAACATTAGGCCTTATTGAAAAAGGGGATGCTTATGTTGTCTGTAAAGGTGGAACAGGTACAATTTCTGAACTTGGATTAGTTTGGGCTTTAGCAAAGTTGTACTATGGATGTCATAAACCTGTAATACTTTTCGGAGATTTCTGGGATCCTTTAATAGAAGCTTTTCAAAAGTCCATGTATATTGATGAAACTGAATTAGTTGTTTTGTATCAAGCAAATACGGCTAAAGAAGTCTTGGATATTATTACTAAGCATGAAATATTAGTTCAAAATTGTAAAACTAAGAACTTTCAAGGAGATGAATTAGCTTTTGTTATCTCTGATAGATCAAAATCCTTAGCACAAGAATACAATAGGGTATCTAGTCAATATCATAATGAGCATGCAGGAAAGCTTGTAGCTCAAGAACAATTAGATGATTTTATCTCTATGATTAATCCACCAGCTCAAGTGTTAGATATTGGCTGTGGTCCAGGGTATGATTTAAAGTATTTATCAGAGCGATTTAAACTTACAGGTATAGATATTAGCTCTAAATTTGTAAACATTGCTAGATTTGAAAATCCTAATTCTGAAATTATATTAGGAGATATTGTCAAAGTAGATATTGGAGTTAATAAATTTAAAGGAATATGGGCTAGAGATTCTATTCATCATGTATCTAATGAACATTTAGATGCTGTATTTCAAAAAATTGCAGATGCATTAGTGGATGGAGGTATTCTTTATGCAGTTGTTAGAGAGGGTACAGGGGAGATAACAGAGCGATCTAAAAAAAGTTATACAACTATTGAAAGGTTTTACCATTTATTTACCCCTGAAGAGTTAACTCAAAGGGCATCTAAGGTAGGGTTAGAAATGATTAAGATTGATCATACTAAAAGAAGTCATAAGTGGTTAATTGGTGTGTTTAAAAAAAGAAGCCAGTGATTGGTTAAATCTATGAAACATTGTATAATTACTCGCATGAATAAGACATTAACTAACAAATTAAATCATCATAACCTCTAATTTGGGGGTTGTATTTGTATAAATATATATAACCTCCAGAAATGGAGGTTTTTTTATGTAATAATATATCTATTAATTAAAATTTTATGAAAATATCTAATTTACCACCAAAGGGAACGAGGGATTGGGATCCAGTTGAATTTAAAAAACGTAAATATATCTTTGATAAATGGAGAGATGTCTGTTTAAGGTTTGGGTACTCTGAGTATCTAACACCTTTAATAGAGAATTCTGAGGTATACAGGGCTAAATCAGGAGAGGATGTTGGTGGAAGTGAGTTAACTACCTTTAAAGATAGAGGAGGGCGTGAGATGGCTATTAGACCCGAAATGACACCATCTGTTACTAGGTTAGTTACAAAAACTTATGAGAGTTCACCTAAACCTTTAAGGCTATTCTCTATAGCTAATTTCTTTAGAAATGAAAATCCACAAAGAGGAAGAAATAGAGAATTCTGGCAATTAAATGCTGATATATTTGGATCTGATAGTATATACAGCGATATAGAGGTTTTACAATTAGCTATAGAATTAATGCTAAGCTTTAATCCACCTCAAAATAGTTTTAAAGTAAGGTTAAATAACAGGAAGTTATTAGACTTGATATTGGACACGATAGGTTTAAAAGATAAACAGCTAACAGTTGAGGTTGTTAGGCTATTGGACAAGTGGGCTAAGTTAGAGAAAAAAGATATTATGGATAAATTACTATCTTTAGGTATGAGCAGTAAATCGGTTAAAGTTTTAACTAAATTTATGAATTCTAAAACAATTCAAGAATTAGATAATGAATTACCACAATTAAAAGATAATGATGGATTAAATGAGATTAAAGAAATAATGAGTATTCTAGATAGTTTAGGATATTCAGAGTGGGTTGAGTTTAACCCAACTGTTATTAGAGGATTTGACTACTATAACGGTATGATTTTTGAAGTGTTTGATAATAATCCAGAGAATAATAGAGCGATGTTTGGAGGAGGAAGATACAATGGTTTATCCGAAATATTTGGTTTTACACCTTTTCCATCTGTTGGTTTTGCTCCTGGAGATGAAACAACTAAACTGTTTTTAGATTCTTGGAATCTCTTTCCAGAATTTAGCGATGATATTTACTATTTACCAATATTATCGAGTGATCTCTATGTTAAATCTCTAACTCTTTCTAAAAAATTAAGAAGTGAAGGATTTAATGTTCTTGTAGGTGTAGAGGAGCAAAATATTAGTAAGGCATTAAGTTTTGCAAATAAGATTAAGGCATCAAATGTAGTAATATTTGGAAGTTTAGAGGCTTCTAAAGGGATATATTCTATTAAAAACTTAACAACGGGAGAACAAATTGATAAAAGTTTAACTTAACATATTGCTTAACATTTTAAATTATTAGATACTTTTAACAGTTAAATATATCTATGTTTTTTAATTTTCTAAATCCTTTTAAAAAGCAAAAAAGTTTAGGTCTATCCTTAAGAGGTGGAATGGCTAGATGTGGAGGATATGTAGGAATACTTCAGGCATTGGACGAGGAAAATATTAAAGTAGATGCAATAGTTGGAAGTAGTATGGGAGCTATTATTGCAGCTAGTTACGCTATTGGATTAAGTAACAAAGAAATGTTTGAAGCTGTAAAAAACTTAAATATGAGAAGGTTTTTATCTCTAGAATCCCTTAGAGATTTTGCAATAATTGGAGATAGTAGAGCAGAGGAGTTAATAGGATCTATCTTTAAAGGTAAGAAGATAGAGGATACAAATACTAAGTTATTAATTCAAGTTAGTAATGTTGAAACAAGAAACTGTGAGTATTTAACTGAAGGGGATTTAGTAAGTGCCCTAACTGCAAGTGCGGCTTTCCCTTTTTTAATTAGACCAATTAAAATTAAGAACAAACTATACATTGATGGCGACATTACATCAGGTTTTGGAGCTGAAAAGCTTAGAGATTTAGGTGTTGATAAGGTAATTGGTCTTGCAGTTGGTAAACATGCAATGACTGGTACTCATCATGAGAATCCAATTAATAGATTTATTGATTCAATAACTATGTCTACTCATATTATTAGAGAACAAGATTTAGAATTAAATCCACTTGATTTATTAATTGATGATTTAGGACTAGATGTATCTCCTTTTGGATTTGATAGAGCTAATTATTTGTTTGATTATGGTTATCAAAAAGCTAGAGACTTAATGCCACAAATTAAAAGAATTGTTTATTAATAAATCTCAATAAATTTAAACTTTTCAAAATACTTTTTACCTTCTTTATCATCTTCTATAAATCCATCAACATTTTCCTTCCCAATTCCAAGTTTATGAGATTGTAAGGCTTTCTTTTTAAAATCTATATAATCAGTTATTTCTATTCTTTCAATTTCATTTAGATTATATGAATCGGTTAGTAATAACCTGTTTACACTATGAGAATTTAGACCATTATTAATTTGTTCAGGAAAAAAATTCAAATCTCTTGAGAATGGATAACAGGCATCTAGAGTTATTGAGCCTACATTTCTATGGTCTCTATGGTTAACCCATCCATATCCTTTACTATATTCAATTATATGATTATCTGGATTATGGGTTATAACTAAATTTGGTTTAAATTCTCTGATATGCAGAACTATCTTTTCAATATTATCTTCTATGTTTTCTACTCCTCCATCTCGTAAATTTAAATTAAATATTTCTTTTTTCTTTATTCCTAAAATGGTTGCACCATTAACCATCTCTTTAAACCTTATATCTGACAACTCATTCTCATTAAATTTCTCGTTATTTTTATTACCCCTACCACCATTTGTTACTACAACTAAACGAACACTAATTCCCTCATCCGTAAGTCTTTTAATAGTTCCCCCACTTACCACCTCCATATCATCCGGATGAGCAAATACTACTAACACTTTCTTTACATCCTTAAATATTTTATTGTAACTATCTTTCATATTTATTATTAATAATTAAAAAGTTAATTTAAACTTGTCACTAATTATACAAGAGAGTATTATGAAGGTAATAATTGACGTCCAAATTAAAGACATTTAAATGAGAAGTATCGATGGAATAATAAAATTCTTGTCCAATCTAGGATTAAATGTAGATCAATCTAAGATTTATTTAACTCTACTTGATTATCCAGGGATCACAATATTACAGTTATCAAGAGAGAGTAGAATTAGTAGAACAAATGTTTATAGATTAGTTGAAGATTTAAAAGAGATAGGTTTGTTAGAAGAGATAATGAGGGATAATAAAAGATTACTTTATCCAGTTGGTACTCATAAATTAGAACTTATAGTTAAAGAGCAAGAATCAAAAGCTGATTTTTTAAGAAAGATATTACCTGAATTAACAAGCCTTATTACAAGTAGCGAATCAATTACACAACCTGGAACTAAGATTCAAGTATATAAAGGAGTTGAAGGTATAAAACAGATGGTTTGGAATACATTAAGATGTAATAAAGAGGTAATAGGATATACATTTAGATCATTAAAAGAGATAGTAGGTGAAAAATTTGAAAGTGATTGGAGAGAAGAGTTTATTAAAAGAAATTTAGTTATTAGAGATTTAGTAAGTGATAGTTATTTAGCAAGTTTAGCTGGTGAATCTGTTAAGGAACTGGAGTATTCTAATCACTTTAGAACTAAGTATTTATCTAAAACTGTTTTAGATATTAATCATCAAGTAGATATATATAACGATGTATTAGCATTCTACCTTTGGTATGATACAGAAATATTTGGTGTAGAGATTTATAATAAAAAAATATCTGATATGCAAAAACAGTTATTTGAACTCGCTTGGGATAGGGCTTCTGATGTGTAACTTATATTAAGCTTCATTAATTTAGATATTTATATATAATAGCTTTATGATAAGTTTAAGAAAACTAGGCGTTTCTTTTTTAATAGTGCTATCTATTTATAGTTTCATATTCCCAATTTTAAGGTATAGCGATAGTAGAATAGAGAATGTAGCTAAAGCCTTAGAGTTTGATTATGATCAATCTCAATCATATAGTGTTAATTCAAAATCATTTGTTATTGAACTTAATGAGTTTAATGAATCCTTATTGAATGAAGGAGTAGTATTACGATTTGATGACGGAAGTGATGAAATAATTAATATTGAGTTAAGTGAAGATGGTTTTGATTCAATTGAAACTATTAAAACTAGTTCTCAAGTGTATACTACTAATCAAATAATTAGAGATAGAGTAATTAATGAAGTTTTGTTAAGTAGTAATTTTAATGTTAAAAGAATTGTTAATTTTGAACTAAGTAACAATGTTACTAAACAGGCAAGCGTAGAATCGGTTCAAGCAAAAAAAGATTTCTTTAATAAATTAGGCATTAATATTATTCCAAGAGAAGATTGGGGAGCTAGTAGTGAAAGTTTATGGTATCCCCAAGTTCCATCTACAGTTAATAATATTGTTGTACATCATACTGTTACTAATGTAGATAATAGTGATCCATCAAATGCAGTTAGATTTATATACGAAATGCATAAAAACAGATGTTCTAATAATAATGGAAGCTATAACCCAAGTGACCCTAACTGTGATGAACCTGATGAACTATGGCAAGATATTGGATACAATTATCTAATTGATCAATTTGGAAACATTTACGAAGGTAGAGTAGGGGGTAATGGAACTATTGGAGCTCATTCACCTCCAAATGGTGGAACTATTGGAATATCCTTTATTGGAGATTACTCTTATTCACTTCCTACAGGTATTGCTAGAAGTTCACTAGTTAGACTTATGGCTGCACTATCTCAATTAAATGGATTTAATTTAAGTTTTGGATCTAGCGTTGTAGGTCATAGTGATAGAAATGCAACACTATGTCCTGGAGAAGTTTTGTATGCAGAATTACCTAATATAGTAAATTCTGCTGTTAATGTTGCAAATAATACAAAGGGAGCGTTTAACGAAGTTTCAGAATATATTGATGAAAATATTATAACTGATAGTTATGTGAGTACCGGAAATACAGTAGAAATAGTTTACAAGGAAAGTGATACTGCCTTAAAAAATGAAGTATTAAACAATGTTGTAAATATTGAAAGTAGTAAAACTCTAGGAGAATTTACAATACTAGAGGTGGATGAATCATATTTAAGATCATCCCTAATTCAAGTAATTCAAAAAGATCCTGATGGATTAGCTCAAACTAGAAGAAAATATACAATATCTTCGTGGGATAATACTGATATAAATAGATCAATACCTAGAGATTATGATGAAACAACTCATTGGTATTTAGATAAAATTAAGTTACCTGAAGCTTGGAAACTCTTAGAAGGTTGTGAATTAGATGATGATTGTGGAGGAAGTGATACAACAATTGTTGCAGTAATTGATACAGGTGTAGCTTATGAAGATTATCTATACGATGCAGGAAGTGACTATACCTTAACTGATATTGGTGGAATTAATATGGAGATTCCATCAAATAATACTGGTAATGGTGTATACAATGAAGGTTATGACAGAGAATATTTTGCAACACCTGAATTAGCTCATGTACTATTTGTAAATCCATATGATGCTAATCAAGATTTGCTATGTTTCCTAAGAGGGGAAAACAGTACACCTTGTAATGCAGATGAATTAGAAAAAATTAATCATGCGAATGATGATGAAGGACATGGTACAGCAGTTACAAATGTTATTGCATCAGGTGTTTCAGATGATGCACCAAATTCTTTAGTTGGGATTGCACATAATGTATCAATTATGCCAATTAAAGCATTTTATCCAAATGATACCTCTATGTGTTATGACTCACTAGGTAATAATGATCCTGATTGTCTAAATGGTAATCAACAATACTCTCTAAGATCAGTTAGTGATAGTTTAATACTATACTATTCAATTGATCATGCAATTTCTAATGGAGCTGATGTAATTAATATGAGTTTAACAGGAGGTGGAACAGATCCATTACTTCAATCAATTATTGATGAAGCAGCAAGTTTAGGTGTAATTGTAGTTGTAGCATCAGGAAACAATAATGATAATACAAATAACTATTTCCCTGCAGGTATGTCTAATGTAATAAATGTTGGTGCTATTAATTCAAATGATTCTAGATCATCTTACTCAAATTATGGAACTAGTTTAGATTTAGTAGCACCAGTAGGAGATAGTGGTGCAAAAGTTGCAACTCAAATGTTTAGTTGCTCCCTAACTGATAGTTGTTTTAATGAAAGTAATCCCGATTTGTTCTTTGATTTTACATCAGCCACTACACCTGAAACTTTTGCAGGTACTAGTTTCGCAGCTCCTCAAGTGAGTGCAGCAGTTGCGTTACTTAAATCTTTAGACTCTACACTAAGCTTTAGAATGGTAGAAACATTATTGAAATCTAGTACAACAGATATTAATACTAAAGGTTTTGATAATGATACAGGTTGGGGTATGCTAAATTTAGAGAGGTTAATAAACAACTATAACAATCCATTAATTGAAGATAGTGCAGATGATAGTGTATTAGCTAGATATGTTTCTTCAACGGATAGCTATAGGTTAATAACAATGTATTCGAATACCCAGGAACAAACGTTTGTACCTGCAGGAGATTGGAATACTGACTTTGGCCAAGGTGGAGATACAATAAAATCAGGAGACTTTAATGGAGATGGAGCAATGGATATACTATCTATTAGGGTTGATCCAAATCAAAATAATCAACTTGTTTGGAGAGTATCCCTAGCAAATGCTTTAACTAATACCTTTCTTCCTGAAGTTACTTGGAACAGTGCATGGGGAAAAAGTACTGACCAAGTTAAATTAGGAGATTTCGATGGAGATGGCGACACAGATATTATGACTTTAAGAGTGGTTCCATCAAACAATAATCAATTAAGGTGGATAGTTGCCCTATCAAATGGAAGTAATTCGTTTACACCAGATGGGGACTGGAATAGTGCATGGGGTAAAAGTAGTGATCAAGTAAAATTAGGAGATTTTGATGGTGATGGCGATACAGATATTATGACCTTAAGAGTTGTAACTTCAAATAACAATCAATTTAGATGGATAGTAGCACTATCAAATGGAAGTAATGCTTTTACTCCAACTGGAGACTGGAACAGTGCTTGGGGAAAGAGTACTGACCAAGTTAAGTTAGGAGATTTTGATGGCGATGGCGATACTGATATTATGACTTTAAGGGTTGTAACTTCAAATAAAAACCAATTTAGATGGATAGTAGCACTATCAAATGGAAGTAATTCATTTACACCAGATGGGGACTGGAATAGTGCTTGGGGAAAGAGTAGTGATCAAGTAAAGTTAGGAGATTTTGATGGTGATGGCGATACAGATATTATGACTTTAAGAGTTGTTCCATCAAACAATAATCAATTTAGATGGATAGTTGCATTATCAAATGAGGTTGATTCGTTTACACCAGATGGAGATTGGAATAGTGAATCAGGAAAATCAACAGATATTTTATTAGGCACAATTGATTAATCAGTTATTATATTTTTTTGTTTTTCAATTTAGTGAATTTGTTTTAAACTGGTTAATTATTAAGAATTATAAATATGTGTGGAATATTTGGTCATACAAATTTTAATAAAAAAAATATCCAGCACTCGAGGAATGCACTAGACACATTGTCACATAGAGGGCCTGATCAATGGAGTGATTGGTCTGATGAGGATATATATATGGGACATAGAAGATTAAGCATACTAGATATTTCTGATAACGGTAAACAGCCAATGTTTGATGAAAACAACACAGTAGTGATAAGTGTTAACGGTGAAATTTATAATTATAAGGAGTTAAGAGAGGAGCTCTATGAGTTTAAGTTTAAAAGTGAGTCAGACTCTGAAGTAGTACTCTATGGTTTTAAGAAATGGGGTATAGAAAAATTACTTTCCAAAATTGAAGGGATGTATTCAATATCTATTTATGATGTTAAGAGTAAAGATATATATCTCATAAGAGATAGGGTTGGAATAAAACCACTATACTATTCATTTATAAAAGATACTCTTGCCTGGGGGTCAGAACTGAAGTCTTTACAATATTTTCATAAAAACAATTCTTTAGATATTGATAAAACAGCTTTATATGATTTTTTAACATATAACTATATACCCGAACCTAAAACTCCTTACAAGAATGTATATAAGCTTGAACCGGGTAGTTATCTTAGATTTAATTTAAGAAGTGGATCTCTTTCAATAAATAAATATTGGAGTTTGAGTGTTAAATTTAACAACTCAAATCTTAGTGAATGTGCAGATAAGATTCGTAATATCATTGATGAGTCAGTCAGCTCCCACCTAGTCAGCGATGTTCCTGTTGGGTTTTTCTTAAGTGGAGGTATGGATTCAAGTATAGTAGTCTCTACATCTTCAAAATTTACGAAACAACTTAATACTTATTCTATAGGATATAAGGATAATGAGAAAGATGAAACTGAGTATGCACTTTTAGTTTCAGAGAAGTTTAAAACTAAGCACTCTGTTAAATATTTGGAGAGTAAAGACATCAGCTCATTGTTTTCAAAGTTAAAAAGTTGGTATGATGAACCTTTCTCAGATACTTCAGCATTCCCAACCTACTATGTTTCAGAATTTGCAAGAAAAGATTCAACTGTTGTATTGACTGGTGACGGAGGTGATGAAATATTTGGGGGATATGTATGGTATAACTCTATTTGGAACGAAAGTAAGAAGTTGAAAAATATATTTATTGATAAATTTAATCCAACTTTAAGTGATAATAATATCTTTACTCTGTATATTAAACATATATCAGGTTTAACTAAAGAAGAAAAATTTGAGTATAGAAAACTCTGGAACATTCCTAGGGATTATGATGACTACTGGTATATAAGAAAATATTATAAAAAAGATTTGCCTTTGCGTACAAGACTTCAGTATATGGATTTTAATACTTATTTGCCAAGTGATATTTTGACAAAGGTTGACAGGGTTTCAATGTCTGTAGCCCTAGAAGTAAGAGTTCCGCTACAATCTAGAAAGCTTATTGAATATATGTTTACAGTTCCAGAAGAAATAAAATATTTGAACGGAGAACTGAAGGGCCTATTAAAGTATGCATACAAGGATATATTGCCAAATAAGATCATTAATAGGGCTAAAAAAGGTTTTAGTATACCTCTTGGATCTTGGAAGAGGGAGTTATTTAATGACTTCAAAGGTAAGATACAGATATATATACTTAATAATTTATTTCAAGAGCTTGTTAATAATTGATTAAAAGAAATTGTCCTCTATGTAAATCTAACAAGTTTGATTGTCTAATATCTGTGAATTACAAAGACTTTGTTGATATTAACCCTTCTTTAGATAGGGAAACAATTTATAGAAGTGATATTATTAACCTTAACGAAATAAATATAGTAAAGTGTAGAAAATGTAAGTTTGTATTCACCTCTGAAGTTCTTGACGAGGAAGGAATGTCTGTAATATATGGAAAGATTATAGATGCTAATGAGAGTAAGACTAAGATATTTAAAAATTCAAAAAGACTGTTCTACTCAATCTTGAAAGTCGAGATATTTAGTTACCTATTTAAAGATAAAATAGAGAACTCTGATAAACTTGAGGTTTTGGAGTTTGGTTCTGGATGGGGAGATTTTGCTTTGAATATTTCAGCTCCAGGAGTCGAAGTATCAACTGTTGAGTATGATGACAGAAAAAGAGATTATATGAATAAAACAGGTATCCATAGTGTTAAATCTTTTGAAGAGCTTAGCACAGATAAAAAATACAATATATTTTTTTCTAATGCAGTTTTTGAACATATTGTTAATCCAAGAGAGATCCTTTCGAGTATAGATAAGTACTTATCAGATGAGTTTATTGGACTAATAATAGTTCCTAATTATTCCCAAGAAAGACTTGAAAGGAGTCTTAATGGCATAAGGGAAGGGAGACCTTTTGATAAAAGCATAAATACTTGGGAACACGTTAACTACTTTAGCCCAGAGAAACTTTGGGATTTAATAAATGACCTTCATTATGAAGTAGTAGATATTAATACTTCTAAGGTAATACCAAGAAAAGAGATTAGTGATACAAAAGTATATTTTAGAAGATCAATTAAATGAAGAATCTTGATAGGGAAGTATTAATAGTTATCAGATCGGTAAAAGAGAGAACATTAGATTTATGCATATCCCTTTTAGAAGAGGAGCGTAATGAAAATAATATATTTGTCATTAACGAATTTCCTTTTAGTAAGGCACTATATTCTTCAATGGAGGCAGGTATAAAAGCTAATAAGAAATGGACAATGGTTATAGATGCAGATGTTTTAATTGCTAAAGGTGTATTAACTAAATTTTTAAAAATTGCTAATACACAGAACGAAAAAGTTTTTACAATACAGTCATCAATGTTGGATAAGTATTTTGGTGGAGTTAGGGTTGGGGGTATTAAATTTTATAGAACAAGCTTCATACCGGAAGCTCTGAAATATATATCAGTTGATGAGAATAGACCAGAAACTCATATGATTAAATCAATGCACAAGAATGGTTATTATAATTATATTACTGATGTAGTTTGTGGAATTCATGATTTTGAACAGTATTTTGAAGATATCTTTCGAAAGGGCTTTACCTATGGTGTAAAACATGATGATGTAAATTCTATACTTGAAAGCTATTGGTCAAGAGAATCAGAAAACGACAGTGATTTTAAAATTCTGCTTGCTGGTTTGAATATAGGGAGAGATTTTAAGGGTAAATTAATGCTGGATAAAGATGAGGTAAAAGATGAATTCGAAAATTTTATGAAAAAAAACAAAATATCAGAGAAAAAAAGCGAAATTGATTCTTTTAAGAATACCAAAGAAATATCAAGGTTTATTAAAAATTTTAAATCACCAAAAGAATACTATGAAGCTATAAAGATTCTTAATTCAAAAGGAAGGATGTCTTTACCTAAAGAATTAATACGTTCAAATTCAATAATTTCGAGATTAAAAATTTTCAGGGTATAGTTGTTAATTAAATCTACTATTGTATAATAACCTGTAAGATAAGTAATATGATTAAAACACGTAACTCTTTTACACTTTTAAAAGAACTAATAAAAACAAGCTTTAAGATGAGATATCAAAACTCCGTACTAGGAGTTTTATGGGTATTAATAAAGCCATATGCAACTTTTATAGTTCTTTTTCTAATATGGAGTAGGATTAGACAAAATGACGATGTTGAATTTTTCTCACTTTATTTACTAACTGGAATAATCTTTTATACATATATAACTGAAATGGTAACCCTGGGTATGATGTCTTTACTAGATAAGGCAGGAATTATTCTTAAAGTTAATTTCCCAAGACAAATAGCTGTTATTGCATCTCAATTTAATGCACTTATCAATTTAGTAATAAATATGTTGTTAATAGTAATCTTTATATTAGCTAATAATATTCAAGTTACATTAGGAGGTCTTGCGTACTTTATCTTCTTAACAATAAGTGCATTTATTGCATGTCTTGGAATATCTTTCTTTTTTAGTATAGTTTCAATTAGATTTAGAGATTTAAAAAACATTGTAGATCTAGGTTTCTTTTTACTTTATTGGTTAACACCAATATTTTTTACACTTTCAAGTTTCCCTTTAGGGAGTGGAGGCGTTATGTCATATATATTAAAATATAACCCTGTAGGAATATTAATTAATCAGGTAAGAGCAGCGTTAGGAGTATATGGAACAATTGATGTAGAAAAGGGAATAATATTCTTTTTAGGATCATTAATTATCTTTATTTTAGGTTGGTCATTCTTTAACAAAAGAATAAAAAGAGTAGCTGAGTATTTTTAAACTATGAATGATATAGCAGTAAGTATAAAAAATTTAAATAAATCCTTTTTTATAGCAGATAATAAAAAGGATACATTAAGATCTCTAGTTGTTTCACTTTTTAATCAAGGTAAATCTAAACCTTTTCATGCATTAAAAAATATTCATTTAGATATTAAAAAAGGTGAGTTTATTGGAATAATAGGTAGAAATGGTAGTGGTAAATCAACACTTTTAAAAGTAATTGCAGGGATATATAGTCCAGATAAAGGAGGAGAGGTTACGGTTAATGGAAGAATGGTTCCTTTTCTAGAATTAGGAGTTGGATTCAACCCAGAACTATCTGGTAGAGAAAATATATTTCTTAATGGAGCAATTTTAGGTTTAACAACTAAGGAGATTAAAAAAAGATATAACGATATTGTAGAGTTTTCAGAATTAGGAGACTTTATACATACACCTGTTAAAAACTATTCAAGTGGAATGAAGGTTAGATTAGCTTTCTCAATAGCTATTCAAACTGATGCTGATATATATATTTTAGATGAAATACTTGGAGTAGGTGATGGTGCATTTAGATCTAAATCTATTGGAGTTATAAATAAACTAATTGAACAGGGTAAAACAGTTATTTATGTTAGTCACAGTTTAGGTTCAGTTCAAAAATACTGTAATAGGGTTGTATGGTTAAACCAAGGAGAAGTCATATTTGATGGAGATACAAGAACAGGTATTGATCAGTATCGTCAATCCTTACTTGAAATTGAAAAGCTACAAAAAGCAGAAGAAGAAAAATATGACAGGGTGGACAATGATATTGTAGTTTCAAAAGTAAGAGCAGAGATTATTAAGGATTATGATTTAAGCATAAGAGCAGCTATTCAGAATAAGAAATTAGTACAAAATTATAATTTAAAATTTAGTTTAACTAGAGACGATGATTTATTAATTTATGAAACTACTTCAAATTTTTCAAACATTTCAAACTTAGTAGAATGTGATTCAGTTTATCTAACTTTAAAAAACTTAAACCTAAGTGAAGGTGACTATTATGTAGATGTTGCAGTTCTTGATGAAAATAATGATAAAGTTCTTTTTATGGATAAAAGATCTACAGTGTTTCATATAGAAAGGAGTGAAGTTGATAACAAAGACAGAGGGTTATTAACCCTAGATAAATCATGGGATATTCAAAAATATATTTCAAAAAATTAAAATGAAAATAGCAATAATAACTCCAAGAGCAAGAAAAACAGGTGGAGCTGAAGAGTCACTATTTGAATTAATTAAATATTTAAAATCAAAAAACCACGAAATTCTTTTAATTAGTAGAGAAGATAGTGGATCCCTTTTAGAAGAATCAACAAAACTTGGAGTTAAATGTTTTCATTTCTATTTTGATCTTTGGGTAAACTTATCATGGGAAAAGAATGTTAACAACAATATAAAGTTTCAGAATATATTAACTCAAGCTATTAACATATATAATTTTTTAAAGGGTGAAAAGGTAGATTTAATATATACAAATACTGCA
The DNA here is from genome assembly GCA_041750555.1 of Candidatus Dojkabacteria bacterium. Classification (GTDB taxonomy): domain Bacteria; phylum Patescibacteriota; class Dojkabacteria; order J137; family J137; genus JBGSZB01. The sequence goes on along the minus strand of JBGSZB010000029.1, from coordinate 28,875 downwards.
GTTACAAATGTAGGAGCAATGGTTTCAACTTTCTTAAATGTGCCACATATATGGCATATTAGAGAATCAATAATTGATAACCCAACTTATACACCAATAGTTCCACAAAATGATATTGCTAATTACATTAACAGTAGTAGTTCAAGAGTAATATATATTTCAAATTATCTTAAAGATATTTATACCAAAGAGATAGTTAATGAAAATTCCACAGTTATTACAAATAGGATTGTTGTAGAAAATCAAAATTTAAAGCCTATTAAAGAGAAAAGAAAGGTTGATGTAGTTATACCCTTTTACAAAGATGATAGTATTCTAGAGTGCTTAGAGAGCGTTTTAAAGCATAAATCACCTCACTTAGATAAAGTATATGTAATATTTGATAAAGGACCAGATTTAGAATTAAGAGAGAGAGTAGAAACTTGGATAAAAAAGCATAATGATTTGTTTGTATATTTAGAAAACGAAGAAAACTTAGGATTTGTTAAAAATTGTAATAGAGGAATGAAGTTATCAAGTGCTAATGATGTAATACTATTAAACTCAGATACAGTTGTTACTTCTAACTGGATAGATAAATTAAGAACTAATGTTTATCAAGATGATAATATTTGTATGTCTACAAGTTTATCTAATAGTGCAAGTTATTACTCTGTTCCAGATCAATTTAATAAAGAGTTTGAAAATAACCCTGAAATTGTTAATAAAGCACTAGAATTATTCTCCCCTTACAAATATATAGAGACTCATGCAACTCATGGATATTGTACATATATTAAAAGATCTCTTTTGAATGATATAGGTTACTTTGATGAAGATAACTTTGGAAAAGGTTATGGAGAAGAAGTTGATTTATCAATGAGAGCATTGAATAAGGGCTATAGAATAATTGTATCTACAAATATGTATATACATCATTGGGAAGGAAGATCTTTTGATGTAATAGGTGAAGAAAAGAAAAAAATTATTAAGGAGAGAACAAAAGTCTTAATACAAAGATATCCAAACTTACACGTATTAGAAAAACAATTTCATGAAAGAAATCAATTAGTTGATATTAAAAAGATAGTTAATTACTTTAAAACAAAAGATGATGAAGTGTTTAATAGTAATAGATTAGTAGTCCTTGGTTCAATTGAAGAGAATAAAGGTCAAATTGATGCTATAGAATTAATTAATACATTAAATAAAACAAAAGATAGTGATAAATATCATTTACTCTTAATTGGAGAATATGATGTTAATAGTGATTACTATACTAAAATTCTTGAATTAATTAAAAAATATAAGTTAGAAGAATATATACATTTCTTAGGATTTATTGATAATCCATTTGAAATTATTAAATCAAGTAAAGCCATGATAAATGCATCTAGATCAGAAGGTTTTGGTAGATCAGCATTTGAAGCAATGCTATTAAAGGTACCATTAATTTCAACAACGGTAGGTGGATTAAGTGATTTTGTAGATGAAACAACCGCATATACATTTAATGCTTCAGATTTAAATTCATTAAAGAAGGCTTTTGATGAGCTTTTAAATGATAATGATAAAAAAAGAGTAGATAAAGCTTTTAAATTTTCAAGTAATTTACAATTGAGTAGTAATTATGGGGAAGATATTGAAAAATATTTACTTGAATTAGGAAATAAAGGTAATTCAATGAAGGGTATAGGGTTGTTTTTTACTAAAAGATTTTTAAATGATCTATTTAATCCTTACTCTAAAAACTTCTTAAAGGCTAAACTAAAGGCCAAGTTAATGCAATATCCAGTACTGTATAAAGCTGTAAAACTAGTTAAAAGGTAATTAAAGAAACTTCTGAATTTTAATACTTTCTTCAACAATTCTATTCCATTTATCTTTCTTTATATCTTTTAATGCAACAAACATATCAATTTGAGCATAGATTGGTTTATTAAACTTAAAGGACTTCTTATTCCCCATAGATTTATCATATTCATGGCTATCTACTGGAGCATCTATTGGAATAATTCTTGGACTATCACTTGAAAGTATTGGGTTTCTAAAAACTATACAGTATTTAGAAAGCCCTAAATTATTAAATATCTCTGTAAATTCATCAACTCTCATCATTGCACTATGTCCACTCCAATCGTTCCAATCAATTTTTAAACCTAATCCTTTTAAATAGTCTAGATCCTCAAAAGAGGGGTGTCTAATGAATAAAAAGTCAGATGCTAAATTACTAATATTTTCTACAACTTTTGGAACATACTCTTTATTTGGTAAATGTTCCATGAAATCAAGAGAGGAGATAAATTTAAACTTATAGTTGTTAATCTTAAGCTTGGTTATATCATGTACAAATGATGGAAAACCATTCCCTATAGCATAATCTACACTTACAGGATTAATATCAACTCCAATACCTTTTAAATTTTTGTTATATATCTTACTAAATCTTTCTTGGCAGTATAGTATTGAACCACCTTTCTTACTACCTAAATCTAAAAAGTCAAAGTTTCTTAAGTTAAATGTTGGTCTAGCCATGTATTTTTTTTAATATTTAATGTAATGACCGGTAAAGTTTATACCATTTAAAGTATTCCTTAAAGTTTTTAAGAATATTTTGTTTAACCTTTATTGAAGCATACTTAGAACTAGTTTCATTATGTTCTCTTACTCTAAAGTATGGATTCTCCCAGATAAAGCCTCTTAATTGTTTAATTTTTATTGGGTTTTTAAATAGTACATAAGGAAAACTAATCTGATCTCTTATTGAATACTTTTTTATCTCTTTCCACCAATTCTCAGAAAAGGTAATTAATGCTGGATTCATGTGTTTTCTTATTAATACACCTGATTCTATTAATGTTCCATTATCAATAAATTTATCCGCTTTATAGTCTCTGTATTGTGTTGTAAGAATAAATGGATTATCTTTTTTTCTTTCTAAACATGAATTAACTTCATCATAAAGAGTGTCTCTATGCATATGTTTGAAACACGCCAGATCTTTTGTTTGAATAGAGTTATATGTTAAATCTACAAGTGCATCATTAGTTATTTCTATACTAGCATCAATCCATATTGAGTATTCATAGTTTGGGAAAAACTTATGTGGTAATGTTTTAAACATTCTAGCTAGTTTTCTAGAATCAAAACCATTAGGATCAATTAATATCTTTTTAGTATTTTTAAGCTTTAACTCTTTATTATCAGTAAAAAGTACAATATCACACCCCGGTATTTTATTATGTTCAATATAGTTGTCTATGTCTCCAAATAGAGCAGAGTAAATAACAATATTGTTCCCGTTCTTTTTATTTGAAATCTTTATTGTTTTAAGTGTATCTCTTTCTCTATACCTTAATACCCCAACTAAGTTGTTGTTGTTAGTGTCTTTCTCAATTACGTTAAACTTTAACTTAGTTTTCCATGCAATATATGGGAAACTAATCTGATCTCTTTTACTGTGTTTTAGTATTTCTTTCCACCAACCTTCTTCAAATTTAATTACATCGCGAGAATGATGTCTTCTAAATATGAAAGTACCTGCAATTAATCTTACTTGATCTAAGTAACCATCCTTTTTGTATTTTTCTATTTGAGGATTAATAATTTCAGCCTTATCTTTACCCCAATCTATACAAGTTTTAGCCTCATCATAAATTGAAGTTCGTTCAGGGTGTTTAAATATTGCTAAGTTATTATCCTTAAGTAAGTTAACAGTTTTTTTAAATATATTTTCATCTTTAATATATGTTCTAGCATCTATCCAAAAAGAGTATTCATAGTCGGGTAATACTTTATGTGGAAATACTTTAAAGAATTTAGCAGATCTATTAGTATCATTAGGAAATAGTCTAGGAGTTTTAATTACTTTAAAAATACTAGAATCTACATCATCTCTATCTGTAAAACAAAAGAAATCACAATTAGCTGGAATTATAGGGGGATCGATTAATATATCGGTACCCCCATATATTGCTGTATAAACTGCTAATCTATCTTGTATTAATTTCATTAACTTCTACCTATTCCTGTATATAATACCTTATTTTTCCTAATATCTTTAAAGTCTAAACAGTTTCTTGTATCTAAAACTGCCCTAACTTTCATTTTCTTTAAGAAACTACCTGTAAGTTTATCCTTAAATTCGTTATGAGCTGTTGTAAGTAGAACTACATCACAACCCTTAACAGCCTCTTCTAACGTTTTAACATTAGATAGTGATAGTACAAATGGTTCATAAACATTTAAATCTGCACCTAACTTCTCAAGTTTATTTTTTAAAACAAGTGATGGACTTTCTCTTAAATCTCCAACTTCAGGTTTATAGCTTAAACCTAAAAGAGCAATTTTAGTACCCTTAATTGAAAGCTCTAAGCTATTTAATAAAAGAGATAATTTACTAATTGTGTAATCTGGCATACTATTATTAATATTTCTAGCTTCTTTCATTAATCTATGGTCAAACCCAGACTTAGCTGCTCTTTTAATTAAGTAGTATGGGTCAACTGCTATACAATGTCCTCCAACTCCAGGACCTGGCCAATGAGGCATAAAACTAAATTTAGATGATGCAGCTTGTATTGTTTCTATTAAATCTACTCCCATTGCATCAAATGATTTTGCTAATTCATTTACAAATGCAATGTTTAAATCTCTAAATGAGTTTTCAACTATTTTAGAAGCTTCTGCTACTTTTAAATTAGATACTACATTTAAATTAGCAGTAATAAACTCAGAGTAGAGCCTTTTAATTTTTTCACTAGCTTCAATTCTAGAACCTCCAATATTTCTTGATAAATTAGTTACATTCCAAGTCTTATCCCCTGGATTAATTCTTTCAGGTGCATGTACAATATCATAGTCCTTACCCATTTTTAATTTTGTTACTTCTTCGATAACAGGAGCCATTACTTCTTCACAAGTTCCAGGATTAACTGTTGATTCTAGAATAACAATGTTTCCTTTTTTTAAATATGTACAAACTGTTTTTGTAGCACCAATTACAGGACCATAATCAGGATCAAAATCACTATTAATTGGAGTTGGAACACATATTATATATACATCTGAGTCTTTTATACTTTTAATGTCATTAGAAACATTAAGCTTCTGTGATTTTTTAAATTCTTCCTCTGTTTGTTCATCAATTACTGGACATATATTATTATTTATTTTATCAATTGTTTTTTGAGAAATATCAAACCCCACAACTTTATGTTTTGTTTTATTACTCATTGCTATAAGTAGTGGTAAACCGACATAGCCTAATCCTATTACTGAAACTTTCATATAGTTAATTTAACAAAATATATGATATTCTATCATATAGTAAATTTTAAGATCTTAAAGTCAATTTAAACCTACTAGTAAGGTTAATGCATAATATGTTCCAAAGAATAGTTAAGTATATAAAAAGAAATAAGATTGAAGTATCAATCCTAACAGCTATTGGAGTTACCCTTTTTATAAAATATTTACTAATAACCCCAATGGTGGGGGATATTGATGGGTTTTTAGATATCTATAAGTTCACATATAGTGATAGTTTTGATTGGATTGCTAATGGAGTTAGATTCTTGGAGAATGATTCGATTACTTTTAGAAATCTCGGACTTCCTTTAATAATATCAATACTAAATAGGTTAGGAGCTATATATCTTCTGCCACTAATTAACCAGGGTATCTTTTTCTTAATGATATCTTCAATTTATTACTCTGTTAAGAGTATGACTAAAAATTTAAGAATCTCACTTGCTATTGCACTTCTAGTATTTTTTAACTATTCCCTGAATCTAGGAAGTAATTATATATTAGCTGACTTTTATGCTGTTGCATTTATAGCTACCTCGATTTGTTTCTTGATAAGGAATAAATGGTATCTATCATTCTTAAGCCTTACGGTATCAATGCTATTTCAAAATTTTGGATATTATCTTTTTATTCTTTGGATTCTTTACTATATTTATTTATTTCGTAATCAAATTATTAAGAGTGTGAAAGATTTAAGAAATAATCTATATAAGCTTTTTATTATCTTTCTACCATCTATTCTAGCTCTTTTAGTAATTCTACCTTGGCATTTGTATAAGTTTTTAGAATTTAATAGCTTTTTCTATACAAAAGTTACTCAGTTTGAATTAATAAAACCAAATATTGCCAATACAATATTCTATATTTTTAATACACATACTTTTTTTGGATTTGTAATGATTATTTTGCTTGGTTTACTCCTATTAAGCTTTTTTAAACATAGAGAAATTTTAAAAAATAGACAGTTTATATTTTTAGTTTCAGGATTTTTGATAACTTGGGTCTTTTGGGTTCATCTATACGATTGGCAGGATAGAAGGTTCTTAGTTTATCTAACACCATGGATATATTTAATATTAGGATACTTAGTTAATAAATATATTAGTAGAATTAGAAACATAATCTTTTTCACTGTATTAGTTTTGATAATCTACTTTAACTCCCTTCCTTTAGGTGGTTTCTTAAATGGACAAGATTTAATGATTTTTCATAATTACTATATTACAAAGTCTGATATAGCCAATTCAAATTTTAATATATCTAGAAGAGATGGGTATGAAAGTCCTTTAATGAATATATCTCCAGTAATGTATGATTCTATTAAAAATAGTGAGTATTATAGAAATGTTAAGTTTGGTCATTATAATCAAACAAGTAAATACGTAGAGGAAAACTATAATAATGATTTAAACTGCATTAACATGAGTGATGAAGTTAACCGTGTTTACATTATAAATTCAGTACTTTTAATTAGCTTTAATAGCGACTTAGACTCAGTAAAGTATAATTGTACTAATTAACTTTTAAACCTCTTCTTTTTCTTATTAGATTAATAATTAACAGGGAAGCGCTTACTACTATATAGATAATAAAAGGTAAGAGTACACTAAAGTATCTTGTTGTAGCACCTAATCTTATATACATCGAATAAAAGATAAAGAAAAACCCTATGTTTACTATAGAAAATGCTAGTACAAATTTATCTACGAATTTACTTCTTAATAGAAAAAATATAATAACTACAAGTAAGATTATGGGGATTAAGTATGTTTGCAAAATCATCTCAAGATTATGTCCAAGATACTCAAGACTAATTCTAGGGGCACTTTCAAACTCTATACCATATGTGTTTTTAACATGTTCAATAAATTTAAGCCCAACTTTTTCATCTTGAGCAGCTCTTCCTGCACTAATCGGATCTCCATAAAGAAAGAAATTATATAACAATTGTAAGCTATAAACTGCAAGGGAAACTAGCCCAGCTTTAAAACTCCACCATATTGATTTACTCTTTAAGAGCATAAATATTAAAAATAACCCCCAGATTACAAAGTTAGGTTCTTTTACAAGAAGATATAACCCTCCAATTAATCCAATTAATAGTGGGCTAAATCTTTTTTTAGGAAGGTATGCTAAGCAAAGTAAAAATATTGCTGAACCTAGGTTAATTAAGGGCTCTACAGCTGCTACAAAACCTGTAACTCTTAGCCACATTCGTTGAGTATCATCAATTGTCAGAAACTCATAATGAGATGGTAGGATAGTAAAGTAAAGTAATAAAGTTAAAATTACTATACTTGTAATAATTAGATATATTTTGTTAGTTATAAACTCCTTAGATTTTATTAATGCACTCTTAATAGCTAAGGTTATTGCTAAAGGTGTGATTATAAATCCTACAAAAATCAACAAGGGAAGGTTTAAAATGTTGTCATAATATATATTATTCATATACTGAAAAGTTTGCATTACTAGATTAAGGGGAGCCATAATAAGTGGTAATCCTAGTGAGAAAACGCTTTTAGCTGGAGAGAGTAAAACGAGAGTATTACTTAAGTTTTTATATGCTACAGAATCAGAATTCTCCCAGACCAATTGATTTAACCCAGGCTGTTTATGGAAAATATATAGGAATAAAACCATTATTGAATAAATAGCTAAAACTATTATAAAGGGTAAGTATTTTTTTTGAATTAAGTTTTTTAAATGTTGGAAGAAGCTTGCCCTTAGAGACAACTTTAATATTATTAATCTAATTAAAATGATTAAGATCCCTGAAAGAAGCAAAGGTCTTCTTTCTCCTACAAAGTAATGAAAAAAAAGTACAATAGATACAAAAATTAAAAAAAGGTTAAAGGTTCTGAAAGTTTTTCTATTTAATCCAAGCATCAGTATTTTAGACTCTATGTAGTAGTAGGTAAGAGTAAGCAAAGAAAAGAATATAAAATAGATAATTAGGAATTTTAATGTTTCATATCTATCTAAACTTACAATATTTCTAACTAAAAATGAGAAAATCCCAGCTAAAAGTATATTGTTTGCTAAAAATAGAGATATATCGATCAAGTATTTGCCAGTTAGTGTTTTAAGATTTTTTATATTAATTCTCATTTGATTTCTTGTATATAAATATAATAGAAATACTACTTATTATTATATCCATTGCAACCGTTAATAACCTCCAATTAATTACTATTAATGCAGTAATTCCTGCATTGTTTAAAAAATATTCTTTTATACCTAATCCACCTGGAGCAAATACAGCTAAAATGCTAACAGTATATGATACAGATTGAGCTGAAATTGTAGAAACTATATCAGCATTATTATTTTGAAACCCTAATTGATATACAAAAAGAGCTAAGCCTGCTACTAACCAACCTAAAGATTGCAAAAAATAAGCAGAGATAAGCTTAGAATATGAAAACTTCTGAAAAACTATAATCTTTTTAATAATTGGTAAATTGCTAAATATTTTTTTACCTTTTTTTAAGATTAAAAGACCAATTAGGTATATTATTAACCCTGCAAGAAAAAGGATATATGAGTAATAAAAGGAAAGGAAAATCCAAAAAGATGTATAAATTAAAAGAAGATTTTCAAATAATGATGCTCTTATAGAATCACCTACAGAGAAACCTAGTTTCTTTGAATAAAGTATTCTAAAAGAGATACCAAATAAACTTGATGGAAGATATTTATATACCTGACCTGCTAAAAAACTTAAAACTGAAGTGTAACCACTTCTTTTTTCAGAATAAGTATCAAGTATAAGACTCCAAGCAAGTGAAAGTAAAAGATAAAAGAGAAAAAAGAAAAAAACTGAAAGTATTAAATAAGTTACACTATCAGGTAAACGTATCTCTACAGAAGATATATCAATTGACTTTAATGCAAAGTATAAAGTACCAACAAAAAACAAATTATAAACTACAATCTTTGTGAGTTTAACTATAGTTTTTTTGTCCATTAATTATTTTACCTTTTTAGCTAAAAGAATTGTCCAAGGAAGGGGATTTTTAACTTTTATAACAGGACCAAAATTCTTCTCAACAAATTTTATAATACCTCTTCTTCCCCAATGGTTTAAATGACCAGTAGTGTTTCCAAAATCTTTTAAATATTTACCTCTAGCCATATTTAAAACTCTCCAGATTGGTTCTCTCGGTACACCAAGTATCAAATAATTACTATCAATTCTTTTAATTTCTTCCAAGGCTTTATCAGGATAATCTAAATGTTCTAAAACTTCTAACAAAAATACTAGGTCAAATGAATTATCCTTACGATCCATTTTATACACATCTTCTTGAACAATTTTTAAACCTGGGTTTCTACTTTGAGCAACTGGAACTAAGTTCTCTACATACTCAGAAGCCTCAAATTTACAGCTGTTTGGAAGAAAGGTTTTGATAATTGCAGTAGAATATCCCTCTCCACAACCAATTTCTAAGGTTGTATTTAGATTAGACCCCGGTATTTCTCTAATAAGTTTTTCAACTGACTTAAAATATCCATCTAAAAGTTTTTTAGAGATAAAGTTTGTTTCTTTATATTTTTTTCCAAAGTCTTCTTTTTCTGGCGTAGCTTTTCTTTCCATATAAATTTATTAACATTAAATATGTTGCTATAATACCCAAATAATAATATTTATACAATAAAAATGAAACTCATAATACAAATCCCCTGTTTTAACGAAGAGGAGACATTACCAATGGTTTTTAAAAAAATGCCTAAAAAGATAGAAGGTGTAGATGTAATTGAATACCAAATTATTGATGATGGCTCAACTGATAAAACAATTGAAGTTGCAAAGAAACTTGGTGTAAAACATATAGTAAGATATAACGGTAAGAATAGAAGATGGTTAGGAAGAGCTTTTAAATTGGGATTAGATAATGCTCTTAAAAATGGGGCAGATATTCTAGTTAATACTGATGGTGACAATCAATATCCATCAGAGCGAATTCCTGATTTAATTAAACCTATTCTTGAAGGAAGGGCAGAAATAGTTATTGGAGATAGAAAAACTTCAAGTATAAAAGAGTTTTCATTTATTAAAAAAATGCTTCAAAAGTTAGGAAGTGGTTTAACCCAAATGGCTGCAGGATCTGAAGTTAGAGACGCAGTAAGTGGTTTCAGAGCTTACTCTAGGGTAGCCATGATAAAAATTAATGTAGTAACGAATTATACATATACTGTCGATACTGTTATTCAAGCAAGCAAAAAAGGTTTAGATATAGTATGGTTACCAATCAATGTTAATGCTAAAACAAGGGAATCAAGATTAATCAAAAGCTTATTTAGTAAACTTAAAAAATCAGGTTTCAATATACTGAGAATGTTTGCAATTTATGAACCCTTTAAGACTTTTTTATATATTTCATCAATTTTCTTTTTATTTGCAGCAATAACACTTGGAAGATTCTTTTATTTCTTTCTGATAGGGCAAGGAGATGGATATATACAATCAGTAACATTGGGAGCAATATCTTTGGTCGTTGGTGTTCAATTAGTATCTTTAGGAATACTTGCAGAATTAATATCAGTTAATAGAAAGTTAGTAGAGGATACAATTGAAAGGTTAAAGGCAATTCAATATAAATAAATACTAGTTTAGTAAATTAAATTTAATAATCTCAACTATAGCTTTAAACCCATCATTAAAAGCTTTCATCTTTTTGCCTTCTTTTATACTACGAGGTAGATAACTAATTGGTACAACTCCAAACTTTAACCTTCTTTTTTCTATTGTATATTGGGATAGTTTAGCGGTAATTTCAGGTTCTAAACCAAACATGGTAGTAGATACTATTTCTTCGCCTAGCTTTCTAGCAATATCTCCTTTAATCATTTTATAGCAAACTTCCATATCAGGTAACCATACTCCAATTCTTGGGTATGTAAAAACATTTGAAACGAGAGATAAAAATTTATTTCCAATATAGTTTTGCCAATATATAACCTTATTCTTTTTCCCAAACCTATTCCCATATACAACTTCCAAATTGTTTTCCCTCATTAAATTTAATAAATCTACTAATTCATTAGGATCATATTCAAAATCAGCATCTTGAATAACTACAATATCTCCTTTTGTTTTTAATAATCCATTCCTAACAGTTTGTGATTTACCAGAATTTTCTGCATTATCAAAAGCTTTAATATTTTTATGTTTCTTATCTAATGATTTAGCAATCTTACCTGTATTATCTTGAGAACCATCATTAACAATAATTATTTCAGTATCTATATCTTCAGGGAATTTAACTTTAAGAACTCTATTAACTAATTCTTCTAAAGTTTTTTCCTCATTGTATGCAGGTATTACAATTGATAAAAGGGTATTTTTCATAGTTATAAAAAAATATAAGCTTTAATTTATATATTAAATAGTAATTAATTACTTACTTTTGTATCTGTTTTAAAGATAATAAACTTCATAGCCATATAACTTGTTATGGTTTGAAATACAACAACTAAAGGTTTAGCAATTAATGCATCAAGAGATAAGTTGTATCTAAAAATATTAAATAATAAAGCATTGTAAAATAAGATGTTAAATACTTGTAGGGCAATAAACAACACAAACTCCATCTTAGCCTTTTCAGAGTTAATAGTTTTAAATGTCCATTTCTTTTGAAAATAGAAACCAAATAGTACAGCTATAACAGTAGAGATGATATTAGCAACTAATATAAAGTTAAATAGTTCTAAATTAAATTTAAAAACTTCAATTAAAATAAAAAGAGTTCCATAATCTATTAAAAAAGCACTAAATCCTACAACTAAAAATCTAAAAACCTGTGTATTTAATGTTTTTCTGACCATATATTTATTTCTCACTTTTATCAATTCAGTATAGCAGTAAAGTAATTATATGAGTAAATAAATACATTAAGTAACTATTGAATTATAGATATTTACTTAAATCATTCTCCTCTAATTTATTTAAAAACTCTTTAATTTTAGTATTATCATCTTTGTGAAATATTGCTAGTACATCTTTAGTATTAACAACCACAAAGCCTTTTAATCCAATTGTGGCTATTAACTTTTCATTTTCTTGATTATAAATTAGAGTATCATGTGATTCATAGTCAAAGCTATTACCAATACTTACATTTGAATTATTACTACTTTCAAATGCTTCTTTAAAAGCTATCCATTCCCCAACATCACTCCAACCCATATCACTTAAAGTAACTAGGGTATCCTTAACTTTTAAGTTTTCTGCAAAGATATAATCAGCGGCTATCTTTTCTAAAGTTTTAAACTTATTTAAACTATTAATATTAAATTCACTATTAACTATTTCCTGGCAAACATTGTAAATTTCAGGAGAGCTCTTCTTTACAATATTTAAATAATCAACTCCCTTCATACTCCAGTAACCTGGATTCCAAGCGTAGTTTTTAGATTTAATATAAACTTTGGCTAACTCTAAATCTGGTTTTTCTTTAAAAGCTATAAACTTTTTTAAACTAATATCTTTATTAATCTTTTCTATTTCATTACCAAATTTAATATATCCCCTATGAGGTGAGGGGAATCTAGCAGGAACTCCAATTAAAATATATTTAGCCCTATTATTTAAAATATATTTTTCAGATTCCCTCAATGCTTTAATAAATACTTTAGGTTTTTTTATTAAATGATCTGACCATTGAGTTGAGATAACTTCCGTTGGAAATCTTTTTGAAACATATGATATTGCAAGGGTTACTGCAGGACCGGTATCTCTCATCTCTGGTTCAAATATAAAGTTTTGTTCTGGTAATTCATTTAAAATTGTAGTTACTTCTTTTTTGTATTGAATTCCAGTACTTACAAATATATCTTCGGGTTTAAAGCCTAATCTTAAATACTCGTATTTAATTTTAATTAATGGACTATTATTTATTATTGGTAAAAACTGTTTAGGAGAACTCTTTCTACTAGCAGGCCAAAATCTTTTACCTGTACCTCCAGCAAATATTATTATTTTCATTTAATTAAATAATAAATAAAAGACGTTTAAGAAATATTATTTCTTAGGGATATTATATACACTTAAATTAACTTTAAGCTAATTATTTAATAATTGATTCTCGTATTCTTTTGCAGGAATAGATTTAATATATTCTCTAAATTTAGGATCAATGTTAATTATTCCAAAGTATTTAAGAATAATATCAATTTCTTGAGAGTTAGAGAGAGAGAGTAGTTCATCTTGATTTACTTTATTCATATCATCTTTTAATCTGTTTTCCCATTTAGAAACAATATACAGTCTATTTAATTGACTCACTTTTTGTTTTAATTGTTCTCTAGAATTTAATTTGTTTAAAGAAGCATTAACAAAATGGAATACATAACTATGATATGTAGCCCCAATCTTACCAAATTGCCTTAAATAGTAACTTAGGTCAAAATCGTCTCCATATCCATGAACAATGTTAGGATCTAATAAATAACCTAAATCTTTAAAGTATTTACTTCTAATTAAATTACAAAATCCACCACAGAATAGATAAAATTTATCGCCTGTATCACTAAAGTCTTTATTACCACTATGTCTAGGTGGATTAAAAAACAACATATATTTATATATTCTAGCCCCTAATATTGGAAATCTTTTCATAATTTGCCATCTAATTAATCTCCAAAAAAGTTTTTCAGTATAAAATTGATTAGAGTCAGGAGCTACTTGTACAACATTATTATCTAAATCTAAAACTTTATTCATTTCAGTTAACCAATTAGGGGTTACTATACAATCACTATTTAGAAAGCATATTCTCTCATGTTGTATAGTTTCTGTGTACAGACTATTAACTCCTCCAACATATCCTAAATTTTTATCATTAATTTTTAAAGTTAGGGTATTTGGATATTTACTAATATATTTGTTAATAACATTAATGGAAGCTAAGTCTTTAGTATTTTGAGAAATATATATATGAAAGTTAGAAGTATGTTTATATATACTTTTTAAACATTGGTTTAAATACCAAGGTGTTTTATAGCTTACAATTATAATTGCAGTTTTTTTAAATTTCTCCATATCTTAATAACTATAATAACAAAAAGTAGAATCACAGTGATCTATATTAAAATTTTCTCCACATTCATTAATAACTTTAGAAACATTATCACTAGTATTCTTTAATAATATCTTCTTACAATCATTATTGTATTTATATATTATTGGATAATCACACAATTTTTCATTACATAAAACTCTACCTTCAAATATTTGCTGTGTAGGAGAGTAGAGAGATGGAAAGTAATTTAATATTACTTGAGAGAAAGGAGTTAATCCGCTTCCCCCCAATCTTCCGTTTGAAATTAAACCTCCTGCTATTACTACTATTAATAATTGATAGATTAGTAATAAATAGATTGCAATAGTTATTAAGTATTTAAACTTAAATAGAGTTTTCAACCCCTCTAATTTAATAAAATCTTTCAAATTTATTATTATGTTTTCCCGATTTACTATCTCAATAAGAAGCAAGTTACCTATTGGTAGTATTGCCCATATAGCGTATCTAGAAGAGGTTATCATTCCATGATTCCAGTTAGTTGTTGAAGTAGAAAGAATACTCATTAATACAACACTTAAGATTAAGATTAGTATCTTTAAAGATCTTTTTTTAATGAAATAATAAATTGAAGTAACTATACCAATTACAGATAGTGGAACATAAAAAAATAATCCTAAGTTAGGGTCAAAAAACAGTTCAATTACTCTTTTTAAAGAAATTAAATTTAAATCGGACCCTCCAACCTTTTGTATTAAATTAAAAGTTTGAAAGTTTATATAGTAAAAAATAAAGGGAATGACTGATATTAGGGAAATTAAAAATATGGGTAATAGTCTTTTTATTAAAACTAATCTAAACCCTGTTTCTTTAAAATAAATATATGTTGAATAAATTAATATTAATAACGTTAAAAATATTACAGGTGTGTTTTGAAGAGATGCTAGAGAACTTAATAATATTGCTAAAAAGTATTTATTTCTTAAAAAAAGAAGAGAAGAGAGTAATACTAATGAATAGGTAAAGAACTCAGGATGATTAAGGTTAATGTAAAGAATTGATGTATTAAGAGTAAGTATTAAAAAAGATATTATTTTATTTCTCTTTATGAGTAAAGGAATTAAAAACGAAGTAATACTAAAGAGTAATAAGTTTGTTATTGCAAAAGTATTAAATATATTTAAATTAAAAACTTCTAAAAAGCCCCTAACTGGCAAGGATACTAAGGAATATCCCCAGAAATGATAGGAGTAGTTTAAACCATCACCAGATGTAAAGTACCCACTATATGCATTCTCTTGTGTAAAAAGATTAACGTCATAATTGTATTTAAGTGCATTTGTGTATGTGCTATTAATATCTTCTAATCTCAATTCAGGGCTTTGGTGATTGTATAAGCTTTCAAGCAATAAAGTGTATTCGCTCCCATCACCAAAACTTTTTGGATTATTTAATAGAATAGTGATTAAAGAGAGAGAAATCACAACAAGTAAAACTAGATATAAAGCTTTATTTAATTTTATTTTCTCCTTTAGATACTGCATTAGATGGTTTCAATAACAACAATTATTCCCCAGAGTATTATTAAGAATAAATTAAATTTATCTTTAATAAATATTTTAAAAGGATCATCTTGCTTATCATTTGAATTAGTAATTAAATTTAAGTATCGTATGGAAATTAAGTAAACAAATGGATTAGTAATTATTATTAAACTACTATGTCTTGTGTTGAATAAAGTAAATAGGGTATAGGTAATTAAAAATAAGCTTAAAGTAATTTTTAATCCATAATTTAGAAAATTATTAGTATAAACTTTTAAAACACTTCTACTAGATTTAGTAACAAATTTTTCTCTAAATCTTTTAGATAAAATAATAAAAGAGGTTAAAAATAGTATTAATAAAAATAGATCTATAGATAAATATTCATTAATAATATAGGCTCCACCTAAACTTCTTAATATAAAACCTATTGGAACTATAGTTAATTCAATATAAGGTATTCTTTTAAAGAAATATGAATATAAAATATTAATTAAGAAGTAAGTTGATAGAACAATAAGTGCAAGTATAAAGTTTAAATCAATTCCAATAAAAATAAACCAAATAAAGGATATTAGTAAGAATAAAAATGATAAGAATGATCTTATAATTAATAATTCATTTTTTGATATTTTATTAGAAGCTAAAGGTCTATACTTTTTAATTGGATGAAGTTTATCTTCCTCTATATCTTTAATATCATTAATAATATATACACTCCAGGTAATAATTGTAAAAAGTAGAAAGTAGAGTATAGATTTAACTAAATCATCTAATATTAAAAATTTAGAAGTAAATATTAATGGTAGAAATATAAAGAAATTTTTAGGAATCTGATGTATTCTTATTAATGTTAAGTAATCTTTAAATTTATTCAATGTATAAACAATTAGTACTACTAGATAGGAGTTTATCAGAAAAGGTATTTAATGTCTTTAGGCTTAATAAGTCAACTCATAAACTATTAGATTTATTAACTGTAGGATATGGAGTTATTCCTTTAATATTAATTGAATTGTTATTTACTGAAAAAAGATTAGAACTATTTATCTTAAGTATTGTAGGTATAGTTTTAATGTTTTTAATTATTGAGAATGGTATTAAAAAGTTTATTAAAAGAAAGAGACCATACTATTCAAAGTTAACTTCGCATTCATTTCCATCAACTCACGCTACTAGTGTTGGTTATTTTTTTATATTAAGTTTATTTTATATTACTAATCCTTTAATAGTATTTTTAATATTAATTTATTCAATAATTCTAGGGTTTAGTAGAGTAGTACTAGGCTATCATTATTTAAGTGATGTAATTGTGGGGTTTCTTCTAGGTCTATTAATCTCTTTAGGGGTTCTTTTAATTGGTAATATTGTTATTTAATATTATAGGACCTTTATATTATTTAATCATCAGTAATATAATCCTGTATTAAATTTAAGATAGTCTGTATGGATCATGAGGTTGATTTTGAAACTCTCGATATCATGGGAAACGGAAGTGATCTGGAGGTTGCAGAGAAAGTACTTAATGACTTAATAGAAGGTTCATATGATGATGATAATCGTATCTTGAAGTTTTTTGAATTATACTCTGCATTGGCATCAATATCAGAAAGATTTCCAAAAGGGGAATCTCGAAACTTACAACTTAATAAATTATTTTCAAGAGCAGTGCAAGAGATTAGAGATATGTTAGTAAAAAGTACTTCTAAGTCATATATAAAAGGGTATATTAGAGGAGAGTATCAGTCAGAAAGAAGGTCTCAGATTGAAAAGATCCTTACTTTTATTAGTGTTCATGATAAAACTCACACTATTAGGAGATTTGTAGATCAAAGGCTGAATGCAGAAAGCTAATTAAAAACTTAACTAAACAAATACTTTTTAATCATTGCTAATTTACTTTTTAATGAATAATGCTTTAGAGCAATTTTTAACCACACATTCTTTTTTGCGTTATTAATCTTGTATGCTTTATTCTGATCTGTAGATTGCATATATTTATGTTGAAGAATCGCTTTAGGATTGTATATAACTTTCCAATTACGTTTCTTAGCTCTAATAAATAACTCAACCTCATCTAAATGAAGTCTTACTTGTTCCCAATAAAGCCCTATATCTTTAAGCATATCAGCTCTATAAAGAATGCATGCCCCAGTAACCCCAAAAACATATTCTTGTTTATCGTATTGCCCCTTATCTTTCTCTAAGAAACCTCTATCATATGCTTGCATAAATCCATCAAAAATTAATCCTGCAGAATTAATTAAACCCTTATCTCTATCGTTCTCAAATATTACTTTTGGACCACTAGCTCCAACTTCTGGATTTTTTTCTAAAACATTAACCAATTCAGATAGCAAATTTTTACTAAGAAGGGTATCTGGATTTAAAACCATAATATATTTAGGGTCAAATGTATCAATTGAAAACTTAATACCTTTATTATTTCCCCTTGTTAAATATTGATTTGCTTTATTCTGTAAAATTATTACTGATTGAAAATTACTTCTAACAATTTCTACAGTATTATCAGTTGAAGCATTATCAACCAATACAACATTAAAATTTTTGTAAGTTTGGTTAAAAACACTCTCTAAACAACTTTTAATATCCTGAGAGTTATTCCAGGTAACAATTATAATAGAAATTATAGGTTGATTATCTTTCATTTAATTAATTTTTAGAAAATATATATTTAATATACAAGAGATTGTTAAAATATCAAATAATTCTTAAACTATTCCAAAGATTAGTGATTCATAATATTATATACATATGGCTAACTTATTAAATTTAATTCCTGTAGTTAAAGCTCAAGATTTTGATGCTCTATCGCAACCTACATTTGGGAGTATTGATATAGGAACTTCTAATGGACAAGCTGCAACTGTACTATTAAGTTCCAGTAGTACTTCATCAACTGTTGGAAGTAAATTTAAAGTAACAGTTAGTATAAATACAGGAGAACAACAAATAAATGAATTTAAACTTGTAATAGAGTATGATTCAACAAAATTAAGTGTAGTTGATCAAGATAGTAACTCTACTGGAACACAAATTAAATTTATAGATACAGTTTTTGTAGTAAATAATCCAGTTAGTGATAATACTGCAACACAGACTGGAAGAATTACGCTTTTAGCAACAACCCCAAGTGGAAGTAGTTTTTCAGTAAATAGAGCGGTTGCTGAGATAGAATTTCAATCCCAAGTGGTGGGTAGTGCAAATGTTAAAGTTGTACAGGGGTCAGTGGGTACTCAGTTAGTTAGATCTAATGGAGCAGGGTTGGATTATAGCCCTAATGAGCTAACAGTTCAGATACAAGCTGTAACAGAAGAGCCTGATCCTGAAGAGCCAACTAATCCAACAACGCCTACAACCCCAACAACACCTACTACACCTGTAACGCCCTCTCTTCCAGATACAGCTATAACGGGGTTAGAACCAATAATCCCATTATCTCTCGGCTTGTTTTTTGTAGTAATAGGATTTGCACTTTTAACAAAACAGGGTAAAAGACCAAAAAGAGATAAATATATAGAAGCTTAATAATCACAATAGTAATTGTAAAATAAAACTTTATTTGTTAAAATTCTAAGCCTAAAAACAGTTAGGTAACTTATTAATATCAATGTAACAAGGCTATGTCTAATAATAAAGGGAGATTTTTTGAGATTGAAGGTAAAGTAACTGAAGCTCTTCCAGAATTAAGATTCCTTGTAGAGGTTGAATATAAAGGGATTAAACATGTTGTAAACTGCCATGTATCTGGCAAAATGAAGACAAGGTTTATTTCTTTAGAAGTAGGAGATCAAGTAAGAATATTAATCTCCCTAGATGATATTAATAAAGGTATAATAACTAGAAGATTAACAGAAAGAAAATTTAGACCAGTTTCTTAGAAATTGTTCTTTGACTAAAAAAAATAAATTTGTTATAAATGACCGATTAATATGAAGGTAAAAGCAAGTCTTAAAAAAAGGTGTAAAGATTGTTACATCGTTAAAAGGAATAAAGTAAAGGTTACCAATGGTAAAGTTACTGTTAGACCTACATATTATGTTTATTGTAAAAGTAATCCTAAGCATAAACAAAGGCAAGGATAATTAAAATTATGGCAAGATTAGTAGGGGTAGAAATACCAAACGAAAAAAGAGTAGAAATAGCATTAACCTATATTTATGGAATAGGGCTATCATCTGCTAAAAAGATATTATTAGCTACAAACATCAATCCAGATATTAGAGTTAAAGAGTTACAAGATACAGAGATTAGAAGATTATACGAATATATAGAAAAAAATATCCCAACAGAGGGTCAAGTTAAACAAAAAAACTTTTTAGCAATAAAAAGATTAAAAGATATTAGAAACTATAGAGGTATTAGACATAAACAAGGTTTACCTGTAAGAGGTCAAAATACAAGAAAAAATGCAAAAACTAGAAAAGGTAGAGGAGCAACAGTTGGAGGATTAAAAGTTAAAGTAACAAAGACATAAAATGGCTAAAGCAACAAATATAAAAGAAAAACCAAAAGCAAAGGTAGAAGTTAAAAAGAAAAAGAAATTAAAATTAGCTTCACCTAAAGTATTAGCTAAAATTAGATCTACATACAACAATACAATAGTTAGTATTACTGATTATTCAGGAAATGTAGTATCTCAAAGTAGTTGCGGTAAAGTAGGGTTTACTGGAAGTAAGAAAAGTACTCCATATGCAGCAACAAAAGCTGGAGAAGATGCAGCAACTAGAGCAGTTGAGGCAGGAGCAAGAGAAGCTGAAGTAATAATTAAAGGAATAGGTGTTGGAAGACAAGCAGCAGTTAAAGGATTAAGAATAGCAGGACTTAGAGTAACATTATTGGCAGATCATACAGCAGTACCACATGGAGGTTGTAAGCCAAGAAAGATGCCAAAGAAATAATATTTAATTAATATATAAAATGTCTAGATATATAGGACCAAAATGGAGAATAAATAGAAGAGAACAAGCAACTGTTCTTGGATCTAGCGAAAAATGGAAAAGAAGAACATCTCTTCCAGGTCAATTCCCAATATTAAAAAAGAGACCATCTGATTACGCATTGCAATTTAGAGAAAAGCAAAAAGTAAAAAGAATGTATGGAATGACAGAGAGACAATTTTTAAGATTTTATAACTTAGCTGCTAAATCTACAGGAAACACTAGTACTAGATTATTACAATTACTTGAATTAAGAATAGATAACGTAATATATAGATTAGGTTTTGCCTTAACAAGAGCACAAGCAAGACAATTAGTAACACATGGACATATATTATTAAATGGTAGAAAACATAATGTAGCTTCTGCAATAGTTAAACCAGGCGATGAAGTTAAATTAGTAGTTGGAGAAGCATTAAAAGCTTACTTAGAAGAGATTAAAAAACAAAATAAAGTGAACAAAGTTCCAAGCTGGTTAAGTGAATTAGATTTAGGAGGAAAAGTTGTTAGTGAACCAACAAGAGATCAAATGGATCAGAGTATCAGAGAAAGGTTAATTATTGAACTTTACTCTAGATAATAATTATTTATTAATTCTTAATAGAAAAATATGGTTGCTTTAAACGAATTTAATATAAAAAAGATTGAAGAGAAAGATGGATCTACAAAATTCATAATGGGACCTCTTCAAAAAGGGTATGGACATACATTAGGTAACTTCTTAAGAAGAATCCTATTAACATCAATCCCAGGTAGTGCAATAACTGCTGTAAAAATTGATGGAGTACAACATGAATACTCAACATTATCAGGATTACCTGATGATATTTTAGCAGTACTATTATCAATTAAAAATGTAGTAGTAGCATCTAAAGTATTAGAACCTGTAACCCTAAAAATTGAAGTTAAAGGTAAAGAGGGTCAAGTTGTTGAAGTTAAGGCAAGTGACATTGAAAAGAATCCTAAAGTAGATATTGTTAATCCAGACTATGTAATTACAAAATTAACTTCTGCAAAAGCAAAATTTAATGCTGAATTTACAGTAGAAAGAGGAGTAGGATACGCACACTTAAAAGATGAATTAAGAAAAGAATTAACTCTTTTACCATTAGATGCATCATTTAGTCCTGTAACATTAGTAAATTATGTTGTTACAACAGCTAGAGTTGGTAAAGAAACAGATTTAGATCAATTAGAGTTATTAGTAAAGACTGATGGATCAGTAACTCCTGAAGAAGCATTAAATATTGCAACAAATACAATTAATTTAATGACAGATCATTTATTAAACCTAAGTACAGAGATGTTAAAGGGAGATGAAGTAAATGTTAAGTTACATAAAGAAGAATTAGAAAATAGTAAAAAAGAGGAAGAAGCAGTTGAGGCAGTAGAAGATAAACAACCAATAATGGTTTCTGATTTAAATTTATCAACTAGATTAACTAATGCTTTATTAAAATCTGGTTATGATGACTTAAGAAAGTTAGAAAACATGACAGAAGAAGAATTATCAAATATTAGAGGAATGGGTAATAAATCTTTTGTTGAATTAGTTGAGATATTAAAAAAATATAACGTTAAGATAATTTAAGAATGTATAACAGAATTAAAAGACCAAGAATGCAAGGTAAAACCTCTGATCATAGAGATGCTATTATCAGATCTCTTGTTATGGAATTGGTTAGAAATGAGAAATTAAAAACTACTCCTAATAGAGCTAGAATATTAAAATCTCAATTTGATAAATTAGTTACTAAAGCAAAAAAGAATACTGATCATTCAAAAAGATTAGTTTCTAGTTTTTTTGGTGATAACACTTTAGCTATTACAAAATTCTATAAATTAGTTGAAAACAACTTTAACGATAGAAATTCAGGATATGCATATTCTGCAAGAACCCTACCTAGAAAAGGTGATAATTCAGAACAAATGTATGTAATGGTTGTTAATAGAGTTGAAAGAGAGAAAAAGAGTAATATTCAAAAAGCTTTAGAAAAAAGAGAGAAAGCTGATAAAGAAAAGAGTGTAGTTAATAAAGTAAGAAAGGCAGTAGGTGTTAATAAAGTAGCTAAAGCTCCTGCACCTGTTAAGAAAACAATAGTTAAAAGAGGAAGTAATATATGAAAAGCATAACACAAGTATCACAAAAGGATATTTTAGAAAAATGGTATTTAATAGATGCTAGAGGTATGAAAATCGGAAGATTAGCCTCAGTAGTATCTGAAGTATTACAAGGTAAAAATAATCCTTTAATGAGATCTAATTTAAAACCATTAAATAAAGTAATCGTGATTAACTCTGAAAAATTAGATATTACAGAGAAAAAAGCTATTACTAAATTCTATAAGTTTTACTCAGGATTTCCAGGAGGATTAAGATACTTAAATTTAAGAGATCAATATAAAAAAGATCCAACATATATAATAGAGAAAGCAGTTAAAGGAATGTTACCTAAAACAAAAAGAGGTAGCGAAATGATTGCTAACTTAAGAATATTTGTAGGTGAAAGTCACACTCATCAGGCTCAAAACCCTGAAGTTTTAAATATTAGAAGTTTAAAGATTTAACATGGAGTATTCATACGCATTAGGAAGAAGAAAAACATCAGTAGTTACAGTTAGATTATACGGTGAGAGTGGTAAAAATTTATTCAATGAAAAAGAATTTGAACAAATTTATACATCTAAAAGTGATAAAGCTAAAATATTGTCTCCATTCTTAGCTTCGGATTTAAATCCAATGGATTTTCATTTTACAGCTAAATCAGTTGGTGGAGGAAGATATTCTCAACTAGAAGCACTTGCATTAGGTATTGCTAGAGCAATTATTAAGAAGTTTCCTGATAAGAAGAAAGCTCTTAAAGATCAATTGCTATTAACTAGAGATTCTAGAATGGTTGAAAGAAAGAAACCAGGTCTTAGAAAAGCTAGAAAAGCAGAACAATACTCTAAGAGATAACATTTCAAATATATTTGACAGATATATAAATAACAATATATATTCATATATCTATGAATAAAAATATATTAATATACGGACCATTCTTTACCAACTATAGTTACGCTAAAGTAAATAGAGGATTAGCATTAGGCATAAATTCATTAAATAACGGATACAGGGCATATTTAGGTTGTGATAGAGAATCAATTGACTATTATCCAACAGATACCGAATTAGAGAGGAATAAAGAATTAAAAGATATAGTTACAAAAGACTTTAGTAACTGTGATATTGTAATATACAATAACTTCCCTAAAAGCATTACTTCACTAAATAATCTTAAACAATTACCAGGCATTTTAAAATTAATGTATGTAGCTTGGGAAGAAAGTGTTTATCCGAGTGATTGGGTAAATGAAATTAATGAAAATCTTCATGGAGTATTAACAATCTCTGAATTTGTAAAAGAGATATTAATTAAAAGTGGAGTAAGTGTTCCAATAATTAATACTTCAATTGCAATGGATAATGGATTACGTAATTTAAATTTAAAAGATTATCCATTAAAAAGTAAGAAAAGTATTAAATTCTTCCATAACAGTACAGCTAAAAAAAGAAAAGGAGTAGATTTGATATTAAAGACATATTTTGAAAACTTTAAAGATAGTGATGACTGTGTTTTAGTTATTAAGACTAAAGAGGGTCCTGATAACAATATTAATGAAATAATAAACTCATTACAAAAGAAAAATTCACCAGAAGTTGAAATAATTACCCAAGATTTAAAAGAAGAAGAGATTGCAAATTTAACTAATACTATAGATATAGCTCTATACCCATCAAGAGCCGAAGGTTTTGGATTACCCGCATTAGAGGCAATGTATTTTAAAAAGCCTTTAATTGTAACTAATTACAGTGGATTTAAAGAGTTTATCAACGAAGACAATAGTTATTTATTAAATTACACTCTTGAATATGCAAAAGCTTCTGAATTTGCTAATTTAGGATCCCTTTGGGCAGAACCTGATATTAATCAATTAAAAACTTACATGCTTAAACTGTATAAGCTTAAGTTAGATGAAAAGTTAGGGAAAGTGAATAACGATATTGAAGAGATGCAAAACAAAGTTAAAAGAGCATATGATACCTCTCTTGATTTTAAATGGGAGAATATTGCAGAGAGAGCAACGGGCTTTATAGAAAACGTTAAACCACTGCAAGAATTAAAGAATAAAAAATATGCTGTATTATCATTTCTAAATGATGAAACAGGTATAGCAGACTATACTGAGGATTTATATAAATCTGTTGAAAAAAGTTTTAATGAATTCTACTATATCTCAAATAACGATATTGCAGATAGATCAAGTAGAGATAGAGAGAACGTTTTAAGGTTATGGAGAAGTGGAGAGAGTGAATTTAAAGAGGTTTTAAATTTTGTTAAAGAAAGGGATATTAATATATTTCATATTCAATATCACTCTGGAACAATGTTCTCTCCTAGTTCTCTAGATAACTTAATTTCTAAATTAAAGAAACTTAATATTAAAGTATATTTAACACTACATGCAGTAAGAGGACCATCTTTTGACTTTATTAAAGAGATTAAACAATTAAAAGCTTGTGATTTAGTATTTATTCATAACAAGAATGATTATGACTATGCTAATGATAGTTTAAATAACTTAGTATTATTTGAATTACCTACTGTTGTATTTAAAAAAAGAGATAAAAATGTTCTTAAAGAACAATTAGGTTTTAATGACTTTAACCCTATTATTGCAGTCCATGGGTTATTGAATAAAAACAAAAATATTCCAAATGTTATTAAAGCTATATCAGTTCTTAAAGAGAAGTATAAGAATATTCATTTATTAGCTCTAAGTGCTGTGAGTTCTAATAATATATTTTCTCAGGGTATATATAATGAGTGTTTAAGTATTATTAAAAAGAATAATTTAGAAACTAATGTAACCTTTATTAAACAATTCTTAAATGATGATCAAATTGAAATACTATTATCTCTAAGTGATTACATTATCTTTAATTATTCTGAAGTAGGGGAATCGAGTTCTGCCTCTGTTAGAAAAGCTCTAGCATCTAATGCAACTACAATTGTAACTGATATTAATATGTTTCAAGAGTTTGATGATGAAGTATTTAAAATTAAGGATGAATCAGTTGAAAGTATAGTTAATGGTATTAATACATTAGAGAGTGATGAATCACTTAGATATACATTAAAGGTGGCATCTAAGAAGTTTAGTGAATCTAATAGTTATGAGATTAAGGTGTTAGAGATGTTGGGTAATATTAATTAAATATCTTTTATGAATAATGAGCTTTTAGAACTTTTAAATACTGAGTGTACTCCAAGACCAACATTTACAGAGGGGATCTTAGACTCTATACAGGATTATTTCAGAAACCCTTATTTAATAGTAGGAACTCTTATCTCTTTATTTACTATTTTTATTCTCTCATTAATTAACTACTATTTTATTAAAAAGTTAATTAAAAGGTATCCTAGGAGAAGAAATTTGCTAAAAGTTATATTTATTGGAATTACAGTTTTAATTCTTGTGGTTGTATATTTTGCTTTAAGAATATTATTTAACCCACTTTCTGGTATTGCTGAACCTAATTATTGTTAATTTACTAGTTTAAAGGATTAATATATTATTTATTAGGTATTTTATATAAGAGAAGTAATTTTAAATAACTTATGGGACAATTAAATCTTTACTTACCTTCAATAGGATGTGATCCTCAAGAACCAACAATCCCTTCTTATATTGTAGGTTTTCTTAATTTTATTACTAATAATGAAACTATTTTTACATTAAGTATCTTATTTGGGCTTGTTATAGGTATTATTATTCCTATATTTATATTTAGAAACTATTTTATTAAAGCTAGTATTTTTAAGAAAATTTTAATGATATTAGGATCTATCTTATTATTTCTTTTAGTTGTTATATTAGTTAATGTAATTGTCGCTATAAGTATGGAATATGAGTTTATTCCTAAGTATATTTGTTAAATATTTAAATACTGGTTTAGGTATTAAAAAAGGTTAAGAGATATTATCCCTTAACCTTTTCTTTTAATTTCCTATTTTTACTTAAACTCTAAAGTACTTATTATCTTTAAGAACACTTCTTTTTCAGTATTGTATACAGTTTCACTTCTTCCACTTTCTTGAGCGTGAATAGGGTAAGTATTACCAAAGTGAATTTCAAAATTAAGTTGGGATGTACACTCAGGACATGTAGCTTGGAATTCATCAGTTACAGTGTATATTTCACTAACTTCTCCAACGATAAATACCATAAAGTCATCTTCTAAATATTTTTTCTCAACTAAAGTAACTGTTTCATCTTTTAATTTAACTGAGATATTAGTATTCTCAAATTCCTGATTACCTGCAAAACCATAACTTAAATAACTTTGTGGGGCTATCATAAATTTATTCTCTCCACTAGGTGAAGTAAATTTAGGATAAGGCTCTTCAAATCCATTTTGTGATGCATATATACTTTGATTAGGTACTAATGTTTCTACACTCCAATCACTAGGATATTTTAAAGTATATGAATTATTTGTATATGTTTTCCAGTTAGCTGTTTCATCTGCTACGACCCCATCGTTATCAATAATTTGATCAGAGTTACTATCAGTATTACTGTTATTACTACTTGTATTAGTACTTTGACCTTGAGTATTTAAAAGATTAACTACTAATAATGTAGCACCTATAGATACTAGAACTGTTAGAAATAGAGCTATTACTAAAACTGGAAGTGACACTCCATTACTTTTTTGAGTTGTTTGCATTGGTTGTTCCTGATTCATAAATATGTTTGATTAAATATTTCTGATGATATCAAATTTAATATAGGATTACAAAACTAACTACTGTCTCATTAATCACTAAAAGTATATCCACTATTATGTTAAAATCACATGACTAATTAATAACTAAAGCTAATGGCTAAGAAAAATATTAAAAAAGAAATAAAATTAAAGACACCAGTTGTAACAGTAATGGGACATGTAGACCATGGTAAAACTTCATTTCTAGATGCAGTAAGAGGTACAAGAGTCGTAGATAGAGAAGCTGGTGGTATTACTCAAAATACAAGAGCTCATGAAGTAGTACTAGATAATGGATTTAAAATCACATTTATAGATACTCCAGGCCATGAAGCATTTAGTAATATGAGGTTACGAGGTTCGAGAGTAACTGATTTTGTATTACTAATTGTTGCAGCAGATGATGGAGTACAACCACAAACTAAAGAGAGTATAGAATTTGCTAAAAAAGCAGGTGTTCCAATAATAGTTGCAATAAATAAAATAGATATTAAAGGTGTAAATACTTTAAAAATTAAGACAGAATTAGCAAGTTTCGGAGTAAACATAGAAGAATATGGAGGAGATGTACTATGCTTTGAAATATCTGCTAAAGAAAAAACTGGATTAAAAGAACTATTGGAGGGAATACAACTATTAACAGAAATTAGTGAATTAAAAACTAAAGAACCACTTGAGGGAGTATTAGCAGAAGCTTTTATTCTAGAATCTAACCAAGATAAATTTGTAGGAAATGTAGCCCTATGTATATTAAAAAGTGGTGAATTAAACGATAAAGTATATGTAGCAGAAAAGAATAGTGTATTTAAAGTAAGAGCATATTTAGATCATAATCAAAAAAGTATTAATACAGTTTCTGAATCACAACCATTCTGGATAACAGGATTAAAAAATACAATTGGTGCTGGAGAAACAATATATTTTTTAAAAAGTGAATTAGAAGCTAAAGAATTACACAGTAAATTAATAGAAGAAGAGGAAGTAGAGATAACAGAAGAAGAAAATAGTGATGCAGAGAGTCTATTTGCTCAAATGTTGTTAAAAAAAGAAGAAATTAAACAAGGAGTAGCACAAAAAGAATTAAATGTAATAGTTAAAGCATCAACTGAAGGTACTTTAGAAGCTGTTGTAAATAAGATAGTAACATTATCAGATGATGAAACTAAAATTAAAATATTAGATAAAGGAACAGGAGAAGTTACAGAAGATGAAATAACTAGAGCAAAATTAGCTAAAGCA
>JBGSZB010000028.1:0-2137 GCA_041750555.1 Candidatus Dojkabacteria bacterium | reverse complement strand
GAAATTAAAACATATACATTAGGAGCTACATTATTTCATAAAAAGCCCTTAAACTTTGATCTATTAATTGCTCAAATAAACAATAATATTAAAAAATTAAATAATGATAATTCAATTGAAATAGATGGATTAAATATTGATAGTGATAAATATATTATTGTAAGTAATGGTAAATTATTAGAATTAACTAAAAAAGAATTTAAATTATTAAATCTATTATTAAAAAACTATTCTAAAATATTTACTAGAGAGGAGATAATTTCAAGGGTATTAGATACAAATAAGCTAGTTTCAGCTTCAGCTGTAGATACATTAGTTAGTAGAGTAAGAAGAAAACTAGAAGATCAAAAACCTGATTTAATAGAAACTGTGTTTGGATTAGGTTATAGAATTAACCCTAAATACTATCTGTATTTTAATAAGGTTTAGCTTCTTTCCTTTTAAGATTAATAGAACTTAATATAACTTCAAGAATAAAACTCGCTAATGGAATTAATAATACATTACTTATATCTACCTTTAATAATCTAATATATATAACTAAACTTAAAGTTATGGATAATAATATACCTCTACGAATTGCTCTAAAGTAATTAGGGGATTCAAAAAAGTTTTTAAAAAAGAGTTTATCAATAAATATATGGCTTGATGAGAAGAATAGGATTATCACAATATTTAATAATACAAAAACTATGTAACTACTGTCATTTAAATATTCAAAAACACTAAGGGACACAACCTTTTCTCTAATTAAATCATCTATCTTATCTTTATCATCTGAAGTTATATTTTCACTTACTATTAAATCTTGTATTTTCTCTGTATTAAAAGGACTAAAATTCTGCAACTGATAAGCTAATACAGCTGATAAAAATATCCCAATTACTAAAAATATTAAGCCAATCTTCATTGTTTAAATGGTATACTACAAATATTCTCTTTAATTTTAAATTATGTTAGACCAAAATAAAAATAAAGATATTAAAGTATCTAATGAACTAAGTATAGTTGATAAATTAAAAACAAACCATGAGAGTCCCGAAATAAAGGAAGAGAAACCTAAAGAAAAGGTTAAAGAAGTAATTGTATATAGAGATAGAAGAGGTGGGGGAGGCTGTAGAGTAGCTTGTTGTGGAATATTTTTAATACTTTTTCTATGCTGTGCAAGCATAATTGCATTAATTACAATTAGACCTCCATTTTTCTGGGATAGAGCAACTGAAGTATTAAATTCAAATTTAAATTTACCAGTTTATGAAACACCTAAATTAAAACCTGAGATTGAAGAGGAGTTATTAAGAGAAGTAACTCCAGGAGAAAATATTATTAAATTAAGTGAAGAAGATTTAACCTTTATAGCGAGAGAAAACATATCTCAATTACATGATTTAAGACTAGATATTGAAGATGGAGTATTAAGAGCATACTTTGCGCTAGATAATACAGAAAAACCAGTATATATGTTAATTGATTTTGTAATAGAGAATAATAAAGTTGTAGTTGATAGAATTGGAACAGCTTCAATTGAACTCCCACAAAGCCTTTATCCATTAATTAACGATACATTAAACACATTAATAAATAATTTATTTGATCCATCGGGAGATAGTGAACAAGGAGGTATACAAAATTTAATATTTAATCAGTCTCAAGGACTATCTATAAAAGAGATTTCATTTGAAAAAGACTACTTAGTCTTAAATGTATATCTTGATATTAATCTATTCTAATATGAAGGTTTTTTGTGGAGATGATAGTTTCGAAAGCTATAACAAGCTTTTTGAAGAGGCATCTCAAATCTCAAAGAAAACAAATTCAGAGATTAAAATCATAAATGAAGATGAGATAACTCTTGATTTTTTTATTGATAATCTCTCTAGTATAGATATGTTCTCAACTAAATATGTTTATATCTTAAAAAGAGCATTAAATAAAAAAGAGGTTTCTCAATATATTTTAGATAACATTGAAAATTTATTAAAAGAAGATATTTTAATATGGAGTGATTCTAGTTTAGATAAAAGAAGTAGTGTATATAAAGGTTTAAAAAGTAGAGATTTAATAATTGAATTTACTAAATTAAGCGATAGAGAATTAAGGGAGTGGACTATTAAAGAATTAAAACTATTAAATATTA
>JBGSZB010000027.1:0-5865 GCA_041750555.1 Candidatus Dojkabacteria bacterium | reverse complement strand
CCTTTAAACCTTTAGCTTTTTTTAGTCTCCAACGTATTCCATCATCATTTGCTAATTGAATAGATAATCCAGGTCTTGCATTTAATTCTACAATCATTGGACCTTTATCTTCATCAATTAAAAAATCAACTGCTGCAAAACCTAATTTAGTTGCAATGCTTGCTTCAATTGCATATTTTAAAATTCTATCCCAATATGGAATTCTAATACCTGATAGGGGTAATCTAGTTTCTTCTGTATATTCAATTGGTGTAGCTTTACCAATAATTGCATGAGTAGTTTTCCCAGCAGAAATATCAATTCCAACACCTATTGCTCCAAGATCTAAATTTGCTTTACCCTGAGATGCTTTAGTAGGTATTCTAATGTATGACATTATTGGTATTTTGTTATATACAATAACTCTAACATCAGGAGCTCCTTTATATGTATATGGCCTAAAGTTTTTATGTGATCTAACCCTTTCTTCAATTAAAACCATATCAGCTTCATTAAAAAGAGAGAACTTACCATCTAATATATCTCTACAGTGAGATTTTAAATCCTCAAGAGATACTCTTGATTTGTCTCCTCTAATCCAACTACCATTTTTATCACGGTTATAGAAGATTTCAATACCACCACCTCTAACTCCTCTTACAGGTTTAACTACAAATGATGGGGGTAGGGTATCAAAATCAAAGTTTTCTAAATCTCTAACACTTTTAATGCTTTTAATCTTTTTAGGAACAGGAATCTCTGCTTTTTTAAGAATAGTTTTAGTTAAAAGCTTGTTATCAGCAATATTTTTAGCGTGGGATAGATTATTTTGTCTAATGTACTGTAATTGTCTTTCGTTTCTACCTAAGACAAGCTTTCTATTTTTTTGTATCAGGCTTATTATATTCATTTGTATTTTCCTCGTTTAATAATAATGTTCTAAACCTAATATATTCACTTATTCTTAATCCTAAGAATCTACCTACATAGAAGTTAATTAATACAATTAATAGAATAACCCAAGGGTTACTTAGAATAAAACTTTGAATAAAATTAATAGATAAGAAAAGGTATGATATTAACGAAATTAATAATGTCTCTAAAGTTATTGTTAATGTATATTTAAAGTTTTTTTTAGCATATATAGACATAAACCCTTCACTTGCGACAATTAAAGCAATAAAACTTAATGGAGTAATTAATAAAATTGAAGTTTTACTTAATAGTACAAAAATTGTAATTAATACAAATATAGAGATTGTTACTCCAGAAATAATAATAGAAAGTTTTGGAATGTAATGCATTCTTAATTTCTTTAATGCCCTGTAAAGTAGGGTAGTAAAGATAAAGGATACAGATATTAACAATAATCCAATAAATAACCCTTTTAAGTAGTTTGGTTCAAGTCCTTGTGGGTTACTTGCCTCAAAAAGAATAAAGGTTAAAAATACAGGAGTATAAAAGTTTATAGTTCTAAGTCCTACAATATATCTTGCAATTCCAACTATCGTTGTAACAATAGGTAGCATTAAAAGAAATAAATATATATCCTTAAGCATCTCAATTTGAATTGTTGAAACACCGTTCTGTATTAATATTTGCCAAATTGTATCCATATTTTTTTATTTAACTTTCCCCCAATTATAACACTTAACCCCTGAGTTCTAAATTAATTAGTACCCAGGGGTCTTTGTATAACTTAGCTAATATAGCTAATTATTTAACTTCTACTTTTCCACCTTCAGCTTCGATTTGCTTCTTCATATCTTCAGCTTCTTCTTTCTTTACAGCTTCTTTAACTGTTTTTGCACCGCTAGCTACGCCATCAACTAGATCTTTAGCTTCTTTTAAGCCTAAACCTGTGATGTTCTTAACAACTTTAATAACACCGATTTTGTTTGCACCAGCATCAGTTAAGACAACATCAAATTCTGTCTTTTCTTCTACAGGTTCTGCAGCAACAGCTGAAGCCATAGGCATCATTGCCATTGGAGCACTTGCTTTTACATCGAATGTTTCTTCTAGTGTTTTTTTAAGCTCGAATGCTTCTACGACACTTAACTCTTTAATAGAGTCAACTATCTTTTGTACTTTATCACTAGCCATTAGATAAAATATAATAAATAAAAATTACTTAATTAATATATATTTTCATATATATTTAATTACTCTTTAAACGCTTGCTCTAAGATATTTACATAACTTCTTGGAGCATCCTCTAATACATTAACAACTCCAGATAGTGCTTGATCTAAGATTCCTAGTATCATTGCAATACTTCCATTCTTATCAGGCATTTCTGCAAGTTCTATAGTTTGTTCTTTAGTTAATAGGGCACCATCTAAAATTCCTGCAATAATTTCAATTCTAGATTTTCCTTCTTTATCTTTTGAATTATCACTAAACTTTTTTAAAGCTTTTGATGCACTAGCAATATCTTCTCCCATAAACAATACTGCATGTTCACCCCCGTTTAAGCTCTCAACCTCTGGTAGGTTAGTGTCTTTTAATGCAATTTTAAATATTGAATTTTTAACAATATTAAATTGACTATCTATATCAAATAAATTTTTTCTAAATTCATTTGTTTCGTTAGGGTTTAGTTTAGAGGGCTTTACAATAATAACTCCCTTAGACTCCTTTAACTTTTTAGAATAGCTTAAGGCTAATTCTTTTTTAATTTGTTTAGTTTTTGCCATTTTAGTTAATAATAAAATAAAAAAAGCACCTTTTGAGGCGCTTTTATAATCTTTAAGAAATTAATCTTAAATAAATTTAGCGTCTCGGTAGGATAAATTTTAATCACTTTTGTGATCCTACGGTCTTAGACTTTTTTAAAGTTTGCTAATTATATCACTTACATCCAATTTTACGCTAGGTCCCATTGTTGGAGACATAGCAATCTTTTTGAATGAACTAGTTCCTGTCTTTTTTGTCTCAAGCATTATTTGTTTAATTAATGCTAAAACATTTTCAACTATTTTTGATGTATCCATATCTACTTTTCCAATTTTCATTCTTATCACTCCTTGATCTTGAGCTGTTCTAAAGTTAGCTCTTCCTGCCATAAATGTCTGTATTGTTTTTGCTAGGGCATCACTAGTTACAACTGTACCAGTTTTTGGATTAGGCATTAAACCTTTAGGTCCTAATATTTTAGCTAGCTTTACAATCTTAGGCATTGTTGATTGAGTTGCAATTACTATATCAAAATCCATAAATCCTTTAGTTATTTCTTCAACTAATTCTTCAGTTCCAGCTTTTACTGCTCCTGCCTCTAATGCAACTTTTGCATCTTTATCTTCTGCAAAAACAATAACTCTTTTTTTATCTCCTACAGCATTAGGAAAATTAACTCCACCTCTTACAACTTCTTTTTTATCTTTTAAATTTAAGTGTATATCTAAATCAATACTACCAACGAATTTAGATTTTGAATTTGCTTTTACAAAATCAATAGCAGCCTCTAATGGTAGAGCAGTGTTTGTATTATTATCTTTATTCATATATTTAATTAATCAATAACTTCTATTCCTAAACTTTTTGCAGTTCCAATAACTATTTTTAGTGCAGATGCAGGATTTTTTGTATTTAAATCAGGCATTTTCTTTTCTGCAATATCTTTTAAATCGTTTTTCTTTACTTTACCTACTTTATCTTTATTAGGAGTTCCTGATCCTTTTTGAATTTTTAATTTCTTTTTAATCATACCTGCAACTGTAGGTTGTTTTAAAACCATTCTAAAACTTCTATCTTTGTATACAGTTACTATTACTGGAATTTCATCATCTCCCATATCAGCGGTCTTTGCATTGAATTCTTGACAGAATCCTTGAATATTTACTCCGTTTTGACCTAAGATAGGTCCTATTGGAGGAGCGGGATTAGCTTTTCCAGCTGGTATTTGTAATTTAAATTCACTTGTTACTTCTTTAGCCATAATTATATTTTATTTACTTGTAAAAAATCTAAATGAACTGGAGTTTCTCTTCCAAAAACTGATAGTAAAACTGTAACTTGACCTTTAGTATCATTAACTTCTTGAACATTACCAACAAAATCTTTAAATGGTCCATCTACTACCTTTACTGCATCATTAACATCAAATCTTGAACTATATACAGGAGCTTGTGTTGTTTTACTAAGATTAAGTATACTTTCAACATTAAATGATTTATCTAGAGGAGTAAGTGTTTTTGAGTTAGCTGTCATTCCTAAAAAGCCAACAACTCCTTCTGTATTTCTAATTATATGTACAACATCTTCTGTTGGAATCATTTGTATTAGAATATACCCAGGTAAAAACCTTTCTTCAACTGTTTCCTTTTTTCCTTTTTTAATTACAATCTTCTTTTGAGTAGGTACAACAACCTCAAAAACAAATTCATCTAAGTTATTAGCTTTAATTCTTTGTTTAATTAATTCAGCTGTTTTATTCTCTTTATTTGAACTTGAACTTACAACATACCATTTTGCACTCTCAGGGATTTCTCTCTTAGGTGTCTCAATAGAAACTTCTTCTTGAGTTTGTATAACTTCTTGTTTTTTTGTTTCTTTTTTTGCCATTTATTTAATTATTAAGTTTCTAATTAATAAAAAGACCTCATCAAAAAATAGTATAAATAGAGTACCTATTGTTAATACTACAAGTATTAATACAGTATAGTTTCTTAAACTCTTTCTATCTAACCATTGTACTTTTTTTAACTCTGATACAGTTTGATTAAAAAAAGTTTTAATTCTTTTTAATATATTCATATATTTCTAATAACAGCATCCCAAATACAGGGTCGCCAGGATTCGAACCTGGGCGAAGGGTTTTGGAGACCCTCATGCTACCAGTTACATCACAACCCCTCCTTTGAGGGAGCGATTCTTAGATAAATTACTTACCTACTTTTTTAGAGAGCTTAAACTCTACATGCTTTCTTAACTTTCTACTGTACTTACTAATACTTTTTGTATTTAGTTGTTCCACAGCATTTTTAGATAATCTAACAGTGTAGTGTTCTCCTGTTTCACCATTAAAAAATCTATATACATTTCCTTTACTTTTTTTACTTGAACTTGCCATATATTTAATTCCTTTATTTAATTCCTTATTTAATACCTCTTAAAAAGCATGTAATTATATCCATAAATGCTTAATATATCAAACAAATAATATCATCTATAAGCATTTAAGGTAACTGTGATTATTGTTATATTTTAACGATAAATAACCACTGTTGAATATAATTTCAATGCTTTTTTCTGTTTGAGTGTTGAGAATTTTAACATTATTTTCGCTTAAAGTACTAATAACTTCTTTATGAGGGTGATTGTATGAATTATTTAATCCACTAGATATGATAGCAACCAGAGGATCTAATATTGATATAAATTCATTACTTGTTGATGTTTTACTTCCATGATGACCAACCTTTAATATCTCAATGTTTTTATCTTTTAATTTACTAAATGTTTTTAATTCACCTGAACTCCCTAAATCTCCAGCTGTATAAATAGAGCAGCTGTTAAAAGATATCTCAATACCTATACTTAACTCATTTGCATCTGTATTAAAATCAGTGTCTTTAGTTGGATTAAAAATATTAAATTCAAAATTATTAATTTTAAAATCATTATTTTCGTTTAAATAGTAAGTTTTAATTTCTCTTGATTTAATCTCTTCAAATACAGTTTTAATAAGTTCATTGTTTTTTAAGCTTTTTGTAATATATATACTTTTTATTTTAAAATTTTTCATTAAGCCCAGTATTCCCTCAATATGATCTAAATCAGGGTGGGTTAGTATAATAAAGTCAATTTCTCTTTTTAGTGGAGGTATATATTCATAAATTACATTAGTTAAGAAATTGCTTTTCCCAGCATCTATTAGTCCAT
>JBGSZB010000026.1:0-24304 GCA_041750555.1 Candidatus Dojkabacteria bacterium | reverse complement strand
TTTAATGGAGTAAATCTTAAGAAAATTATCTCAGAAAAATTTAATAACTATGCATTATTAAATGGTAAAGATTATTTTATACATGAATGTGATTCATCATTAGACATAGATGATAAAGAAATACTTTATGTTCATAGTATAAATGATTGGAGAAAGACTTATGCTGAAGATTTTGCAAACAGTTATCATGTTCCAAAAAGAATTAAAAAGAAAAAATTTGCTAAGTTTCTACTTAATAGCTGTAAAGAGTCTAAAGATTTTATGATCAAAGATGATAAATACTTTAGAAAGAGTAAGCTATTAAAAAGAAGTAGTGAGTTTAATTACAATTTAATGATAACTAAAAACCAATTAACTGTATTCTTAGGCGAAACATCTAAAGCTTTTACGATTAAGGATAGATTAACAGTAGATAACGCAAGGAGAGAGTACTTAAATATTTGGAATCAATTATAGTGGAAAAATACAAGGCTAAGTACAATAAATTTAGAAAAAATAGAGGTATAACTAATAAAATATATGATATTAGTTTGCTAATTGTAATACCTTTCTTTTTATTTACCAAAAGACATTAGGGAGCAATAACTACACATCACAAATCTGATAATACTTATCTAACTTAAACCCCCTCTTATCATAATATTCCCTAGTACCAATAGAAGATATAACAGCTAGCTTATTAAAATTATGACTCATTGTTAATTCTTTAGCCTTATCAATTAATTTACTACCTAACCCTAAGTGTTGTGCCTCCCCAATTGATTTAGAATCTAATTCAAGACTTGGACCATAAACATGTACCTCTCTAATAATTGCACAATCATTTAATTCACTAGTTACTTCATTAATATTAATATTTGGAATACTTAATCTTAAAAATCCTGCTATCTTATTCTCTAATGTAATAAATTGTAAAAAGTATTCTATAGAATTAGTAGTAGAGTATTTAAAAATATCTAAACTTAAATCACTAAACTTAACTTTATCTAAACCAATTTCTCTTGCTCTAATATTTTCATTCTTTCTAAATTGTTTCTTTAACTTATGTTCTACAACTTCTCTTAAATTAGTAGTCTTATTCCCACCTTCAATCTCAGTTGATGGTATATCTCTAATAACTCTAGTGATTCTGCAATACTTTGGAGTATATTCCATTAAATCAGAAATTAAATCTATTAACTCCTCTGTAGTATATGGAATATATTCACCACTATTAAAATATTCATCTAGTTTTGTATATTTAATAACGCTTGTTGGATAAATCTTTAATTCATCAGGTTTAAAATATTCTGAATCAAATAACTCTTTAAAACTATTTAAATCATCTTCTAATGTTGCCCTAAAAAGATTAGGCATCATGTGTGCATGAATCTTAAATCCAGCCATTCTAAGGTATTTAAACGCATTTATTACGCTATCTTTTCTTTCTCCTCTTTCATTAGCATCACTAATATCATCATTTAATGTTTGTATTCCTAACTGAATCTTAGTAGCACCTAATCTTCTTAAATCAAATGATTCTTGTGGCGTTATACTATCAGGTCTAGTCTCTAATACTAACCCTACACAACGAGATATACTTTTAGAGTTAATATCTTGTTCAATAATTAATTCATCCCATAAATTCTTTAATGTTTTATCGTTATATTTTTCCTCTACAATATATTCACTAAAATCTTTTTTAAACTTAGTACTTTGTATTAACTGGTTATATGGTTTATCACCAGTTTCGTTTCTTAATTCATCATTGTAATCTCTTTTTAAATACTCCCTTAAAATACTCGCATCAATTGAACTATTATCAGTATCTACATACTTCTTTAATCCAAAATCATTCATAGCTCTAAAACACTCTTTAATAAACCAGATTTGATAATTTTTAGGATAATAACTCCAAGTACCTCCTAATATTAAAAGCTCTATCTTTTCTGTAGGATGACCTATACTATCTATTGCTTTAAGCCTGTTATACACTTGAAAATATGGACTAAATCTATTCATTAAAGCTCTTTGAGCTCCAGGTTCAGTTGCAATGTAGCTTTTAGGCATCCTTACATCGTTAGGACAAAAGATACATTTACCAGGACAAGCAAAGGGTTTAGTTAAAACTGTTACAGTTGTAACTCCAGAAATTGTACGTGT
Source organism: Candidatus Dojkabacteria bacterium (assembly GCA_041750555.1). Taxonomy (GTDB): domain Bacteria; phylum Patescibacteriota; class Dojkabacteria; order J137; family J137; genus JBGSZB01. The sequence continues at coordinate 22,162 of JBGSZB010000026.1, read as the reverse complement.
TGGTTTCATCTTAAGTTTTGGTATTAATTCTTCTAGAGATGTATTTGAATATTTATCTATTAATATATTTTTATCAATAAAATATCTAATACCTGATATTAATTGATCTCTACTAAATACTTCACTTTTATCTTTAGGAAACTTTTTAATAATAGATTCAACTCTTTTAGGTGTTAAATCATTAACTTCTAAAAGTAGTGGAATAATTCCTCTAAATTCTTCTATATATTTTTCTGCTTTAAAACTATATTCTTTCATTAAGAGCAATTATACTATTGAGTAGTATAATCATAAATGAAGAAATAATTTAAGTAATTTAAACCCTATGAACCTATACAACGAATATGCAGATGAATTTTCAAAAACAAGAACTTCTAAATGGAGGGGATGGGATAACATACCTAAATATCTAACGGATAGAGATATTAAGAAATTAAATGTATTAGATATAGCATGTGGTAATGGAAGATTTCTTGATTATTTATCAAGCTTTAATACAATAAACTACTTAGGAATAGATAACTCTGATAAATTATTAAGCATAGCTAAGGTTAAGGCTTCTCAATTAGAAATTAACTCTAAATTTTTAAAAATAGATTTAAACAATTTAAATTGGTTAGATGATATTAATAGTGCAAATAACTTAAACGATAATGAATACAATTTAGTAGTTGCATTTGGAATAACTCATCATATTAAATCTCACGTTGAACTTAATTATCTTTATGAAAGTGTAAATAAATTATTATATAACAAAGCTATATTTATAATAAGCTATTGGCAATTTGCAACCCTTGATAGATATAAAAAGAAAATGATTGATATAGGAGATAACACTTTTAAACTTCCTTTCGGGAAAAATGGAGCTACTAGAGTATGTAAGTATTTTAATAACGAAGATATTTTAAAAGTAGAAAACAATATTAAAGATATTGGTGGATTTACTCTAAAAGATTTCTATTTAAACGATGGAAGAGAGAATAACGAAAATTTATATAAAGTGTATTACAAATGAAGAAAAGATTTATACATAGACAATTAAAGAGTAGTTTAAAAATTAATCCATCAAAGTTAATTAATTTTAAAAACATATTTAAAGGATTAATAATTATATTAGTATCAAGCCTTATACTTTCATTAATAATATTCTTTAGTATTTATGGAGGTTATGAATCTAAAATGATTAGTGAAATAGAGAATATACCTGAGGAAACTACAACTGCAATAGTGTTTTATGATGGAAATACTAATAATTTTAAAAAATATACTGAGATTGCATCAAGCGCTTATTTAAATAGAAATGTAAGTGAAGTTATTATAATTAATGAATATGATATAAATTTAAAAGATTTAATTAAAGTTAATTTAAATAAAATACCTGAGAGTAAATTAGTACTGGATACAACCTTTTATAGTGATATTTGTTTTAATAATTTAAAAGATCCTCTAAAAAAATATATATTAATAACTAACCCAGATATATCTATAAGACTCTCTGCAATATGTAATAACCAAGGAGTATATATGATTCCATATAATGTAATTAATAGTGAATACTCTATAGACTTTAATAAGAGAATTGAAGAGGGCATTAAGATTGTTTTTAATTCATTCTAACTTCCTGTATTATATTAATATGAAAGATAGAGGATTAGTAATATTTGTAACTATAGTATCAATTGTAATATTTTCAATAGTTGGATTGCTACTAGTTATTTCTAATTTAAATCAAAATACCAATGTTATTGTTTCTTATCCAGTGAGTTATACTAATTCAATTAGAATAGTTCCTAAAGAATTAGAGAAATATAATTATGTAGGAATTGATAAAGATAATGTTTTAACCTTTGTAGATTTAAGTGGAGAAACTAAAATTATTACTTTAGAAAATAAAGAGTGGAAGAATATTAAATGGTCTCCTGATAACACATTAGTTTCTGTTTTAGGTAAGGTAAATAATATTTATAATTTATTTATATACGATCTCTCCCAAGAAAAACTTGAACAAATTACTTTCTATAACGATTCTGATATTAGTAACTTTTCATGGATTAATGATGATGAATTAATATACATTCAAGGAGAAGGCTCTTCAAGATGGTTACATAGCTATAAATATTCTACTAAAGCACAGTTATTAAAAATTAATAGAGTAGATGGAGAATTAGTTAGAATTGATAATTCAAATTCTATATATATTTATGAAACTACCACTTCTTTTGATTTAAGAGATAAGATGGGGAAACTAATTAGTAAATTATCTAAAGAATTTACTAAAGATATTTACTCTTTTAATATATCGGAAGTTTTAAGTCTAAACTCTTTGGATGATTTAATATTAAAGGATAGCGATAACAATGTATATTTATATAATTTAATTAGTGATGAGATTAAACAATTAGAGATTAATTTCTTTGATGATCTTCATTTACTATGTAGTTTAGATTCAAATCAATTTAATTTATACACTAAGAATATTAACTCTTTAGAAGTTCTTAAATATGATTTAACTTATGATTTATTAGAGATGGGTGATATTATTACAAGTAATTACGAAGCATTAGAGGGTGATACTCTTAAGAGTTGTAGAGATAACAAGTATTTAATAAATGCTAATGTTGATGGTGAGTTAAAATGGTTTATTGATGATGAATCATTTAAAGAGATTTTAATTTTAAAAGATTATATAGATATCGATTATAAGTATTAATATGGATAAAAAAGAAAAAGATATTTTAGAAAAAGTTAATAAATTATTAGAGAGTGAAGGTAAGGATAGTAAAGAATTAAATATTTCTAATACTGAATTACTTAATGATTTTCTATTACCTGCTCTTAAATCTTCTAAAGATGTTTTAGGTTCTATATATGCTTTTGATTCTAGAGAGAGAAGTGGCTTATTAGGTAATATTAAAAGTAAGGTTCAAAGAAAAATTATTAATACTGTTATTAATGTTGTTGAAAAACAAAGTATGAGACAACAGAAGTTTAATGATTTAATGTATAAATCTATAGAAATTCTTATAGAAGAAAACAGTAGCTTAAAGAAAAAATAATCTTATAGGACTTGTGCTCCCTAAAACTTTTCATTAGTATACTAAGCTTAAACTTAATATATGTATTATTTAGATAATAGAAACCTTTATAGGCAAGGAATACCCGTAGATTCTAATAGAAGAGCTAGTATACCTGATCATTTTATTGACTTACTAAATTCTAAAGATGTTGAAGGGATTAAAAACTTTATATCAAGATTAGTGGTAGGTGGTGAAACTAGTGGCTTAGGAAAGTTAATACAATATTTAAAATTAAATGATCGGATCCTTTATTATAAATATCTTAATTCTATAGGAATAAAAGTTCTTGAAGCTTAAGAATGACACTAAATAGTTTGACTATTTAGTGTCTTAGGTTTAACATCTCAACTTAAATGACAAGATACCTTTACTTTCCAGTTGAAGAACCTTATCGGTTTGAACAAAAATCTTTAGCGAGTAAAACCTTTTTAATAAACACAGCTTTATTTAATCTTCTAAATAACGAGCTTAATGCAGGTTTAGAATTAAAGTATAAAATTGATGAATTTATTAATAGTCCCATCTCAATTCTTTTAAATTTATGTATAAATTTTGATACTTTCTATAGATATATTCAATCTAATCCTGAAACACGTTCCGCTTTACTACCCCCAGAAGATGAGGAAACACAGGAATTTATACCTCTAGGTCAAGATATATATGAACCCACGATGCAGGTTACTGCAGATGAATTAAAAGTTGTAAAAAGAGCAATTGAAGAATTCTTTAAAATGCTTTCAATTACTGACTACAATATTGAGAGTTTAACACCTAACTTTCTAGAGAAAGTATTCTTTTTGATTAAAATATTCCAAAACAATGTTCTTGATTGTATCGAAGAAGATCTTGGTGATGATGAGTAAATGTATAGAAGTAGATGATTTGTTCTGATATAATCCAATATAAAGCGATATATCTAAGAAACGTCACTTAGAAATGCTTAGGGAAGAATTAATTAGAACCCTACGGTACAAGCCCGTTATAGCTTAAGATAAGAGCCTAAAATGGAATTGAGGTGGTAACGCCCGAATGGGTCCTCAAATAAAATATATATTAAAATATTAATATGTTACCTCAAGGTCCATATAATTCTACAGAAGAAGAAAAGAATATATTAAGTGAATGGCTTAATAGTGGTTCATATAAACCTGAATATAATCCTTTAACTAATTCTCTAGATAGTATAGAAGATGTTAAATTAAAAATTAAAAACAAAGAGGTAAAGCCTTGGAGTTTAATTTGTCCACCCCCTAACGCATACGCTAGACCACATATTGGAAATATTTCAGGATATGCATATCAAGATGTAATGGCTAGATACAATAGAATGAAAGGATACAAAGTATTAGTTATCCCAGGTAAAGATCATGCAGGATTAGAGGGAGAAGGTGTATTTGTTAGAGAAGTATTAGATAAAAAGGGTGTAAATAAATTTGATATGGATAGAGATGACTTCTATAAACAGATATATCAATTTAACATGGATAACAAAGCTAAAGCCCTTGAAGATGAAAAAAGTATAGGTTTATCTGCTGATTTTGATAGAGATATATTTACTCTTGATCCAAAAATTGTAGATACTGTTTTAAACACCTTTATCTCAATGTATAACGAGAAAATGATATACAAGGGAGTTAGAATAGTTAACTATGACCCAAAAGCTCGTAGTGCTGTAGCTGATAATCAATGTATTAGAGAAGAGAGAGATGGAAAACTCTACTATATTAACTACGCTATTAAAGATGCTGATAATACTAATAAATATGTTACAGTTGCTACAACTAGACCTGAAACAATGTTTGGAGATAGCGCAGTTGCTGTTAACCCAAAGGATGTTAGATTTAAACATTTAATAGGTAAAAAAGTAATAATTCCACTAACAGATATTGAGATACCTGTAATTAGTAGTTACAAAGTATTAACAGATTTTGGTACAGGAGCCCTAAAGATTACTCCTGCTCATTCTCAAGATGATTATCAAATAATGATGGAGTGGAATAACAGTAATCCAGATAATCAAATTACTTACAGAAATATTATTGATCAACAATTAAAAATGGTAGGTGTTACCCCAAGTAAATATTTAGGAATGAAGTATAAAGAGGCCAGTGTTGTAGTAATAGAAGATTTAAAAACTTTAGGTGTATTAATAAAAGTTGAAGATATTAAACAAAATGTATTAATTTCCGAAAGAACTAAAGCTTTAATTGAACCTTTAATGTCATCTCAATGGTATTTAAAATATGATACTCCTAACAACAATATTAAAGATGAAGCTATTAAAATGGTAAAGGAGGGTAGAGTAAAGATTCATCCTAAAAATATGGAGGATAAATTCTTTTTTTGGATGGAGAACTTAAGAGATTGGGCAATTTCTCGTTCTCTTTGGTGGGGATATAGAATACCTGTTTGGTATAGAGGAGAAGTTAAAGAAGTAATAAATGAAAATGGAGAGGTTAGAGAGCTAATTAATATTAACTCTAATTGGGTAAGTTTAGACTACAATAACCCAGAACATTTAAGAGTTCAGAAAGATTCTCCAGGAGAAGAATGGATTCAAGATGATAATGTATTAGACACATGGTTTAGTAGTGGACAATGGGTATATGCAACCCTAGAAGCTTGGAATTTAAAAGATACATTCTTTCCTACACAAACACTAGTATCAGCTTCAGATATATTAGAGAACTGGGATTCAAGAATGATGATGTTTACATACTTTCATGATAAAGATATTCCATTTGAAAATCTATTCTTAACTGGATTAGTGTTAGGTACTGATGGACAAAAGATGAGTAAATCAAAAGGTAATATGATTGATATGGATAAGGTTAAAAGTGATTATGGAAGTGATGCAATTAGGATGAGTTACTTTTATCAGAATAGGGCAGGTGGTTCTTATTCTATAACTCCAGATAAATTAAAAAACTTTAAACAGTTTAATAACAAGATATGGAATGCATCTAAGTTTGTATTAATGAATTTTGAAAAGTTTAATAACAATGAATATACCGTTAGAGAGTTTAGTAGTAGTAAAAGTGAAATTGTTAAAAATATATTTAATGATGTAATGGAAGTTAAGAACAGAGTAACTAAGAATTTAGATGATTTTGAATTTGGTCATGCAACAGATACACTTTATGATAAATTTTGGCGTAGCTTTTGTGATGTTCATATTGAAGAAGCTAAGAATGTTTTAAATGATGAAACTATTGGTAATGAAGTTAAAAAAGAAATTTGTGATTTATTAATATTTACTCTTAAAGAGTATTTAAAGATGTTACATCCATTTATTCCATTTATTACCCAGAGGGTATGGAATGAAATGCCGCATGGAGAGGGAGATCATAAATTCTTAATGTATACTCCTTGGTAATTGTTGCTATAGGGTATTAACATTTAAATAGTTTGGAGGTATAAAGCTGTATAAATTTTATTCTTCCTAATATGATACCTGACATACCTGGTGAAATTGTAAGAGTTGATCATGCGCTGGACCATCATCCTTTAATAGAGGTGGAGAATTACAATGCTTGGTGCATTTCAGACCCAGTTAGAAGAGCCAAATACCTTGATGAGAGAATTGAATACTGGACTGCTGTAGATAGTGAGGAAATTGGCGAAGATCCAAATATTATCAGCCAAGTTATTGCAAACCTTTTTGCTATATTAAGATTATCTGATGCAGGCGATATGAGGTGGCTTACAAAAGAAGCTTAACTATTCCTCTCTTTATCAAAAATATAGTAACCTACTGCTAATATTATTATATTCTTTAATACAAACTCTCCATGGAGTGTTGGTATTAATTGATTAGTAAGTAATATATTAGGAGATAATATAAAAGTAGATAGTGTTCCTAATATATGAAGTATTAATAATATACTAGCTAACTTTCTAGTTTTAGAAAATATTAACATTAATCCAATTACTACTTCTATTAAACCAAATAATGAAAATAGTAATACATTCTCCATAAATGGTAGGGCAGAAGTTACTAAGTCTTTAATAGGACTCATATCAAATATTTTTAGTACTCCAAATAGTACATATACTATAGAAACTGAGATGTATAACACTTTGTAAGAATTTATTTTCATAATTATTTATTAATATATATTTATATTATCAAATTAAATTAATTAACAATATCCCTAAATAATTACTATAAGTTATTTTAATTGTTACTATAAGTTGATATCATCACCGAAGTTAAATATATAAATATGGCAAGTTATCCGACTTATTTAAATATAAGTTTAAGAGCTGAATCTGTAGTTAGGTTAGCTCCTAATACGTTACCAGATCTCGAAGCACAGTATCTTGGTAGGAATGTCCCTGCAAAAGCTGATTTGGTATTACACCAACTTGCTCAAAGATTGCTCGCTATGGAAAGTGACGGAGAAGATATGACACGGGTTGATTTACCTCAAATGTTAAGAAGTAGCGATCCTGAAACTCAAGAGGTTTATAACGCTTTAAGAGTTGCACTAGGAATTAACGATTCTAACTCTATGGATTATGATAAACAAAATTATACACAGTTTGTTAGGGATTTGATGAATGTTGTAAATCAAGAAGAGTCTAGGGTTTAATTATTATTATTAAATTATGTTAAATGAAAAAATGAGGATCAGACTTGATCAAATTGATAAATTAAGATCATTAATCCCTTCATCAGCAGTTTCAGAGTTAGACGAAATGGAAAAGAGGATTTTAGATGCAAGCATAATTGATTTATTCAACAAAGCAAGAAAGGGGGCTATAAACATACAGGTTATCAATCAGTTTTTACTAAAATTCATTAATCCAATTCCAATCGAATTACTTGAAGAATTACTTGAAATAAACCAGAGGTCCCTTGAAACAAAGTCAGAAGTTGCAGAGGCTTAAACCTTACTCTTTCTGTTATGAATATCAAATATTAATGCAGGGAGTACACTACTAGACATAATTGCTACACCTACAACCATAATAACAGTATCAAAAGTATCACTACCTAAACTTGCAAAGTAACCAAATATTAAACTAAATACTGCAATAGCTATACTCATAAATGTATCATAAATTGCATATGACATACCCTCTCTATTCTTATCTAAATTTTTAGCAAATAGTTTTCTCCATGTAACTAAATTCATTGCAGCTCCTAAACCAAATATGAATTGAAGAATAAAAAAGAATATTGGAGATTGAATAACTGGATAAAATACAAATGGTAAACCCATTAATAAATTACCAGCAGTTAAAAACAAAATATCATCTCTATCCTTTTTAATATTATCAGTAATAGCTCCAATTGGTATTTGAGATATACCTCTAGATAAATAGCTAATTCCAACACCAATACCAACTACTTCAGTTGCGTTATATCCTAGTTTCTCAGATATATATATTCCAACAATTGCTGTAATACTTAAAAATATACCCCAAGAGAAAATATCAGAAGTAGTTAATAACCAAATTACTTTATTTAATTTAAATATATGTGCTATTCTATTCATCTAATTATTGTACTATAATCCAGTATTTAAATTAAGGAAGATGAAAGAAACCAAAGTTGAAACAGGACCGTTGACCACGAGCTTCTATTCGCCAGAAGCAGAAATAGAAAATATTAAGAATCTATTGAACTTTCTAATTCATAATTCTGATTACTCCAACCTTGAAGCTGTGTTTAACCACTTTAAGGTACATATAGTGCAAGTTCCTCAAGTTGGTGCAGATGAAATTAAGGAGCTTTTTAGTAAATTTATAAATAATCTTAAGGGTTTAAAAGATGAATATAATAACCTTGCCAAACAAGAGCAAGGTTCTAAATTAAACGATCTAAAATCTCATAGGATGATAAAAACAAAAATTGCTGTACTCGATTTTAGAAGAGATTACTGGACAATCTTTCGTAAGTATGGACAACTAAATCCTTGGTCTAATTAACTCACTTTCAAACTGTAGTAATGAATCTATAAAGCCTACATTAAATAATGCACTTTCTAATACTTTATCTAGCCCTGTAAATATTAAAAGCCCTGTAATTAATAATAATAAGCCAAGTATTTTTTTAAACTTACCACTAGGATTAACAGCCCACTTTAAATTATTTATTAATTTTCTACCAAGAAGTAACACTAACAAAAGAATAAAACCTAATCCAAGAGAGTAGAATAATAGATAAGTTATACCTGAACTAAAGTTAGTTGGTAATATTACAGATAAAATTAAAATATATGTTGGACTACAACCACTAAATATTGGACCTAATGAAACTCCTGTAATAATAGAAGAAAGAGTTGTAGATTTAGTAGCATTTTCTTGTACAACTCTTTCACTTTTATTCATTAACCCTAAAGTATGCATTAACCTATCCCAATAACTTGGAAATAGTATTGATAACCCTAAGATAATTATTAAGCTAGCAGATATACTTCTCCATACTTCTAATGGAACATCAATTAAAAGAGTAGTAGCTTTAATTAATAAACTAAAGATAAATACAGATAATACCAATGAAAGAATAATAATATATGGTCTATATCTATTTTTAACATCACTTAAACCACTACCTAATATTACAGGTAGTAACGTAATTGAACATGGAGTTAATATTGTTAATACACCAGCTAGAATTGATATTAATATTATTTCAAGCATTAAACATCTTTAACTTTAGGATAAGCTTTATCTAACAATGTAGTGTTTTGATTAATAACTTCCCTAATATTTTTAATTAAACTAATAATCTCCCTAGCAACTGCAGGTTTTAAGTCTACTGAGGATAAATTACCCCCTATAAAATCATTTTCTAAATCAATGTAGTTAGTGTAAGAGATATTACCTCCCCACTTTTCATCTCTTAACACTTCAAATGATCTTGCTTCAACCTCTAGTTTCTTAAAGACAATGTATTTTAAAATTGAAAGTAACCCATTACCTTCAACAACTTTATCTACTGAAAAAGCTTTATTTATTTTATCGTTAATTATTTCATCACTATCATCTAAATCAATTTTTGAATTAGGTTCACTTGATGACATTTTACCAGTCTTACCAAGACCTGGAATTAATGGATTAATTAAATGAGATCGCTTAGAATATCCAACCTTTGGTAGATATTCTCTTGCAAACATAAAGATCTTTCTTTGATCAGTACCACCAAACTGAGCATCTACACCTAAATACTCTTCATCTAAAGCTTGAAGGATTGGGTATAGCATACTACTCATTAAAGGGCTTTCAACTTGTTTAACAACTTCAGTTCCAGCCTTATGTACATCTCTAAGAGATGAGAGAGCAGATACTTTGTATACATCTAGCGTATAATCTTCTTTTAATTGAAATTCTTTACCTACTACAAACTTTAATTTATCTATTGGAACATCTATACTTTTTAAAATTTCAGTAATTAATAATTTATAGTATTGGGTTCTATACTCTAATAATTCCCAAGTAGACTTCATATTATCAAGAAATGCATGCATATTAGCTAACAATATTCTTACCTCACATCCAGCTTTTAAGAAATCAGCAATTTTAATCATTGGAACAAAGTATCCTAAATGTGGTTTTCCAGTTGGAGCAGTTCCCCAATATACCTTTAAATCTCTGGTTTTTAATATTTCTTTAATCTCCTCTAAACCCACAACCTCATCTAAATCTCTTGTTATTAGATTATATCTTTCATCAACACTTAAATTTGTATGAAACACTACGTTATTAGAGTTATCTTTTTCTTTTTGATTGTTTTCAATTGTATTTAATTCTTCATCTGTTAACACCTCTAATATTGATACGCCTAAGTCTTTACCTTCCATTCTTTCTGGATTAATTATCCATATACCACTATGATCTGAACTTAACCCTATTTCATCATCAGCCAATATCATAGAGTTAGACATAATACCTCTTAAATCTTTAGGTTTTAATACAATCTCCTCATTATTTAATATCTTGTAACCTGGAATAACGTTATTCTCATCTAAAAATGGAACATAGTCATTAACTTGCATATTAGATGCTCCAGTAACTACATCTCTAATTTCATTACCTAAATCTACTTTAGTTAAAACTAATCTATCTGCATTAGTGTGTTTATTAATCTCTAACACTTTCCCTACTTGAATGGGGGATAGTAAACTTTTAATCTCTTCAATATTGATCATAATTATTTTTTAAACTACCTTGATTATAATTGATAATGTAGGATTATTAAATCTCAATTTTATCTCCACCTACAACCTCAGGGGGGTAAACGTATAAATCTAAAATACTTTGAGTTAATGCGAAGATATCTCTAACTTTCCAATAGTTCCAATTTAAGTTATTGTACTTACCTTCTACATCTGAAATAACACCTGTAGTTTCAATTCCTAATGAGTTACAAATGAACATAGCTCTAGTAATATGAAAACTTTGAGTAACAACTATTATATTTGTTTGATTAAATATATTTTTAACTCTATAACAACTATCATACGTTCTTCTACCTGCATAATCTGAAATAATATCAGAATTACTAACACCTAATTCAACTGCATATTCTCTCATTGCATCAGGTTCGTTATAGTTTAAATATCTATTATCCCCACTCATAATTATCTTTTTAACCCTACCTTGGAAATATAGCTCAGTTGCTGTTTTAACTCTATCTTTTAATATACTAGAAGGTTCTCCAAATACATCTAATCCGGCTCCTAAAACAAGGGCTGCATATTCACTATTAACATTACTTACATCAAAATATATTTCATCCCTAAAGCTTCTTGATATAGTTAAATATATTGTAGAGGGAATAGACACTAACAATATTAGTCCTAATATTATTGATAGAAATATATATTTTAAAATTCTCATTCTAAAATTATACAGTATTAAGCTTCTTGAGGGTTTATAAAGTTTGCAAAATCCATATTGTAAACAGATTCTTCTTTAAGTAAGTCATATACCCCGTTAATAAATGTTAAATTACCTGAAAATACTTTATTATATTTCATTTTAAATAATATCCTTTTTAGCCTTGCGAACACTTTTAAGATTTTCCCCTCAATAAAAGGCACTACAATGAAATAGGATACGTATCTAGTCTCATAAAATGGATTCTTTGTAAAAGTTTTATCAATAACTCCAATCTCAACAAGTTTTTCAATAAATTGAGCCACTTCCCGTATAAATTCTTGTAATTGTTCTGGAGTAACTTCCGACTTATCTAAAGATGCTTCGAATTCATCAAGTGCAGGGATGTACCCTTGTAATTTTTCAAAATTAGTTTTACCCATCTACTAGAAATAATACATCAATTTAGAATATATAACTATTTTTACAACCCTAAGCTTCTTGTGGGTTTATAAAGTTTGCAAAATCTATATTATTAACACCATCTTGCTTTAATAAGTCATAAGCTGCATTAACAAAATCTCTAGCTCTTGAATCCAAATCTTTATATTTTAGTCTAAATAGCAAATGTCGCACTTTATTCATAATATCTATAATTGTTGGATCAATAAACGCCTTTATTACATAGTAAGAAGTGCCGTGAAAGTTGTTTTTATTGATAAGACCTATTTCTACAAGTTTCTCTATAAATTTAGCAACGCTTACTATGAACTCTTCTAATAGATCTGGAGTAACTTCAGAATTATTCAAAGAGAGTTCAAATTCTCTTAGGGCAGGAATAGCTCCTTCTAGTTTCTCGAAGTTAGTTTGTTTATTTCCCATAATTTTATTGATAGAAATATATATTTTAAAATTATACAGTATTAAAACTCTTGTTGATTTAAATAATTACCAAAGTTAATACCAGATACACTGCCATTTTCAAATAATTCAATTACTGCTTCTATAAAAACGAGATATTGAATATATTGATGTCGATCTTTCACCTTTGATAAGAAACTTAAAAGATCTCTTATAGTATCAGAATTTGATTTATCTAAATCATTTTCAATAATACAGTACATTGGAGAAGAGAAAACTAACTTATCTATGTAACCAGATTCTACTAGCGTTTCTATATATCTTGCCACATCAAGAAAAAACTTTCTTTGATCATCACATGATAACTCTAACCTGCAATCTTTGTAGTCAAATAGTACTCTTTTAATATGTAACAAATGATCCATATGGTATTTGTAATAATAAAGAATATACCACTTAGTACTATAAATTTTAAGCTAATACGCAATATAAAATTTTAGAAAGAATTAATACTTTAAATAGTCCTTAGGATGTTTTTTAATATTCTCAATCTCTTTGTACACATCTTGAAGAAAGATAGTGGTTAGAACAAGAGTTACTAGTATAACTAAATTACCTATCCATGGATAAACTACATGGTTTAATACATTACCTAGAATAATGATTGTAGAAATCCATAAAAATAATAACCAAATACTAGCACTGTGATAAATCTCATAAGAGCTTTTTACTAAATTTAACAAATTCCTATCACTTAACTTCATTAATGTAATTGGATTAATATGTGAATTATGTAAAAAGATAGCAATTATTAAATTTAAAGTAAAACCTAATGCAATAAGACCAAACATTAATAAATCAGAGTATGAAGTAACAGTAATTATATCTTGAGAAGAGAGTATAGTTTGAAAAGATAAAATGTTATTAGTATTTTGTTCAATATATAAATCAATACTAAATATTTGTGCAACTAATAATATACCTAGGAATTTAGAAACGACTAATAAAGCCGCAGGTAAAATTGCATTATCCAATAATTTTATTAATGATTTAGACATCTTAAGCTAAAGCTTTCACTTTGGTAGCAAGACTTGATTTATATCTTGCGCCAGTGTTTTTATGTAACACATCTAGTTTAACAGCTTTATCGATCTCTTTGTATGCTTTTTTTAGAAGTTCAGGAATTTCTTTCTTATTATTTGAAACAATTGCCTTTTCTACATCACGTCTAGCTTCTTTGTAATCTCTTCTTCTTCTTAAGTTAATTACACTTCTTCTAAGCGCTACTCTAATTGCTTTTTTTGCAGAACTTGTATTTGCCATTTCTTAATTTAAATTAAATAAGCGGTCTAATTTTAACAGGAATTGTAATATATTTAAAGACTAAATCGTTATATATTAACACTTTCCTCTGGTGCTAGAACATATTCACTCTTATATTCACCTGATGATAGTATCTCAACCACTTTGTTTGCTACATAATCAGTTGAAAAGAACGATTTACCATTCTCTTTCATTTTAGCCTTTTCTTCTAAACTAACCCCTCCAAACTGAGTAAATGTACTGCCTAAGGTTAATAGTATAGATGATATATGGCTATCTTTTAATTCTTCATTTAATGATAGGGAGAAACCTCTTAGGGAAAACTTTGATGAATTATATGCAATTCTATTAGGTAGAGTTCTTACTCCAGATAGAGATCCCATATTTAATATAACTCCAAATTCTCCCATGACATTAATTAATTCTTTGGATAAAACCATTGGAGCAAATACATTAATATAAAAAGATTCTTCAAATTCTTCAAGAGTTACATCTTTTAAAGATTTATATACTCCTATCCCTGCATTATTAATTAACACATCTACTTTAATATTAACCCCCTTTATATCTTCAACTAACTTATACAATCCAACTCTATTAGAGAAATCACTAACAATATATTTAACATCTCCCTTAATTGAATCAGATAGATTCTTTAACATCTCTTCATTAACATCAATTAAAAGTAGAGAACAACCATTCTTTGATAGTAACTTTGCAATCTCACTTCCTATTCCACCACAAGCTCCAGTTAATACAACAAATTTATTTTTTAATTCCATAAAATTAATAATTATCAATAAAACAATATAAAGACTATAAGTATTTTACTCCTAAATATGGGAATATAATATATAATCATGACTATATACACTTTTAAATATGCACATAAGTGATTTTTTTAAACAAAACTTTTTAATAGATACCCATGCACATTTAAATAGTGATGTTTTTAAAGATAACGATAGCGTTATCAGCATTAAAAATAAAGAAAATAGTAATATTAATGATAATGAACTAAGGGCAAACTCGTTAGATAATATTATTGATAAATGTCTTGATAACAATGTTTTACAAATACTAGATGTTGCAGTTTCAATTGAATCTTCTATTAAATCTATAAATATCTCTAAAAAATATAGTAATGTTAAAAGCTTTATAGGAATTGACCCTGAAGTATTTGAACCTAATTCTGAAATGTTTATTGGCTTTGAAATTAATGATAAATACTTTGAAAACGTATTTAGTAATTTAGAATATTTAATATTAAAAAACAGAGAGGATGTATTTGGAATTGGAGAGAGTGGATTAGATTACTATCATAACTTAAATTCTAATTTAGATAACGAATTGATAAATAAAAGTAAACAATTTCAAGAAAGGCTTTTTAAATTACATTTAGAATTAGCTAGTAAATATAATTTACCATTAACTATTCACAGCAGAGGAGCTGAAATTGAATGTTTAAATATTATTAAAAAATATAATGTAACAGGAATATTTCATTCATATACAGGAGATTATTCTACTGCTAAAAGCATTTTAGATTTAGGTTGGGGATTAGGTGTTAATGGAATATTTACTTTTAAAAAAGCCAATGAGATTAGGGAAATGTATAAAAAAATATTAGGTAAATTAAAAGCTGATATTTCATTTTTAGAGCTATATGCTAAAGGAATATTTTTTGAAACTGACTCTCCATATCTATCTCCTGAGGGGAAGAGAGGAGAAACTAATACTCCAGTTAACGTGTTAGACATCTACAACTTCTTTATTAAAGAGTTAAGTAGTTAATATACTTTAAATAGACAATTAGTTAAAAGAGAGTTAGTAATTTTAAGATTAATAGATTTAAGATATAATCTAACATATGAAGGTAAATAAAGTAGCGTATATACTTCCAAGATTTCATCCATTTAAAGGTGGTGCTGAGGTTCATTTTTTATCACTTGCATCTCAAATGGTAAGTAAAGGTTATGATGTAACTGTAATTACTACAGATGTTAAATTTAGAAATGAAGTTTTACCTAAAAATGAAGTGTTCATGGGTATTAAAATTATAAGGCTTCATTCATGGAATGAACAACTTTATTTAGGATTCTATCCATCGCTATTAACTTATCTATTTAAAAATCACTTTGATATTATTCACTCTTCAGGAATAGGTTTTTTATGGAGAGAGTTTTGTTTAATATTACTAAAAATATTTAAAGGAAAGACTAAATTTATAGTTACACCACATGGCCCTTTTATGGCTTTAAACGATAAAGAGGGGATTAGGGGTTTTTCAAAAAAAGTATATACATATATGCTAAATTTATTTCTAAATTGGTTATACAATATTGTAATTCAAGTAAATCCTGCTCAAACAGAGTGGTTAGAAAAAGATTATGGAATTAATCCTGAAAAAATTAGATTGGTACCAAATGGAATAGAGGAAAAATATTTAGAAAAAGGAGTTGTCTCACATAACAAAAGTGATAAAGTTGTAATTACCTCTATTGGGAGGATGGAGTGGTATAAAGGGCATCAAGATATATTAAAAGCATTAGGATTAATCGTTCATAATAAAGCTAAATTAAAAGAGTTACCTACATTTGAATTAAAAATATTAGGTAGAGCAGGTAACTACACTGAAAAGTTAAAAGTGCTAATTAGTGAATTAAATTTAGAAGACTATGTTGATTTAATCTATTCTCCAACAGATGATGAAAGAGATGAAATATTAAGAGATAAATCTCAAATTAACATCTTAGCTAGTAAATGGGAAGCTGCAGGTATTGTTTTATTAGAGGCAATGGCTAAAGGTAATGCTGTTATTACAACTAAAACAAATGAGGGAGCTCCTATGTTTATTAAAGATAAACGTAATGGATATATTTATGACTTTGGAGATTATGAACACCTCTCAACAATTTTAATAGAGTTATTATCTAACAAAGAGTTAAGAGATGAGATGAGAGAAAAAAATCTTGAAGTTGTTAAATCATTTACATGGGAGGGTATTTTCCCCAAGTACCTTGGTATTATTAAAGAGCTTTCTAAATGAATAACTTTACAATTTTAGGTACTCCTATAGGAAATATTGAAGACATATCCCTAAGAGCGTTAAGAGCAATCTTAACTGCAGATATTGTTCTTGCAGAAGACACAAGAACGTTTATTAAATTAAAAAATATACTTAAAGAGCGATATGTAGATTTAATTAAAACACTAAATATTGAAGTTAATAACAATCAAAATTTAATTTCATATAGAGAACAAAATCATGATAGAGTATTCCCTGAAATATTAAATTTAATTCTTCAAGGAAAATCCGTTATATTAACTACAGATGCAGGGCTACCTGTTATTTCAGATCCTGGATATTTATTAATTAAAGAGCTGTATAATAATAATATAACTCCTACAATTATTCCCTCTCCAACATCAATTACTAGTAGCATTGCTTTATCTGGTTTAAAAAGTGATAAGTTTACATTTCTTGGATTTTTACCACGAGATAGAGGGAAAATTAGAAAAGTAATTAACGAATCTCTACTTAATAATGTTTCAAGTATTGTATTTTTTGAATCTCCTTTTAGAGTTCTTAAAACTTTAATACTTATCTCTGAGTTAAATAGCGAAATTAATGTTGCTTGTGTTAACGATATTACTAAAAAATTTGAAAAAGTATTTAGAGGTAATATCTTAGATGTAATTAATCAATTAAAAGATATTAAAATAGTTGGGGAGTGGGTTATTGTTATTGAAAAAACTAAAGACTAAGACTTGGATCTCTATCAACTTTTAAAATGTCTTCCCCTTCAAACAATACTTTATCTGAATCTCTCAAATTTTTAAGAGTGTATAAATTAACAAAAGCAGTTACAGCAATCATTGCTGCATTATCTCCTGTTACTTTATTTGAATATGGATATCTAAATTTCAAACTATTCTTTTTTGATACATCTCTTAACAGGGATCTTAATGTTAAATTAGCTGCAACACCACCTCCTAACCAGATCTCATTAACATTGTGTTGTTTTAGAGCTTTCTCTACCTTAAAAACTATTTGATAAGTATTACTAAACTCAATTAATACACATAGATCTTTAATTGTTTGAGAATCTAAATCTTTAATTGAATTAACTAATTGATTAAAAGCAGTTTTTAATCCTGAGTAACTAAAATTTAAATCATTGGAATTTACCATTGGAATAGGTAACTCATAGCTTTTCTTGTTTTTTAAATTAGTAACTTTTGCAATTACCCCTTTATTTCTTTTTAAAACTTCTAAACTCACATTTTTTCTATTTTCTTTTGATAATTTAGCAATAACAGGACCTGCAGGATAACCTAGACCTAACATTCTTCCACATTTATCAAATGCTTCTCCACTTGCATCATCAAGTGTTTCACCTATCTTTATATACTTTCCAAACGCTTCTATTAATATTAATTCTGTATGGTTCCCTGAAACTAATACTCCAAGGGAGGGGAATTTAACATTATTTAATTCTTTTATGTCATCAATATTTTTAACACTATCCAAATTACTTCTTAATTCATTTTTTGTTTCTTTAACTTTTGTTTTGTCTGTTTTTGATGTATTTCTTCTAACAAAATTAGATAATAAATGAGCTTCCATATGATTAATTGGAAAGAGTGGTTTATTGTATTTTAAAGATAATTCTTTTGCTTTATTAAGACCAACTTCTAGGGCTATTGCTAATCCTGGACCATATGTTACTGCTATTAAATCTATATCTTCAAGAGATTTAGAAGCTCTTTTTAATGATTCAGTAACTACATTATCTATTCTTTCAATGTGAGCTAATTTTGCAATAGATGGAACAACACCTCCATATTTTTTATGAAACTCAATTTGAGAAGGCATTACATTAGATAATACCCTTAAATTATTTAATACAGATACTGATGTTTCATCACAAGAGGTATCTATTCCTAAAATTAATAAATCTTTCAAAAAACCATGGTTAAATATATCCCGAATTATATCATTTTAGGTGTTAAAACCCTTACATTAAAGCGTTTAGAATATCTTCTGGGTAATTGTAAATATGAGTACTAGCTTCTTTTAAAACTAGTTTAACTCCAGTTTTATCTTTAATTAAACTATTAACATCTTCAAGTGGACCATATGGATCTTTAGTGTTTTGAATAATTACAATATTAGTACCCATCTTATCAATACAGTTAGAGTAGTCGCTAATATCTACTAAAGCTGAGTCTAGCGGTAAACCTAAAAGAATTACTCTTTTTGGATCAATTAATGAATCACTAACTAATTTACTACTTACAAAAGAACCAATAGATTTACCTATTAAAATATCATAGGTACTTAAATTAAGAGCTTTAATCTTTTCAATCTCGTAATTTAAATTCCATTGAATATTTTCATCACCCCAATGAGTCCATTCAAAAACAGTAACCTTATGACCCTTAGCCTCTAGGTGTGACTTAATACTATATGCTTCATCTTTATTAACAACAGAATTTCCTGGTAGATACAGAATATTCATAAATTTTCAAAATTAAGAAATAAATCTCTCATTAACCTTATCCCAGTTAATACAATTCCAAATTGCATCTAAGTAATCAGCTCTTTTGTTTTGATATTTTAAATAGTATGCATGTTCCCATACATCAACTCCCAGAATTGGAAACTTAGCTTCCATAATTGGAGAATCTTGATTAGGGGTAGAATATATTTCTAATCCATTATCATTTCTAATCAGCCAAACCCAACCACTTCCAAATCTGGAAAGTGCTGCTTCTTTAAACTTAGTTTTAAATTCATCGAATGATCCAAATGATTTATCTATGGCATTTTTTAATTCACTGCTAGGGTCACTAGATCCTTCAGGAGTTAGTAGTTCCCAGAATAGAGTATGGTTAAAGTGACCTCCACCATTATTAATTACACTTTGTCTAATTGTTGTATCAATACTTTTTACATCCATTAACAACTCTTCAATACTTTTATTTGATAACTCAGGCTTATTTTCTAATGCTTGATTTAATTTATCTACATAGGTTTGATGATGCTTTGAGTAATGAATTTCCATAGTCATTGCATCAATATTTGGTTCTAGTGCATTAAATTCATAGGGTAGTTTTGGAAGAGAATACATATTAAAATTTTAATAGATAATACTTATATTTTTAGTATATCATAGGAAATTTGGTGAATTTGTATTGTAATACATTGTTTTAACCCTACAGCATATTATAATCAGGTATAAATGTTAAAAAACTTTTATGAGTAAATCATTAATAATTAGAGACAAAAGGTTTATGAATACTTTAATAACCTTTAAAGTAGTTCGCGATAACCAAGCTACAGTTGATATTTTAGATGCAATAGAAAATGCCTTTGGGGAGTTTGATAGAATTGTAAAAAGCTATACAAGATTTAATGAAGATAGTGAGCTTTCAAATTTAAATAGAAAAAGTGGAGAGTGGGTTGAAGTGAGTAACGAGTTTATACATTTAATAGCCTACATGCTAAATTTATCAAAAGAGAGTAATGGTGCATTTGATCCCACAATAATTGATTTTTTAGATTTATACGGATACAACAAAAACTATGATTACTCTAATTTAGATAATCCCGAACTTAATAAACTAGTTGAAGAGTTAGTAAAAAACAGACCCTCTTACAAAGACATTAAAATAGATGAAGAGAATAGAAAAGTAAAATTAGTTAAAGGTCAAAGAATAGACTTAGGCGCGATTGGTAAAGGTTATGCAATTGATTGTGCATTTACTAAACTTAAAGTTGCAAGTAATAATTTTTTAATTGATGCAGGTGGAGATATTAGAAGCTGGGGGAGAAATGAAAAAGATAACTTATGGAGTGTTGGATTAAAAAGTGAAGATATTAATGGAAAAGAGAGTGTTTTTTCTATGATTGAATTAGATAATAAAGCACTAGCTTCATCTGGATCTTGGGCTAGAAAAATAAAGCAATTTCATCATTTAATTAACCCAAAAACAGGGTTGCCTGAGAATAAATATAAGACTGTATATGTAATGGCAAATGATGCAATTACTGCAGACTCATGGGCTACTACTATTTTTGTTGGTGGAGATAAACTTAAGTTACCTGATGATATAAGTTACTTCACTGTATAACTTTTTAAATCGCTTTTATGAATCAAAAGCATTTAAATAAAAATATTTATGAGATCAATTCTATTGTTCCAATAATTCACGACCTTGCAACCCCTATCTCTTCAATTGAAGCAACTTTCATATTAATGGAGAGCTATAAAATTAAAAATCAGGATATTAAGTTACTAATTAAAACAGGAAGAGAAGCGCTTAACCTAACTAAAAATATTTTAACTACTAAAGATACATTACTTAAGAATTTAACTATTACAGGGTTTAACTCTTCTGAAAGTATTATAAAAGTGGTTAGTGCTTTATCTAATTATTCTCAAAATGAAGGTATTAATATCAAATTAGATTTAGATCACAATATATTAATACATGGAAAAGAACATGTTTTTCAAAGGATTATTCTAAACATTTTATCTAATAGCATTAAAGAATTATCTAAAGTTAATAAACCAGTAAAAGAGATTTCAATTCGAGAAGAAGTCTTTAATGATTCATATAAATTAAGTATTAAAGATAATGGTAATGGATTTAAAAAGAGTGATCCATTTGGAATAGGTTTAAATGTAGTTAAAGATAATTTGAAAACATATTTTAGGGGTAAATTAGTAATTGATACAAAATTAAATGAATATACTGCAATAAATATTTATTTATCAGACTTTTGTAAGAAGTAGATGCTAAATTCCATTTATGAAAGAAAATAAAAATATAGTTTTAATAGAAGATGATACTAATCTTGCAATACTTTTAGAAAAGTTTTTAGAAAATAATGGCTTTAATGTAATTCGATCTAAAAATGCTTTTAATGGGTTTAAACTAATTGATAAAAATATTGCAGATTTATATATCTTAGATTTAGGTTTACCAGATAAAAGTGGAGTAGATGTTTTAAGATATATACGAAGTAAGGATTATGATACTCCTGTAATTGTAATAACAGG
>JBGSZB010000025.1:0-27809 GCA_041750555.1 Candidatus Dojkabacteria bacterium | reverse complement strand
ACATACTTAAAGTTAGAATAAGTAAAACTTAAATATCTAATAGATGTAGGTGCAATTAATGATAAATCTCTCTCTTTACTTTCCTCAGCATAAATAGATATATCAGGAGTGTATTCATAAAGTGTTGCAGATACAAATTCACCATTAACCGATGTGTTTATATCAGTTGTAACTAAATCACTAACACTAGTTAATCCCAAAATGCTTTCAATATCTACATTATTTTCATAAACATCAATACTTACAGTTTTAGAATAATCTGATTCTAAAAGATAGTTTAAGTTTAGGTATGAATATGTGTATTGATCCGTTGGGTTGTATAGTTGAAATAGTTCGTCCCCTACAGAACCTACTGGATAAAAGTTTCTATCTTTTAAATAGTCACTACCTGAATAAAGATTCTCATAAGCTGTAGTTGAATAAGCATAGCTTAAATCATAAGGTAGGGTAATTAATGTTAAATTACTACTTCTTAAGTAATTAACTAAGTTAATAGCTTCTTGTGTATAGTCATAAGTTGGAAAACTATAATCTCTAACTTCAACAGAGTAATCAAATACAAAGTCATTAGTTACCTCTGCAAAGCTTTGATTACTTTTAGTAATGTTAGAAGAATAACTACTTAATAAATTAGATTCCGCTACACTTGTTAAATAATTACTGTTTCTAACAATTTCAAAAGTTTCTGGATCAACAACATTTTGAACAATAATCAAATCATTCAATTCAATATCATTACTAACTACAGCAACATCATATAATGGATAATAAATATCTTGGTTACAGTTAGTTTTATATGAATATTGAATAATATAATGTTCTCGATTATTAATATTAGTAGTTCCAACAATATCAGCATCCTCTCCAAAATACATGCTTATTAAATCAGTATCGCTTGGAACTGTAGGCTCACTTAAGTTATCTACAGGAGTATCTAATGACTCAGGTTCAGTTATCTCAAGGGAAGTATCGCTATCAATTGCAGGCTCAATCATAGGCATAACATCTGAATAATCATAATTCCATCTAATTGCATAACTTCCCCCCTTGTATTCTATTGTTTCAGAACTATTAGAAGTATTTGTAGATAAATAATAATCAGTTAAAATTCCAATAGAGTTGTAACTAATATTTTTGTAATAACTCTCACTTTCATCAAAAAATTCATAACTTTCTGTAACACTTGGTTGATTAGTTAGACTACTAAATTGTTTACACAATCCTATAGCGCTACCTGTTGTATAATTAACATTAGTATATTTATATGTATAATCTCTTTCAAATTCAGGATAATATAGCCTTGAACTTAAACTTGACTCCATATCAGCTCCACCTGCAAGACTAGCTAATGAGGCAGAATCGTTATTAGGTCCAAGTAAGGAACTTGAATTGTTTTTAATAACAGAAGCTAATATTTTAGTTTTTTCATCAGCGGTTAGATTAGTAGCTCCATTAAATAGAAGTTGACTAGCTAAAAACCATCCTAAACCAACAATAACTAAAACTGTTAGCGTTAGTCCTCCAACAAACATTAATTTCTTAGATGACATAATTTTAAATTTAAAGGTAATAGTAATAGTATAATTTTGAATTATATTCTTAGCAATAACAAAATTTAGGTATCCCTAAAGTTATAATGAGCTATGACTAATTTAGTAAATAAGGAAATTAATTTTTTAGATTTAGAAACTACAGGTACAAGTTTTTATAAAGATAGAATTATTGAAGTTTATGTTGGTAAATATATTAATGGAGAATTAGTAAAAGAATTTAACACTACAATTAACCCAGGATTTAAACCTGATCCTTTTATACTTAAATTAACAAATATTAAATATAGGGAGCTTTTAAATTCCCCAAGCTTTGTAGATGTTTCAAGAGATTTATACAATTTTTTAGGGGAAGAATTATTAGTAGCTCACAATGCAAGATTTGATTATGGTTTTTTAAAAAGTGAGTTTCAAAAAGTTAATTACATTTTAAAAAATGAATATCTATGTACTGTTAAATTATCAAGAATACTTTATCCAGAATTTAAAAGACATAATTTAGATAGTATTATACAAAGATTTGAAATACCTATTGGAGATAGACATAGGGCTAAATATGATACATTAGCCACCTCATATTTCTTTTTTAAAGTTAGGGAGAGCTTTAGTGAAGAGATATTTGATAATGCATATACAAAAGCGTTAAAAAAGAATGCAGTACCTGAAAACTTATTAAACTTTGATTTTAGTAAATTACCTGAAAAGAATGGAGTATATTTCTTTTTAAATTCAGATAATTATCCAATATATATAGGGAAAAGTAACAATATAAAAAAAAGAGTTTTATCTCATCTATATTCTGATGTAAGAGTCTCTAAAGAATATAGTGTTAATAAACAAACTATAGATATTCAATTTATTACAACAGCTGGTAACTTAGGTGCAGAATTAAGGGAATCTTATTTAATTAAAGAAAAGTATCCTATATACAATAGAATGCTTAGAAAAAGCTCTTCAATGGTCAAACTTATTAAAGAATTAGATTCTAATGGATATATAAATATTAAAACTGTTAGAGATTCAAAGCTTGATATTTCTGAATTAGATAATGTTTTAGCAGTATTTGAAAATATTATTGGTACTAAAGAGATACTAAGTGGAATAGCTAAAAAGAATAAATTATGTCCTAGATTCTTAGGATTAGAAAAAGGTAAGGGAGAGTGTTTTTCTTATCAAATTGGTCTTTGTGATGGAGCATGTATAAATAAAATTACAGCAGTAGAACATAATGAAAGATTATTAAATGCATTTAAAAACTTATCTCTTGGGAGATGGCCATATAATGAACCAATATTAATTATTGAAAAGGATATCGAGGATTACGAAGTATTTTTAGTTGATAAATGGTGTTTAATCGGAAGTACTAAGGGTGAGGGAGAATTAATAGATAGTAACTTAAGTATTAATAAATATACCTTTAATTTAGATACATATAAAATATTAAAAAGATCTCTAGCTTCTCAAAATTGTACAATACTTCCATATAGATTTAGTAACAATCTCAGTAATGACTTTTATAAAGATTTTAGTGATGAATATATGGAAAGTAATTTAGATATTGAGAATCTTAAATTTAGAACTCTTTATTAACCAATAATTCTACCCACTATAAATCCAACTAAAGAGGCAAGTCCTCCAACTAATACAATTTCTCCTACACTTCTAAATAGATCACCTCTTGTAGTTGACCATCTAACTAATCCTAAAATAATTAGGGCTAAAAATGTAAAGAATCCTGATACAAAAAATGCATCACTTGGATTTAGGGAGCTATTAATAAATGGAAGTAGTGGAAGTATTCCAAAAACAATAAAAGATATAAATGTAGCTACTCCCTTTATAACTGGTGAATTGTGATTATTGTTGTATAAATTATAGTCATTCTCTAATATCCAATTAATATATTCTAGTCTATTACTTTTAAGTAAGTTTAATAACCCAAGGGCTTCATTCTCTTGATATCCTTTAACCTTTAAAATTTCTAAAACATCCTTATCTTTTAATTGATAATCATTACTAAGTAACTTATCTAAATTATTCTTTTCTTTATTGTAATTATCATTTTCTGCTCTTAAAGATAAAAAATTACCTAATCCCATAGAGAATGCATCTGCAAATAGATTAGCCATGCCAAATAGGATTACAGTTAAAAAGCCTAAATTAGTTACTTCAGAATTACCTAAGGAAGCTCCTGAAAACCCAGAAACTACTGCAAAAGTAGTGACTATTCCATCATTACCTCCATATACTATTTCTTTAATAAAACGGGTTACTAAATTTTGTTTTCTAATCTTCATAAAAATTCTAATTAAATCTAATTATATTTAATAATATAGATAATACACTAATTTCACCGCAACTTCACAAAGAAGGGATATAATCTAGAGACACTATAGATTTACTATTATTTTTTTAATATAAAAACTTTAATATAGAAACTTTAATTTATGAGACTATTAATAATAGAGGATGAGGTAGAACTAGCTAATCCTTTAAAAAAAGCTTTAGAAAAAAGAGGATATAGTGTAGATGTAGAAACAAAGGGTGATAGTGGATTAAAACTTGCTCTAATAGAAAGTTATGATTGCATAATATTAGATCTTAATTTACCTAACTTAGATGGATTAGAGGTATCAAAAACTTTAAGAGATAAAAATATTAATACTCCAATATTAATGCTTACAGCAAGAGTTTTATTAGAAAACAAAGTAGATGGCTTTAATAATGGAGCAGATGATTATTTAACTAAACCATTTGAATTTAAGGAACTACTTTTAAGAATTGAGGCATTAATTAGAAGAAGTAGTTTAAATAAAGCAAGTGTGTTTAATGTTAATAATTTAGTATTAGATTCTACAACAGGAAAGGTCACATTAGAAAATAATAATATTAATTTAAATAGTAAAGAATATGGAATACTGTATTATCTTTTAAGAAATAAGGGTAAATTTGTAACTACGGAAGAATTACTTGAACATGTTTGGAATAGAGAGATAGATATATTTACACAAACTGTTAAAACTAATATTAAAACACTAAGACAAAAGTTAGATCCTGATAAAAAAATTATTAAAACAGTTAAAAGTAGAGGATATATTATTGAATAATTACATATGTTTAAAACAATTAGATTTAAATTAACAGTTATTTATTCTCTTGTAATACTAGTTTTCTCATTATCATTAATATTAATTTTTAACATATATTTTAATAACTATTTTAGAAATGATCCCTTTATTGAAGTTAATACATTTCAAACACCTTTAGGTAGATTTAGACAATTTAATAATTTAAATAGTGATGAAGCTAATTTAATTAGAAACTATAGACTTAATGATTTAAGAAATATACAAACATTAAGTTTAATATCTGTTATTCCAATTACAGTCCTAAGCTTATTAATTGGTTACTATATCTCGGGAGTATTTTTAAAACCAATTGATGATTTAAGATTTAAAATTGAGAAACTTAAAGTAGAGAGATTAGGGGAAAGATTAGAAAAGGTTTCAGATGATGAAGTAGGTAAACTTATTGATAGTTTTAATGATATGTCAGTTAGACTTAAAGATGCTTTTAATTCTCAATCAAGATTTGTTCAAGATGCTTCTCATGAATTGAAAACTCCCTTAGCTATTATTCAACTAAATTTAGATACAATTTTAGATGATAAGAATGCTACTAAAATTGAATTAAGAGATGCAATTACAAATTCCCTAAAAGCTATTAAAAGAATAAATAAATTAACAGAAGATCTTTTAGAGTTATCAATAGCTAATAGTTTTAAAAGGGAAGAAGTTAGTTTAAGTAAATTAATTTTAGAACAGCTTGATATTTTAAAGCCTGAAGCTAAAAGGAATAATGTTAAATTAATTTTTAATAATGATAAAAAGAATTCTAAAAAAGATTATGATACTAAATATTTAGTAAATCAATATAAGTTTGGTAGAGCAATATTTAACTTAATTGAGAATGGTATTAAGTATTCAAATGAAGATAATGGTGAGGTTACTATTAATTTAAAAGAAACAAATAATAATATTTTAATTGAAGTAATTGATAATGGAAAAGGATTTGATATTAATGAAAAGGATATGATATTTGAAAGATTTTATCAGATAGATAAATCTAGAAGTAATAAAGGGTTTGGATTAGGGTTATCTATTGTTAAAAAAATTATTGAGGAACATAATGGTGCTATAGAAGTTTTAAGGGAGGATAACTTAACTAAATTTATTATTAAATTACCTGTACTTTAAGCACCTAAGTTTTGTTTAGCGTACTCAGTTAATGTATCTCTATTAGCCCAAACTCTTTGAGTTTTAGTAAGGTATTGTTTTCTAAGCCTTATATTTTTAGGTGTTATTTCTAGAATTTCATCTTTGTTTATAAATACAAGAGCAAATTCTAACGTTAATTTAAAAGGTGCTTTAAGAGATACATGCGTTATCTCTGCTTGGTTTCTTCTAACTCCACTTTTTTCTCTCTCTTTACATGGGTTAACTTCTAAATCCATATCGTATTTATTAATTCCTATAATCATTCCCTCGTATACTTCAGTTGCTGGTTCAATAAATAATTGACCTCTCTCTTGAATACTGTTTAATGGATATCCAACTGCAGTTCCTGTTTCTGAAGAAACTAATACTCCCTTTCTATATAGCTCTGTAACATTTTTATCATAATCTACATAATCAATTACATAGTTATTTAATACAACATTACCTTTAGTTTCGTTAATTAATACATTTCTTAATCCTAATAGATTTCTAGTTAAAATTTTAAATGTTAATCTTGCATTATCTTTTTCTTGTTCCATACTTACTAGCTCTCCCTTTCTATCACTTAATGCTGTAATTACTGCTCCTTGGTATTCTGTTGGTGTATCTATTATTAATTCCTCTAGAGGTTCTAATATTTTTCCATCTACTTTTTTTAAAATAACTTCAGGTCTTCTAACTTGAAGTTCATAACCTTCTCTTCTTAATTCTTCTATTAATATTGCTAATTGTAGTTCTCCTCTAGCTCCTATTACAAATCCACCACCATCTGCTTTTTGAATATCTAACCCTATATTTAATTCTTTTTCTTTTTCAAGTCTTTGTTGTAATTGTTTAGCTGTTACAAACTTTCCCTCCTTACCTGCAAATGGAGAAGTATTAGATTCAAATTTAGCTTGAACTGATGCAGGGGATATTTGAATACTAGGTAATTTTTCAATGTTTTTATCACTAGTTATTGTGCCTCCAATTGCTGTACTTTCAATACCTGCAATTGCTATTATTTCTCCAACGCTTGCACTTTCAATTTCTTTGTAAGCTAAACCATTTTTAGTAAATAGAGCTTTTACAGTTCCTTTAACTATTTTATCTTCATTATCAATTACAGCTAATGAATCTCTTAAAGCTACTTTACCTCTTTTAACTCTACCTATTAACATTCTTCCTATATGTGGATCATAATCAAGAGAAGTTATTAACATTTGAAATCCACCTTCAACATCTCCTATTGGTGCAGGTACATATTCTATTATTTCATCTAATAGTATTGATATATCTTTTTCAAATTTTGATAAATCACTTAAGTCATTAGGTAATTCTTTAAATGCCATTCCTTCTCTTCCTATTGCGTAATATACAGGGAAGTCTAATTGATCCATATCACTTACTAGATTTAAGAATAAATCATTAATTCTATTTAATGTTTTTTTAGAATCACTATGTGGTTTATCAATCTTATTTATTACTACTATTATTTTAAGCTTCATTTCTAAAGCTTTTTTAAGTACAAATTTTGTTTGAGGCATTGGTCCTTCTTGTGCATCAACTATTAGTAATGCTCCATCTGCCATATTTAGTGTTCTTTCAACCTCACCTCCAAAGTCAGCATGTCCTGGAGTATCTATTATATTTATTTTATGACCCTTATATTCAATTGATGCATTTTTAGCTTTAATTGTAATTCCTTTTTCTCTTTCTAAAGTACCACTATCTAGTATAGCTTCCATGTTCATTTCTTGTTGATTATCTCTAAATACATGTGTTTGTTTAAGGAATGCATCTACTAATGTAGTTTTTCCATGGTCAACATGAGCAATTATTGCTACATTCCTTATTTTTTCTTTACTGTATTCCATATTACTTACTCATTTCTATTAAAGCATTGGATTATACCCTATAACTATGTGTAAAACTAGGTTTAACCATGAATTTAAAGTTGAGCAATTTCTTCTTCAGATGGATATGCTACAAATGTAATTCTATCTGAGTAGTCTTTCAAATAGAAAAAACAGCGGATTAGTTCATCTTTTGTATATCCTTCATAGTTTAATATCGTACTTTCATCCCAATAACCAGGTTTTATTAGAAAAACTATCTCAGCATCAGTATCCTCTATTATAAACTTAATATACGCATACATCTTCGCACTAAACCCAGGATTTTCTTCGGTAAGTTGATTTGGATACGAAAGAACATCATTAAATTGGTCTAGGTGTTTTAGATATCTATTAAATTCTTGTGGATTTACTGTGTCAGGATATGCCATGGAGTAATATGATTCAATCCCATAATCGTGAAATTTATTAATAAATCTAAATATATCTGATCCTAAAAGAAAAGTCCTTTTTTTAGGATTTAATGCTTTATCTACTATATATTTACTAAAGTACTCATAAAAGGGCACCATCTCCAACCTTATCTGGTCTTCTATATCTGATCTCTCTTTCATTTTTATTTTATCACTCTGTGATTTTGTCATATTTAATTTAAATCTGAGCGGATTATATATTACAAACACTAATATTAGCTATTAAATTTAATTCATGGGAGTGATATAATTCGGTGCGATTGCCGGTTCGTCTAATGGTAGGACAGTGGCCTTTGAAGCCATTAATTGGGGTTCGAGTCCCTGACCGGCAATATTCTTCACAGATTTACAAATCCAAACAAATGTTACTATAAGGTGTTGACGATATGTAAATTAGAGTTAAAATACCGGTATTAATTGTTATATTAATACTATGTCAATGACCGCAACTTATGAAGATATTGAGCATGAGACAGCTCCAGCAGTCGGACCTCTTTTTGAAACTATAGATTCTATGTTTTGTAACAATGAAGGTAGACCTATTGGTAATATTAAAGAGATTTTTAGACTTTCAAGTGGCTTAGTACTTTACCTTGTTAAAAATGAGCGTAATGTTGAAACACTATATGTGCTTGAACACGGAAAGGTTAGAGCATTTGATCCAGAACAAGAACTATAACAACCCATGAGCCCCATTTTCAATTAATCCATTCTGGGTTAATACAGTAAGTATCGCTTTATCTTGAAATTCTTTAATGCTTTTAGCTCCTGTATAACTCATTGCAGATTTCAAACCCATTGTATAACGTTCAACAACTTCTTCTAGAGAACCTTGATACTTAGTAAATCCAGATTCACCCTCAACAAACCTAGATGCACTTTGTTTAAAGCTTTTATCTGATTTAGCTCTTCTAATCTTAGCTTCAGTAGAACTTGAGCCAAAATATTCTTTAAACTTCTTACCATTAATTTCAACAATCTCTCCTGGAGATTCATCAGTCCCTGCAAATACACTACCCATATATATACAAGACCCACCACTAGCAATAGCTTTAGCTAATGATCCTGGAGTTTTAATACCACCATCTGCAATTAAAGATACATTGTAGTGACGAGTTACATCAAATACATCCATAATGGCAGTAACTTGAGGAACTCCAACTCCTGCATTAACCCTTGTTAAACATGCAGCCCCTGGTCCAATACCTACCTTTATACCATCAACACCTTGCTCAATTAAAAATATTGCAGCTTCTTTTGTTGCAATATTACCAACAATTAATGGGAAAGTAGGATACATTTTTCTAAATGATTTAATAGCATCACGAGTTAATAGATTATGTGCATGAGGAGTATCCATTACAATTAAATCAACTTTTGCTTTAATTAACTCTTTAGCTCTATCTAAAAAGTCTCTTGTAGTTCCAATTGATCCTGCAACCATCGCTTTATTCTTTTTAATCTCTTTTACCATATCTACCTCTTCTTCAATACATCTAAATTGATCAATAGTAGCTAAGCCTCCTAATTCATAAAGTTTTGTAGCTAATCTAACTGAATTAACACTTTGCATATTAGCTGACATTAAAGGTATTTTAAGTTTTAATCCTTTAACAATTTCTACAGTTGTATCTACATCCTCACGGGATTTAACACTAGAATACTGTGGTTTAATTAATACATCATCAAATGTGTAATATACCTGAGGTTCTATCTTTGACATAAGTGTAATATAATGATTAAGGGGTGTAACAAATGTAGTTACAGAATATTTTAACAATATTTTTTTAAATGTAAATGAATCTCTCAAATATTAAAGGGAAAATTAATACAGCTAAGATATTTAAATCTAAAGGAATAGGGTTAGGAAATAAAGTAGATATTAATAAAAATAGATTACCCCCGGGACAGCGATTATTAAATGATCCTTTAGAATTTCCAATACTAGATTTAGGAGTTAGACCAGAGTTTAATAGAGAAACATATAGGTTTAAAGTTTTTGGTTTAGTAGATAATCCTATTGAATTAAGTTTAGATGAGTTAATTAAGAATTTTAAAAAAAGTAATTTAACACTAGATTTTCATTGTGTAACAAGATGGAGTAAATATGATGTTAATTGGGGTGGAGTTAAGTTATTAGATTTATTAAGTGTTGTTAAACCACAAACAAATGCTAAATATTTATTACAATATGGATTAGATTCATATACTACTAATGTAGTTTTAGATGAAGTAAGTAAAGATAACGTTTTACTAGCTTATGAATTAGACGGGAAACCATTACCTCTTGAACACGGTGCACCACTACGTTTAATTATTCCCGAACTTTATGCATGGAAAGGATCTAAATTTTTAACTGCATTAGAATTTAGTGATGTAGATAAAAGTGGATTCTGGGAAGTTAGGGGATACCATAACCATGGTGATCCGTGGCTTGAGGAGAGATATTCTTAAATATCCCTCCCCAATTTCAATAGTTATTAATCTCTAGTATCAAGTTTGATAAACTTAAGTGAATCTTCAGAATTAATAATATCTCTATATACTAACCCCATATATCTTGGTAAAAAGAAGTAACTAAAGAATGTAGCAATTACTAGTGTTACATAGTTAGATACTAATGTAATAACTACAAATATTGCAGGAGTAGCTACAAAGAAAATTGATCCAAATGATAATATTCCCGATAATCCTCCAACTAATGCACCTCCTATTAAACTAACTAAATATATTCCTAATATTTCTCCTGCATGTTTTTTACCAATAGCCCAGTTCTCTCCAAATTTAAAACTTTCAGATAAAGTATTAGTTGCAATTAATCTTAATATTGCAGGTGTATATATTAAGTAAAAGAAACCTAATAGTATTACAAACATTATTAATGCTAAACACATTAATGTTAAGAACATTCCACTACCTAATAGGGCTGTAGTACTATTAAAATCAAATGAGTAATTACCACTTGTAAATAGAGCTAAGATTAATAACAAGACACATAACCCTGCTCCAAAGATTAAACCAAAGATAGTTAGGAATATAAATCCATAAACAAAACTGACAATAAAGTATTTACTTATCTTTTTTAAAGTATCACCAAAGTTATTCTTCCATATAGCTGTAGTTTTTCTTAAAAATACTCCAGATTGTGTATTTTCATACATATACCAACCTTGAATAATAATCATTGGAACTATAAAAAATATAGTTAAACAACTAATTAATATTGTTACTCCATCTACTAAACTTGGTTGACTACTATATGAATAAGAATAATCGTAGATAAAACTTTCAAAGTAATCCTCTACAGGAGGTGTATTTCTATTTGTTGTACTATCTGTAATAGTTGTTAATAGAAGTGAAGGTACAGTAAATATAAATAATAAAAGAATAGGAAGTAATAGTTTTAACACCCAATCTTTTTCTTTAAATATATAGTTAAGTGAGTCTTTTAATTTATCCATAGATGAATAATAATAAATACATATAAAAAGTTTAACACAGAATAATTAGGAGTTTAATATTAGATTCTAGTAATTAAAGAGAGAGGATATGTTTTTCCATCTAAATAATCTTGAATTGCTTCAATTACTGCAGGTCTAGTTTTTAAAAGTTTTAATTCTTCTAATGATTTCCAACTAACTTCTTTAATTTCATTAGTATCGTATTCGTTTAAATTTTCATTAATTAATTCACCCTTAAAAGCCAAACCAATTGCTTTTCTTATATCATATAAACCAATAATTGATGTTATTTTTATACTGTATCCTGTTTCTTCCTTAACTTCTCTAATTGCACATTGAATCATATCTTCACCTTCATCTAAATGTCCCATAGGTGTTCCATAGCTATCTACTTCTTTATTTGTTTTTGGATCACTATATCGTTCTTGAACAATTAAGAACTTTCCTTTATTTTCAATTATTACTCCAACACCTATATTCATTTTAAAACTCCCTATTAATCATATAATCAGCTATACCCTCTATAAACTCTCTACCTTCAGTCTCCCAATGAGAATGATTAGTAGAGATAGTAGCTTGAGCTTTTCTAACATATGCTTTAGCTTTCTCTTTAGCGTAATCAAAAGCACCACAATCTTTAATAATAGTTCTTGCTTCCTCTAATTCACTTTTTGATATATTAGGGTTACCTAGTAACTCTAAAAATCTTTTTCTTTGAGTTGCATTAGCCATTCTTAATGTACCAATAATTAATACATTTCTTTTACCTTCTTTTAAATCTGAATCTTCAGGTTTACCTAACTTTTTAGCATCACCAAACATTCCTAAAATATCATCTTGAATTTGAAAAGCTATTCCTGCAGGTATTGCATATTCACTTAAAGCTTCTAAATCTTTAACTTTAGCTCCTGCTAATATTGCTCCTATATGCAAAGGGTTTTCATAAGTATATTTAGCAGTTTTTAAAAGATTAATTTGTATAGCATCTCGTTCTGTAATACTATCCTTAACCTCGGCTACTATATCTAGAGCTTCTCCAAATCCAGTATATGCTAATCCTTTATTGAAACTTTTTAATGCTTTAATAACAAGCTTAGGATCAAATCCTGCATTAAATAATATATTTTCAGCTACATGATTTAAAGTAATACCTGCACATATTGCTATACTTTCTCCAAAGTGATATGAATCTTTTAACTTAAAGTTTTTTAAATGATAATCATTAAATACTTTATGAACTGTTGGAACACTATGTCTAACATTATCTTGATCTATTACATCATCCATTATTAAGATGTATATATGTATTAATTCAATAAATGCAGCAGCTTTTAATATTTTATCCATATCCCTTCCTCCAAACATTAAATAACTGTAGTAGAGAAGAGCACCTCTTAATCTTTTACCACCTCTTGTAAGGGGTAATATACTATCTATTAAATCTTTAACGAATTTATTTGAATAGGGGACGCGATTGAATTCTTCTGTAAAAGTTTGCTCTACTACTTTATCTATTACTGGAGCTAAAAGTTCCAGTGATTTTTTTGCATTCATTAAATATTATGCCAAATATTTTTGGCTTTATTCTACATTTATTAAATCAATTCTTCAACTTAAACCATACTAGAATTGACAAAAGTGATTATAGCAGGAGATATCAGGGATCGCAACTGTTAAAGATGTAAATTTAAAGATGTCAGTTTGTGTTAGAAATGCTTAAGCCCATCTAATCAGTATTATATACTGGTTAAATATATCACTTAATTCTTGGCAACAATTTTGAATACTAAATTTATATGGAATTGAGAACTCAGGTACATCATCTTCTTCATGTATGTAGTCTAGTTCTATAGTAGTTAAATCTACTGTTGTTCTTAATGTTTCAGGTACTTTATCTATTATCCAGTTAAAGTATAGAGATATTGAGTTTCTATCTTTATTCTCTTTAAAGTCTATTAAATGTTTTGGTGTTAGGTTAAATACTATCATAATTTTTAATCTCTAATATATTGTAATACATTTTCAGGTAATTACTATTGTATCATAATTATGTATTTGTTTTATTTTTAATTACTTATTAATTTATTTATTATTTACTTATTATGTCAGATTCAAGATACATCCCTAACCTAGCAACACTGTGCTATTTGATTGATGAAGATAGAATATTGTTGGGTAAAAAGAAGTATGGAGGTGCGAAAGATAAAATAAACGGATTTGGAGGAAAAGTAGAGTATACAGATAAGAGTATAGCCGATGCAGTTATAAGAGAATTCAAGGAAGAAACAAATATAGATATAAGCAGTCCTATACTCACTAGCGTTTTATTTTTCAATTCACTAGATACCAAAACCCAAGAGAAAAAGAACGTGAATATCTACGTTTATATTGCAAACAGTTACAAGGGTATCCCAGAAGAATCTGAGGAAATGACTGTTGAGTGGATAGATTTGAAATCAATACCTTTTGATCAAATGTGGGAGAATGATCGACTATGGTTCAATATAGTAATGTCAGGGAAAAAATCAATTATCGAATTAGTGTCCGTAGATGGAGTATTGTCAAAACTTAATGTTACTTTTAAAGAGGATTTAGTTCTTTATCAATAGTTTTTACAAGATTGTATATTTGGTTTGAGTAATTATCTTCAAAATCTCTTAAGGTATAGAACCAATGCTTTTTTACAACCTGTCCAGGATAAGTGGAATTAAGTTTGGTTAAATGAAAAGGCTGATCGGATAGCCTTATCAACATAAATTGGTTCATCATTTTCTGGATTGCAATAACTATGACTTGCTCCTTCTATTTCAATGAAATCTATATTCTTTGATTTAGCACCTTCTAAATCCTTTTTGACTGCATTTATATCACCGTATTTATCCTTGCTTCCTTGAATAATTCTTATTGAACCAGTAAAAGATTTAATATCTATATATCCTATATCATAACCGAATATTAAGGCCGAAAATTTTGAGTGCTTATCTTCTTCAATATCTTTTAGATATCTTGCAAGAACAATCCCTCCTAAGGATTTACCTATTAATTTAATATGTTCATAGTTTTTTGATCTACAAAAGTCTAATACAGCTTGTAAACTTTCTCTTTCTTCAGTTAATTCAATACCTGATGATTTATTCCCACCTCTAGTTAGATATTCAAAATTAAAGGAAATAACACTGTTACCTCTTTCTTTTGAACTTCTAAAAACTTTTTTAATAAAGCGCGACTCCATACCTTCCTTGAGTCCATGCATTATTACATCAAGTTGCTTGGAACTTTTATTATGATAAAAATAAAAAGATGGGTCTTTACTCATAATAGTAAATATAATAAATAAAACTTAATACATAGATAAATTTTTTTAGAAATTAAATCTTATTTGGATTACTTATTTCATTTAAAAGTTTATTGTATTCATCTTCACTAATTAACCCACTATTGTATTTAGCGTGTACTTTAGTTAATTCTTTAAGAGTTAAGTAATCATTATCTTCTACTTCATAACTAAAGTTACAAATACTACAAGCTATTAGTTTTTTAATACTATATGGAATTATTGGTATAAAGAAAAATGTAAAATATGTTTTTATTACATACAGTAGAAAGTTAGTTTCATTATTACAATGAGGACACCTTTCTTTAAAAACTATCCCTTCTTCTTTTGAATTTGTATGTCCCCATCCAAATATTATTGGCATATTAAATTTTTAAATACCTGTTTATACCAATAATTTCTTAATATTTCATTGTATTACAATACAAATTTATAGATTTTCTCTTTAAAAATTAAAAAAATATATTAAGTGCTAATACTTTTCAAGTAAGTTTGTCTATACTGTTTTCTTTAGTCTACCCTATAGAAATTTCTTTGCAAAATTTGTATTGTAAGACAATGTTTTAAATTTTAAGAAGTGGTAAAAATATGTAATTAATATATTCTTCAATGAAAAAATATAACCTATATACCAGAGGAATACTATTTTTAATAGTATTATCAATCTTTCAGACGTTTTATCCTGCAGTAATACTTGCTCAAAGCGTTAGTAATTCAAGAAACAGTATAAGAAGTACTGAATATACTAAGAATGGAGAACTAATGGTACCTAATAAAGAATATAGGGATAGTAAAGTTAAAAAATTAAAGACATTACCTCCACTCCCGTTAGTAAAAAGTCCATATGAATTAGGTGGTGGTGTAGATCCTTTAGAAAAAGTTGGTAATAACTCAAAGGTTATTCAAGAAGAAAATAAGGTTAGTCAAAAAACTTTTACACCAACAGATATTGAAAACTTAAAAGAATCACAAAATACTCAAAAAAGAATTGTTGATGAATATAAAGAGGAATACACAACTAATGAAGGAATTAAAATTGTAGAAAAAAGTTTAAAAAAGAAATTTGAAAAAGAGGGAACTACTTTTAAAGAAATTTCTGGAAAACCAATTTTAAATGATGAAAAAGTTTTAACTGATAACACAGGGAATTTAGATGTTACATATAATAAATTATCAGAGGGAGTTGAGATTAAAAGTGAATCATCTAGTTCTGTTAAATTTAAACCAATTAATTCCAATGATGTTACATCTGAAGATATAGATGGAGATGTAATTTATAGAAATATATGGGAAGGAGTAGATATAGTTTATGAGTATTTAGGAGATGCAATTAAAGAATATATTATTGTTAATAAATATATAAAGAATTCAGTTTTTGAATTTGAAGTCGAAGGAGCTAAAGCAATAAATTCTCCTGATGTAAAAAATGGAATTGATTTAACTTTAGAAGATGGATCTCCTATGTATATAGAACCTTTGTATGTAATTGCAAAAGAAATTGGACCAGTAAGTGAAGATATTGTTAGTCAAGAAGTTATTGAAGGTAATAAAATAAGAGTAACATTAAATAACGATTGGCTTTCAAAACTTTCAACTAATAATTTCCCTGTCGCAATTGATCCAGGAATAATATGGGGAACGAGAGGTGTATCTAATGGGACTGCATATAGTTCTTATAAAAGTAATGGATATACATGCAATTATGTTTATTGTGATATTAATATAGGAGGTCTAAATGATGGAGGACAAAAAGCTTGGAGAAGTGTTGCATATATGGATTACTCTGAATTGTTTGGTAAAAATATATTAGGCGCATATGTAGATATGTATATGTCTACAAAAACTTACAGGTGGAATGGATTTTATAATACAAATGCCAGAATAAATGTAGCATGGGCAAGTTGTTTTGGGTTTAATTGTATAGGCTCTGGTTCACCAACGGCGTATACATATATGACAACTAGTGGCACTGTAGATGTAACTTCAATTGTTAAGTGGTTGGTATCTAATAATATGCAAGGAGGGTACCTCATATTCTGGGGTGAAGAAAATAGAGCCGATACTTTTAAGGCATTTGACGCAGCATACATGAAATTAAATTATGCATATAACTACACTCCAAATAACAATGCAACAGTAAATTCCCCTTTAAATAACAGTGTAATTACTAGTGGATATCCGACACTAAGCATAAATGGTGCGACTGATCCTGATAATGATGCACTAAAATATAATTTTGTTTTAAAAGATACTAATGGAACTATTTTACAGCAAAGTACATATACTCCATCCCTCAGTATGGCTGTGGCTGATGGTGTACTTCAAGATAAAAGTACTTATACTTGGTCAGCTTTTGTAAGAGATGACTATCATCAACATTCATCTCCATCTTTTACCTCAACCTTTAAAACGGATTTTAGAACAGGAAAAGATACTACCCAAACATATGATGAAGCAGGTCCTTTTGCAGTTAACTTATCTAATGGTAATGCATATACTGCAAATTCTACACACTCAATGAATGCATTAGGTGGATCAATAGGTATATCATTAGATTACAATACTCCTCAAATAGGTGTTGAAGGGTTATCCGCTAAATATTGGAACAACAGTACTAGAAGTGGAGATCCAATATATACAAGAGTTGATAGCAATATTAATTTTAATTGGGGAACTAGCTCACCATTCCCGGGTCTTATTATTACAGATAAATTTAGTGCAGAGTGGTTTGGGTATTTCATAGCTCCAGTTGCAGGAAGTTATAAGTTTGGAGTAAATGCAGATGATGGGTTCAGTATAATTCTAGATGGAGTAACATTTTTTAATAGCAACTGTTGTTCTGAAAACTGGAGCTCTTCAATAAACTTTACTGAGGGTCAAGTTGTTAAATTTAAAGTTAAATATTCGGAGTTAACAAGTGGCGCTAAAGCCATACTTAGGATTCAAATGCCAGATGGAACCAAGAAAGTTATGCCATCAGAGTACTTTAGAACAGCTCCAATAAATACATTTAATACAAACGGATTAACAGGTAAATATTATATAGATGATGGAAGTCATGTATTTTCATCAGGACTTCCTAGGTTTCTATTAAGGAATGAAGCTAATGTTAATTATGATTGGGGAACTAACGCATTTATTACAGGGGGACCAAGTGATAATATTTTAGTTAAGTATGAAGGATATTTAACAGTACCACTTAGTGGAAACTATAATTTTGAAGTTTCAGGGGATGATGGATACAGACTATATTTAAATGGAACTAAAATTGTAGATGATTGGGCAAATCATGTTGTTACTACTAAAACATCTTCTAATATTTCATTAAATGCAGGTAGCGTAAATAAGATTGTTCTTGAGTATTATGAAGCTACAAGTACTGCTTCAATATCCCTAAAGTGGAAAGGACCTATTAGTTCAAATCCAATTGTAATCGAGAATAAGTATTTAAGTCCAGAAGCTAATATATTACCAAGTGGATGGAATTTATCTTTAAACAGTAGTGGATATATACCTTTTGAAAGTTTAATGGTGAAATCAAATTCTGATGTAGTGATGTTAACTTCAGATGGAACAGAATCTCTATACACATACAAAGATGGGGGGTATAAACCACCTGTAAATGAAGACGGTTGGTTAGTAAAGAATAGTGATAATACATATACCTTTACTGATACTGCTGGAGGAGTCTATGTTTATGATGCACTAGATAATTCAGGAAAATATAAATTAAAAGAATCTAGTACACCTTACGATGATAAGAATCCTGCAGGATTAATTTATGAATATTCAAGCGTAGGTGGTTATCCTAAATTAAAAAGAATTATTGATAGTGTAGATCCTTCAAGATTTGGTGTGATTTATTACCAAGGAGAAAACGAATGTATTAGTGGTAGTGGAGATTATGCAGTACCTACAGGATATCTTTGTGCATTCTCAACTACAGATGGTAATTGGACAAGATTTAACTATTACAAACAAAAATTAAGTAGGATCGAGTATCCAGGAAATGCATCTTTTGAATATGGATATTTTGAAGATGGAAGGATATCTTCACTAAGAGATTCACAAATGATAGATACTATTGTTGCAGGACTTAGAAATGGTAGTGAGCAAGGAGCTTCATATAACTTTACATACGATGTAATAGGTAGAATGGATAAAATCTATTTACCAAGCCTTACTGGGGACTCAACAATTCAGCATTCATTTGAATATCTTCCAAGATCTTCTAAACAACATATTATTGGAGCTGTAGAGCCAGTCGGATATTCTAAGTATATTGAATATGATAATTTATACAGAACTACTAAACTATGCGATAACCTAGGATTATGTTCAACAACAGAATGGGATGCATCTAAGGATATAATTTTAAGTAGTACTACACCTACAAATTTAAAGAGTACAACAATATATGATTTAGATGATAGACCTCTAGAAAACTATGGACCTGCACCAACTAGTTGGTTTGGTTCAGATAGAAAGCCTTTAGCACAATATCTAACTCAAGTACCTAGAGTTGAAACTAAATATGATGAAGGTTTTATTGGTGGATCAGTGGCATACTATCAAGTTAAGGGAACTACATTATTTGGAAGTCCAAAACTTCATACATTTGGTATAAATCCAAGTAATAAAGCTCTTGTTGCTTTTGATTATACAAATCAGAGTTTCCCAATTACTAAAAGCACAGGAATGGATGGAGTAGGATTATCCTTAAATGGTAAAGTGAGTTTCCCTCAAAATGCTACTTATACATTTAAATCAAACTCTACAGATGGAGTAAGACTATATATTGATGATAAATTAATAGTAGATAATTGGAGTAATAAATCATCAACTCAAGTTTTAAAAACTGGTACATTTACTGCAGTTAGTGGAAAAGTGTATAGAGTTAGATTAGATTGGATAACATTTAACGCAACCCCAAAGCTAGATGTTAAATTAAGTGGATCAGGTATTGCAGAATCAAATTTATGGAGTAACTTAACTCCAGGATACAATTTAGCTACAACTAATATTGTATATGATCAACAAATTGGTAATGTTGAGAGTAAAACAACTTACCAAGATCCAGCTTATGGAATTATAGAGAGTAGTGTACTAGATCCAAATGGATTAAATTATTCTGCAAGTGTATCTTATGAACCACAGGGAAGTGGGTATTTTAGACAATTATCTAAAACTACTCCTGGGGGAGCAACTACTAACTATACCTATTATGGAGCTACAGAGCAGGTAGATAACCCGTGTACTCTTGAATCTGACTTAGTGTCACAAGCTGGATTTATTAAGTCTAAACTTGAAGTAGACCCAGATGGAAATGGAAGTCAAACTTCAAGAAGTGTTCAAAGTATTTATGATAAATCTGGTAGAGTTGTTGCAAGTAAAATAAATAATGAGAATTGGACATGTACAAACTATGATGCAAGAGGAAGAGTGACATCTAAACTTATACCAGATAATAATGGAAAGAGTGGAAAGACTTTAGTAAACAATTATGCTTTCGGAGATAATCCTTTAAAAAGAAGTATAAGTGATGGCACTACAACTATACTTACTGAGTATGATTTCTTAGGTAACTTAATAAAATATACTGATAGTACTGCAAATGCTACAACTTATGAATATGATAGCTTAGGAAGATTAGTTACAAGATCAAACATAGTTACAATTGAAAAATGGGTTTACAATGACTATTCTCAAATTGTACAGAAAAAGATAAGAGATGATGTTTATGCTAGTGTAGTTTACGATAGCTATGGAAGAGTTCAAACAATTACTTATCCAAAATCAGGGCAATTAGCTTATCTTGGAACTGAAAGAGATAGTTTAGATAGACCAGTAAAATACAATTGGAGACAAAGTAATGGTACTTTAATTAGTGAAGAATTAACAAAATCTCAATCAGGTTTAATTCTTACACAAAAGTTTACTAGAGGATCAACTATACTTAATCAAGAATATAGTTACGATAAGGCAGGTAGACTAATTGGGGCAGATTATGGTGATAGAGAATACTCATACTCATTTGATAGTGCAACTAATTGTGAGTTTACTAACTCAAATAAGAATTTTAATAGAACTTCAGACACATTAACTATTAATGGTGTCAGTACTACAAATAATTACTGTTATGACATTGCAGATAAATTAGTTTCAGGTGATGGCTTTTCAAATATTACTTATGATTCTCATGGTAATACTACTAGAATTAATAATATATATTTTGAATACGATATTTCTGATCAAAATATATCTGTTACAGAAGGATCTAATACCATAACCTATACTAGAGATGTTTTAGGTAGAATAATTGTTTCTAACTTTAATAATGGTAGTGAAATTAAAAAGTATGTATATGATAGTAATTCAAGTTCTCCTGTAATTGTTAAAAACAATTCTAATGTTGTTATTGAAAAGAATGTATCCTTACCAGGAATAGGATTTAGATACTACAATACCGGAGTTATAGAATATAGTATAAGTAGTTCAACAGGTAATGTATTAGCAACTAATAGTAGTGAAATAAGAAGATATGATCCATTTGGAGTACAGATTGATTTTACAAATATATATGGATTTGGAGGTAGTGTATTAAGAGAAACAGAGAGTAGGTTTAGTATAGCTTTTATACAAATGGGAGCTAGAGTATATATACCAAAGATAGGTAGATTTATACAAGTAGATCCAATAGAAGGAGGTACTCAAAATGATTATGTTTATCCTCTAGATCCTATTAATTCTAGTGACTTTAAAGGTGAGGATCAACAGATATTTGGATTTTTAGGAAGTTTAGTTTATGCAGCAGTAGGTTTGGTAGTGATAGGTCTTGTTACTATTATAAATAATGATTCGGGAAGTTCTCTTTCATTAGATTATTTGGCAGTAATGCAGGACTTATTCACAATTAATAGTTTTGAAGAAAGTGTTACATCAAGTGTTGTTACACAAACTCAACCTCCACGAAGATCTTGTATTCCATCAAACGAACAGGTAAAGAAACCTTCTGTGCAAGATAAAAAACTCCAAAATTATGTAAATGATTTTTATAAAGGTTTTGATAATCCTGCTAAAATTGGAAGAGGCGTAACTTCGGATGCAGTAAGAAATGAGCTTATGAGTGGTTTATCAACTCATGGAAGGTGGCATACTGAAAAAGCACAGACTTTACAAAGAGGATTGGAAAAATGGATAACTAAGCATTATGGGGATGCAATAAGTTCAGATATGGATGTTGCGCTAGAAATGTTAGATGATATTATAGATGCATTTAAATGTAAACCAATAAATTAATATGAATAAAGATGAAAAGATAAAATTACTTAGAACTTCTATCAATCAAATACTTCCTGAGTTCTCTGGAGTATTAAAAGAGCACGAGAAAGACTTAGGTGAGATTCTCCCACATATATTAGTTTTTAGTCTATATCAATTTACAAAAGAATCATTTGAGAATAAAAGAAAGAAGAGTATATTTGGTGTTGTAAATCTACTAGAAAGCTTATTGGGATTAGATGTTGAAGGCGATACTTATTTTGAGGAT
Source organism: Candidatus Dojkabacteria bacterium (assembly GCA_041750555.1). GTDB lineage: Bacteria > Patescibacteriota > Dojkabacteria > J137 > J137 > JBGSZB01. The sequence continues at coordinate 5,330 of JBGSZB010000025.1, read as the reverse complement.
TTATTATACGTTTCTTTCTTTGAATCGCTTGATACAAATGAGGATTATTATATCGAGTTAAAAGATCTTCTGAAACCGAAGTCATTAAAATTAATAAAGAAACTTGAGATGTATACTATTTACGCATTGCACATTTACTGTAATATAACTATTGATGGACTTACTAAGGAGAAATTACTAGATTTGCTTAACAAATTAATATTCCTTTCAGGCTATTATGATTATTCACTAATTAAGGAGTTGACACATTTAAATAGTCTAGATCTTCAATTAACTAAATTTAACAATAAAAAAGATATTGGAGAAATAATTACAAGTGTTATTGAAGGCAAGGAAATTCAAGAGGAGTTGAGAAATTTATTAACAAAGATTTTATCTTTTTTTCTTAGTATTAGTAATTTAAGTAATTTGGAATACAATAAATATTGCACCTTTTTATATTTTCATTTATTTACAGATATAATTAAAGATAACAGAGTGAATCTTAGTAAACTTAGCAATATATATGAGTGAAAATTTAAATTTAATAAGGCAGACATTAAGAAATAATAATATTGTATTTAAGGAGTTTGAAAACAGCATTATTATAGATTCGGAACCAGAAGTTAAATTATTCAATTTTTATGAGGATGAATGGTCTTTATCAATTGAAGGATACAACACAGGCTCTTTCTTTCATAGTGTAGAAATGGAGATCTCTGTTTTACTCGAAGTAGTTGTAAGCATAGCTAAAAATACTTTTAAAATTAAGAAAGTGCCTTTTCTAAAAATTGAATATCTAGAGGTTAAAACTAAAAATGGGACAAACAGATTTAGAAGAAAACTTTGATTAGCTAAATAGTACTATCAATATTAAGTCGAAAAGAAAATCTTAAGATTTGTATTGCAATACAATGTCTTTAATAAATAATTATGCTATAAATAATTCATAGCTGTTTATTAATATGCTTCAACTAAAAATACTAAATGATAATGAAGTTTACATTAACGAGAGTTCTTCAGTAAGTGATCCTGAAATATTATACTTAGCGTCTTCATCGATAAAGAGTGTAGAACTAAAGAAGAATGTATTGGATTTAGTATTAATTGATTCTGATTATACGGCTTTAAGATTAAGGTTGCACAACATTAAGATCACTAATATTTATCCCTTAATAGCAAAAGGAAGTAATGAATTAAGCTATTTAAGGGTATCATTGGATAGTAGCTTAAACAGTTCAAATATCAAAGAATTTGTTGAATTAAAAGAAGGAGATAGTGTATTGATAACTATTCATAGTATGAATGGAAAAGATGGATTAGGTATAGAAATAGAGGGTGAAAACTTAAAAATTAATTTTTAAAGTGTTTATATAAAAAATCTAAAGAAAGATACAACATTAAGTGAGTGGGAAAAAGAACTTTTTGACTTTATAATTAATAATAATTTTTCATTCTCAAATAAGTTAAAGCAACAACTTGATAATATTATAGAAATTGAAAGAGAGTATTCAGAGGTTGGAAACTATACTAATTTTAAGATTCGAAGATCAGAAGATTATCAATTTGAAAATGATCATATATTGCTAGATGAATTGTTCATTTCAGCCGAAATAAAAGGTGTAGAACATGGAGCAGGTTTTGTTTTATTCACCTCTGGGGGATATTTATCTTGTTTAGAGGCATATGCTTATAGTGAAACTTGGCCTAATAGCCCTCAATTTATTAAAATATGGAATAACAATAAATGAATTCCATACCTTAAATTTATAATATATGAATCCTAAATTACAGAAAATAATTGATTCTTTAAGGGTTAAAGGAGAGAAATATAAGATCGATCTAATTGATCTTGTGAGACAAAATAAAAATCCTGAACTAAACCAATGGCTTGATGAGCATTTGAAGTATTATGGGGAGTTGATCCCTCATGTTTTTTTTATGGAAATGACCTGTGCCCTAAGAGATATATTCATTAAAGATTCTAGTAGTAAACATACTGTTTCATTGGTAAAAGAGATATGTGAATTTATGGAGGGATTACTTGATCTTGATGATGAATATCTTGAGAATCTAGTAGGTGTATCATTTGTAGAAAGCTTGGATGTTGATAAACCTTACTATGTTTTAATAAGGAAATATTTTAAACCTAAAACATTACAATCAGCAAGAGATTATGAAAAGTCTTGGGGATTAAACTATGACAAGTAGAAGTACAATGTTAAAAAAATATATAAAATATACCTTTGGCACACTAAGTCTTATTGGATTATTATTTGAATCATTGTTTCTAATACACATCATTGATATTAATAACTGGTCTTTTTTACTTGTTTTAAAGGTATTGGGTAATTTAGTACTTTTAGGAATAACTGTTCTATTCTTTAGGTCTGCTATTCAGGAAGAGGTCTTATCTAAAATCTTTTATTTAAAAGCACTAGCAGTAGTGTTCATTTTCATCTTCTTTTTTGTATCTTGTACAAGAAGTCTTATAGATTTAATGCAAGGGTATAAATTATATCAGGGGGATTGTTCACTAAGACAATATTCTGGTTCAAGATACCCTTTCTCTAATACTTTTATAAGGCTAATTAATAATAATGAAAGGGAACTTTATATAAAGGGTGACTTATATGATTTTTTAAAAGAAGAGAATTCCAATGTCGGAGGAATTTATAAATGTAATTCAAAAGTAAATGTATATTATTTAGAATTCAGTAATTTATCATTGTCTGTAGAGAAATCTGACTAAAAATCTTTCAAAAGTTAATCATTTAAAATATTTAAAAATTTGTATTGTAATACAATGTTTTTGTAAATATTTTATGCTATAAATTGTAATTATTTAATAAATATTTATGGCAAAACCTATTGTATTAACGATTCATAAGCAAGAATATAGAGCATATTTATATATGTTAATTCTTACAACTTTAGTTGTAGTATTAGGATCAGTTATTTCATATACATTTGATTGGGGTTTAAGTGGAACCGGGATATTTTTAATAATTTCAGGAATAATTAATTTTGTAGCATATTATTTCTCTGACAAGATAATTATTAGAATATCAGGGTGTATTCCATTAAAGAAAGAATTAGCACCTGAAGTTTATGAAATAGTAGATAGATTATCAAAGAAATTAAAAATACCTTCTCCTAAAATATATTTAATAAAAGGAGATATTATGAATGCTTTTGCAACTGGTAGAGATATTAAACATAGTTCAATTGCTTTAAGTAAAGATTTATTAACTAATTTAAATAAAGAGGAAGTAGAAGGAGTGATAGCTCATGAGTTATTCCATATTAGAAATTATGATATGAGATTAATGGCTATTGTTGCAGTATTAGTTGGATTTGTAAGTATTTTGGCTGATATGTTCTGGAGAGCTAGTGTATTTTCAAAAAACAAAGATTCTAGTGGTACTTTAGCAATTGTTGGAATGGTACTTTCTATCTTTACTCCAATTACAGCATTTTTTATCCAATTAGCAATATCTAGAAAAAGGGAGTTTCATGCTGATAAGAGTGCAGCTATATTAACAAAAAATCCAAAAGCTCTAGCAAATGCTTTAAGAAAAATATCATTAGATTTAAGAGTACCAACTAATTACAATAAATCAATTGCACATTTATATTTTTCAACACCAACAAAAAGTGGGTTTATTGATAAATTATTTTCAACACACCCACCAATTGAGGAACGTATTTATATTTTAGATAACATGAAGATATGAGAAAACAAAAGGAAGAAACTGTAGAGAAAATCGAGATAGGTTCAAATGCTGAAGGAGATGCAGTGTGTGAATCATGTAGAGAGTTTTATTCAAAAGATAAATTAAGTAGATTAAAAAATGATAAGTCTGAAGAGATATATTTATGTGATAACTGTAAATTAGAATTAAATAAAGAGTTTGAGAAAGAAACTCAAAGTCCAAACGTTTTATTAGGAATTATTGGAGGCTTAATAGGTGGATTATTAGGATCAATTTTATGGTTTGCAGTAGCAGTAATTTTAGAATTAGAGATAGGATATATATCTATTGCCCTAGGGTTTTTAGTTGGTCAGGGAGTATTCTTAGGTGCTGGAAGAAAGAGAGGTGGAATATTACAAATTATTGCACCATTAATTGTTATTGTCTCAATATTATTAACAGAGAAGTTCTTAATTGAATTTTTCACAAATGATTATATTAGATCTAATCCATTAGAATTCCCATCTAACTTTTATTTAAGTGTTGATATGAGGGAATCATATTATTGGGAAACAGTGTTAACCCCTATAGGAGTAATTATATATGCAGTAGGTATATTTATTGCATATTCTAATCTAAGACCAAGAAAAGTAAACTGATAATTGCTTTATCAGATAATGATTTTTCCCATAATTTATGGTATAACTATTGTTATGTCATTATTTTATGACTTTTAATATATATTAAAATATATATCTTGGATAAAACATTAGGAGAAAAGATAAAACAATATCGTTTAAGAAGTAATTTAAGTCAATTTGAATTGGAAAGTAAGATAAATGCTTCTAATGGAACTATATCTAGAATAGAGAATAATACTATTAATCCTACTAAAGAGACATTATTAAAATTAATAGATGTTTTAAATTTAAATGTCAATGAGTTATTAGATCTATTTGGTATTAAAAAATCAAATAACCTAGAAGCTTTAGTTAAATCAGCTAAAGAATTAAATAAAGATTTAAATTTAGATCATGTATTACAAAGTGCTGTAAATGAAATAGTGTATGAACTAGGTTTATCAGGTTCATTTATTGTTTTAAAAGAAGGAAGTAAATTGTATTCAAAAGCAGTTACTCAAGATTGGGTAATTAAATTAGCAATGAAGTTTATTCCTGGTAAATTTACATCATTAAGTGTAGATATAGTCAAAGACATAGATAATTTAATGGTAAAAAGCTTTTTAAATCAGAAAGAATATGTAAGCAATAATTTACACGATTTTATAGTTCCTGCAGTTAATAGAAATGTTTCTGATACATTAACTAAATTTACTGGTATGAAATCTGCTATTGTTTTACCAATAATTTTAAATAATAAATCAATAGGATCTATATATTTTAGTAGAAACAATATTAGTGATTTTAAAGATATACTAGATGTATTAAAATTGTTTACTGAACATATATCATTAGCTATAGAGAATGCTAGAAAGTATGAAGAGTTAAGTAATACTTTAAATACTATTAAACATGGATAATCAAACACTAGGTGAAAGAATTAGATACTTTAGAAAAAGAGCTGGATTAAGTCAGATGGAGTTAGAATCTGAAGTTGATTTAGCTTTAGGTAGTATTTCAAGAATTGAAAGTAATA
>JBGSZB010000024.1:0-9528 GCA_041750555.1 Candidatus Dojkabacteria bacterium | reverse complement strand
GTTAACTACAGATGATAATGGATATGTAGAAGTATCAAATATATCTAGTGGAGAATATCTGGTTCTGGGTGAATTTAATGGTGAAGAGTTTGAACAATTAATACTAGCTGATCCATCAATATCTGAGTATAGGATTACACTTCAAACTCAAAGCGTTAATTATGGATTAATTGTTGGATTAGTAATTACTTCTACTTTAATTATATCTACAACAATAGTTTTAACTCGGAAAAAACAATTAAATAATCTTAAAAATAGATACAATAAATTTATTCATAAAGCAAAAAAGAAAAATTGAATAAAGGATAAATCCTATAATGATATAATTAGATATGAAGCTAAGTAGAGAAGATAGAACTACAGTAATAATGGTAAGTGTAGTATTAATAGTATCCCTAGTTACTATAATTATTGTTGCATCAATAATTTGGGGATTAATTTCTCAACCTGTTAATAACTTTATTAATAACGCTCAAGACTTTTTAAAGATACAAAACGTTGACTATAACTTTAATGTTCCCTCTCAAAATACAAATAATAATGAGAATACTTCAAATAATGATTTAGATACACAAGAAACAGTAGATCAAACTGAATCTAAACCAGATGAAAGTAATCAAAATGAACAAGCTAATAATGACACTAATAATCAAAGTGATGTTAATGATAGTAATGATCAAAGAGAATATAACTATAACTTTGTTGTGGGTAGTGTAAATAAAAATATAGTAACTGAAGATTATACACAGTTTCCAGATGCAATAGTTGATGATGCAGTTTTAGCCGGCTATGGTAGTGGAAATGATGTAATAGAGGGAAACTTAAATATACAAATACCTAAGATTGGAGTAAATAGTCCGGTCCTTCAAGGTTTAGGTTCTTGGGATTTACTTCAAGAAGGCTTTTGGGTACATCCTGGTTCATTTCCCTTGGGAAGTGGAGAAGTTGTAATGTTATGTCATAGAAGACACTTTGGTCCATATGACCCTAGAAGTTGTTGGTTTATTGATGAAGTAGTTGTTGGTGATGAAATTATTCTTAACTACAATGGAACTAAATTAAAATATCAAGTTGTAGGATCAAATGTATTTGAAGGTGAAGATCCTTTAATATATTCAATATCATCTGAAGATGACTATATTAAAATTGTAACTTGTACTCCACTTTTTTCAAATACTCATAGACATGTAGTTTTAGCTAAAAGAATCTCATAAAGCTTTACCTAATTAAAGGTTGTGTGTAATATATTAATGTTATGAGATTTATAAACATTACTAAAATTCTAATTATATCCCTTTTAATTATCTCTTTGATATTAATAGCTTTAATATCCATAAATGATAATAGATATTTAATTAAAGCAGATAATGCTTTAAACACTTTTAATATATCTTCAATATTTAATAATCAAACAGAGATAAAAAATTCTTTAAGTATTACAAATAATGTTACTCCTATTCAAGTTAATAATAGTTTTATTGATAAAAGAGCATATATACTTGATTTGTATTTTTTAGAAAACAATTCCCCACTATACGGAACAGGTAAAATATTTAGTGAGTATTGTGATCTTTATGGTTCTCCAAAAGACTGCATAATAGTTGCAGCAATTGCAAAACATGAAACTAATTTATGTAAATATCAGCATTCAGCAGAAATGTTTAATTGTTGGGGATTTGGAGGAGGAGCGGGAGATAGAATTACTTTTAATTCATTTGATGAATCAATAGAGAGAGTAACTAGAGTATTAAGTGAACAATATGGTTACAGGTATATGGTTGATCCTAGACTTATGGAAACTACATTTTGTGGTCCCCAAGAGGAATGTATAGGATGGGGTAATAGAGTTTTAAGCATTATGAATGATATAAATAATTTTTCGATTGCCATGGGTAATGGTAGTTTATTTGATTTAAGATAAGTTATTTAATAACATAATTTAATATTTAATTAATACAAAGTAACTATGGAACATATAATATTCTTTTCCTTAATGATAATGTTTAGTACTCTTTATTCCCTTTTTGAAATACAGATAGAGGGTAAGAATGGTTGGGCAGCTAAATTACCTACTTGGAGATTTAAGCCTAAATTTTTAAAAAGAATATTTAATAGAGATATTACAGGATTTCATTTATATGGTTTCTTATCAATATTTCTTTTATTACACTTTGTTTATGTATTTATTCCATTTAGCATACAACATGAATTAAAGATAATGTCATTTTTTATACTTTCTTTAATGTTAGAAGACTTTTTATGGTTTGTATTAAATCCAGAATATGGAATTAAAAAGTTTAAAGATAGTGAAATAGAATGGCATAACCATTGGTTTTTAGGATTACCTACAGATTATTGGATATTTGTACCTATTGGATTAACTATGTATTTATTATCACTTTAATTAATTAAGCATTTATGGATAAACTATTTTTAGATATTACCTTGTTATTTGGATTAGCTAGTGTAATTACAATATTATTTAGATTAATTAAACAACCCCCAATCTTAGCCTTTATATTAACTGGAATATTAGTTGGTCCCTTAGGTTTAAGTAATATTGAGAGTCAAGATGTATTGCATACCCTATCGCAACTAGGGATAACTCTATTACTTTTTATGATAGGTTTAGAATTAAAGATTAAAGAGTTAAGAAGTGTAGGTAAAGTATCCCTAATAACAGGTATTGGACAAATTGTTTTTACATCAATAATTGGATTTGTAATAACTCATTATCTTTTAGGATTTGATCCACTTACAAGTCTTTATATTGCAATTGCATTAACATTCTCTAGTACAATTATTGTTGTAAAACTTTTAACCGATAGAAAAGATATTAATAGTTTATATGGAAAAATTTCAATAGGTTTTTTATTAGTTCAAGACTTTTTTGCAATAATTGCCCTAGTATTAATTGGCTTTTTACAAAAAACAGCAAATACAGATACTAGTATAGTTTTAGAACTATTATTCTTACTACTTAAAGGTGTAGTTTTGGTTGGTGTAATATTTATTGCAAGTAAATGGATATTACCTAAAGTTGTTAAATTTGTAGCTAAATCTCAAGAAACTTTATTATTGTTTTCTCTAGCTTGGGCTTTTGCATTATCAGCGTTTGTTAGTTCAGATTTAATTGGATTTAGTATTGAAATTGGTGGATTTTTAGCAGGTTTATCGTTAGCAAACTCAATTGAAAGTATTCAGATATCAAGTAAAGTAAGGTCTTTAAGAGACTTTTTTATAATAATATTCTTTGTATTACTTGGTATGAATTTAAGTTTTAATAATATTGGAGAAGTATTACCAATAGCTATTATCCTATCTTTATTTGTATTTATAGGGAATCCAATTATTGTAATGATAATTTTAGGATTAATGGGGTATAAAAAGAGAACATCATTTCAAGCAGGACTTACAGTTGCTCAAATATCAGAGTTTAGTTTAATTTTAATTTACTCAGGTGTTCGAATAGGACACTTAAATGATAGCGTTAATTCATTAATCGCATTAGTTGGAATAATTACCTTTATATTATCAACATATGCAATACTTTATTCTCATGTAATATATAAACCTCTTCAAAAGATATTAACTATCTTTGAAAATAAGAAAAAGAATGTTGAGAATAAGTTTATTGGATCTACAGAGATGAATGATCACATAATTATTTGTGGTATTCATAGAATGGGGAGAGATATTTTAAAAGAGATAGATGATCAAAAGGATAATTTACTTTTAATAGATTTTGATCCACAAGTTGTTGAAAAATTAGGTAAGGATGGATACAACATTATCTATGGAGATATTAGTGATGTAGATATTATTGAAAGTCTAAATATTGAAAATGCTAAATTAATTATCTCAACAATTCCTGATAGTGAAGATAATATGATTTTAATATCAAAAGCCAAAAGCATTAACCCAAATATTGAAGTTTTAATATCAGCTCAAACTAATGAAGATATTGAGTTTCTATATCAAAATGGGGCTAATATTGTTATCTCTCCATTTAAATTAACAGGTAAAATTATTGGAGAAGCAATAAATAACTCTGATATTCAAAAACTTAGAAACTATAATGTTAAATAAGTTATAAGCATAGCAACTATAAGTATTTTATCCTTGATTTAACTTCGTAAATTATTAATAATGTATCAGGTTAAATATATCTAATTTGAGAGGAATTTCTCTTAAAAGTAAAAGAAGTGGTGGACTTTTTTTAGAGCCACTAGAAAAACATAAATCTAAATTTGAAACAATAGTTATACCCTCAGTTGCGGGTTTAATAGCCCTATCTATTATATTGTTACTTAACAGTGCATATATTAAAGCAGATAGTGGACCATGGGTTCAAACATCTTGGGATAATGGTTTAGGTTCAAGTACAGTTGATCAGTACTTATCTTCAGATAGTGTAGAAGTATCTCTAGGTAAAGTTACACTACCTAATGATGAAAAGTTTACTAATAGGGAAGCTAATACTGATCCTGAAATAGATAGTTGGTTAGGTACTTCCCCCTCTCAATATGGTAATTTAAAAATATGGTTAGATGCAAGTAGGGAACTCTATTACGATGATGGAGTTCCAGCAACAAATGCACAAACTGTTAAAACGTGGCCAGATCAATCTGGAGAAAATAATCATGCTATACAATCTAATGGTTCATTAAGAGCCACTTATTACTCAAGCTTAATAAATAATAGACCGGGACTTGCTTTTAGTGGTGAAAACAAATTATATGATATTAGTAATGTAGCTTCAGATTTTACTGATTCTGCTACATATTTTTTAATACATTTTGTAGTTAATGATTTTCAATATGGATTATTCTCAACTGTAAATGGAGGAGATGGATATGATAGGTATAGTTCAAATGGATTATCATACCCTGATTTATTTAGTGGTAATGGAGCTAGAATAAATGCATACAGGGCAACTCCTGCTTATGGGTTAGTAAATATTAATGGAACTGTTTCTAATTCATTGTTTGTACAATGGTTAAATGGTGTAGCAGGAGGTACGGTATCTTCTTATACTTTTGGTCTATATGGGACTACAAGTATACAATTAGGAAGATCTAGAGGATATGCTGCAGGATATTTTACAGGATATATGAGTGAATTTATTGTATATAGTTCAATACTATCTTCTACTGAGAGATTAGCAATAGAAAACTATTTAAATAATAAATACGATATTAATAGAACTTTTAATTTAGATACTACAACTAAATATGCAGGTGCTGGAAGTATAAAAGTTACTAACACTGGAGCATACAATGCTGATGTTGCACAAAGTTTAAATACTGTAGATACATTAACACATAATCTTTCAGCTTATGTTTATACAACAGGCGCTGCAGTAACTAGTACTGATGCAGAACTTTATTCAAATGGAAGTGTTGTAGCTACTACCTACCAATCTGTTGGAGGAGGTTGGTATAGATTAAGTGGTACTGTAGCAGGAGCTAGCTCTTTAAAAGATTATGGAGTTAGGGTTAAACCAACAAAAACTGCATATGTGGATAATTTATCACTTAATAATTTACCAGTTGAGGGTAAAATTGTTTCAAATATTTATGATAGTGGACAATTAAGTAATTGGAATAACTTAGATTATACAGCTAACCTTAATGATGGAGATATAGAAGTTAGGGTTAGAACATCAAATAACAGTGATATGTCAGGAGCAACAGATTTTAGTTTATGTGATGAAGTAACTAATGGATCAGATATAAGTTCAAATAATTGTGTTAGTGATAATAATAGATATGTTCAGTATGAAGTAACTCTAATTTCAAATGGGTCATTTAATGTGCCTGAACTTCTTGATATTTCAATTGATTATGATCCTGCTGAATTAATAGACCCTGATGTAAATGCAACAAACATTTCTATAGCTGGTGTTGTAAGTGGAGATTGGATTAAATATAAACCAGTAATATATTGGGACGGGGGAAGTGATAACATAGGTGGAAGTGGATTACTTGGATATTGTATCTCTCTTGAAGAAGCTATATTAGATACATCTGTTAACTTAGATCCAAGTAATGCAGGGGGTATTTTAACTGGTCTTGATGATGGGATTGCAAGAGATTACTGTCCATATATTATTGAGGATTCACCACTTGATGTTGATTCCCTTGGAGTAAGCTTAGTTTCAGGAAAAGAATACTTTTTTAGCATAAAAGCTGTAGATTTAGCAGGTAACTTCTATTCTGGAGATAGTATTGATTGGAGAAATTTAATTTCATTTAAATACGATAATGTTGCTCCAAGCTTACCTGAATATGTAAGTATGCCTTCTAACTTTATTGGTACTAAAGATGCAACTTTTACTTGGCCAGTTGTGGTTGGAGGAGCAACAGATGCTCACTCACAGTTAGCAGGTTTACAGTATAGAATTAACATAGATGGAACTTGGTATGGAGATTCACATAATGGGAATGAAGATACTACTGATGTTTTAGTTAATGATGGAGCATATACTACTGACCCTACTTATGATTATCCAAATATTGAGGAGGGAAGTAATTTAATATATGTTAGAACTATTGATAATGCAGGTAATGTATCAGCAGGAACAATAAGTGGGGCTCTTAAAATTAATACAACAGCTCCTGGAGAAGTACAAGATTTAAGTGTAACTCCAACAGATAATACAGTAAACGAATATGCGTTTGAGTGGGAACCACCAGTTATCTTTAGTGGAATTGAAGAAAATATATCATATTGTTATTCTGTTAATTCACTACCATCTGATTTAACTTGCAACTTTACTAACCCTGGAGTTACAACTTTAAGTACAGATGCATTTGCAACTCAACCTGGAAGCAATAGAATGTATATTGTAGCTCGTGATGAAGCACTAAATATTAATTATGATACTATTGTATATATTGATTTTACATATTCAGGAAGTGCTCCTGGAATTCCATTAAACCTTGATGTTTCAGATATATCTGTTAAAGCAGCTAACGATTGGAAATTAGCAATAACTTGGCAAGAACCAACAGATATTGGAGCTGGAGTAACTAGCTACAAAGTGTACAGAGCAGTTGGAGAGGGTGTTAGCTGTAGTAGTAGTTTTGGATCATTTAGTTTAACAAGTACAGTGACCGGAACATCATTTATTGATACATCTCTAAGTCAAGAATACTATTCATACTGTGTTAAAGCTTGTGATAGTGCAAATAGTTGTTCTGCATCATCAAGTAGTGATTCAGAGTATCCTGAAGGAAAGTTTACTGAACCACCAACTCTAATTGGAGAACCTAGTGTTAGTCAAATTACTACACGTAAAGCTGTTATATCTTGGACTACAGATAGAGATTCTGATTCTAAAATACAATATGGAACAAGTGAGAATACATACTTTGAAGAAGAAGTATCTATCTCAGCACAAGTTAATGCACATACATTAGCCTTAAACAATCTAGAGCCAGGAACTACATATTTCTATAGAGCTAAATGGACAGATGAAGATGGTAATACAGGAGTTAGTAATGAAAAAACATTTACTACAAATCCTCCACCAATTCTTAAAGAAGCTACAACTCCTAATATATTTGTAGATTCTGTAATTATTAAATTTACAAGTATTAATAGCTATAAAGCAAGAATATATTATGGACTAACTTCTAGTTTTGGAAGTATAGTTGATATAAATACATCTCCATTAGAGAGTAGTTATACAAATCCAATTGGAAGTTTAACTGATGGTACTAAATACTTCTATAAAGTTAATTTATTAGATATTGATGGTAGAGAATATGAAGGAGATATTTATTCATTTACAACAATACCTCGTCCTAGAGTTAGTGATATAGAGATACAAGAGGTTAAAGAGACTGCACAACCAACAATTGAGGTATTCTGGAATACTAATACTCCTACATCTTCAATACTAACTTATTCTCCAAGCTCTAATCCTACTCAAGAAAGAGATGTAGTTGAGTTAGAATTACTTACAGAACACTCTATGCAGTTATCCGGTCTTTTACCTAATTCTACATATCTACTTTTTGTTAAAGGAGTAGATGCTATCGGTAATGAAGCAGTTTCAACTCAATATCAATTTACAACAGCTACAGACTCACGTTCTCCTAGAGTATTTAATATTAAAGTAGAAGGATTAGTTAGTGATAATGCATCCACTAACAATGCTCAATTAATTGTTTCTTGGGAAACTGATGAGTTATCTAGTTCTCAAGTAGATTTTGGTGATGGATCAACTCCAACTTATCCTCAAACAACTCAAATTGATAGAACATTAGGGTTTAAACATGTTGTAATTATTCCAGGACTTAAACCATCAAGCGTTTATCATTTTAGAGTATCAAGTGAAGATAGTGCAGGGAATATTGCAAAATCTACTAACAATGTAACTATTACTCCTAAACAAAGTGATAGAGTATTAGATATCGTTATTAGAGGGCTAGAAGATATATTTAATTTCTTGTAGCACTGTATTTTTAATTAAGAAATTAGATTTAAATCCTTTAAAGCTAGTGGTATAATTCCCATACATTTTGGGTCGGTAGCTCAATGGTAGAGCAGTGGCCTTTTAAGCCATTGGTTGCGAGTTCGAGTCTCGCCCGACTCATAGCTTTTTTAAAATGGGGGGCTGGTAGCTCAATGGTAGAGCAGCGGCCTCTTAAGCCGTTGGTTGCGAGTTCGAGTCTCGCCCAGCTCATATAAATATGTGCCCGTAGCTCAATGGATAGAGCAACTGCCTTCTAAGCAGTAGGTTACACGTTCGAATCGTGTCGGGCATAATTAAATCTCCATAAAATTTCTCTTGTTTTAAATACACCAAATCTCACATTTCTTATTGAAGTGTAATTGATATTATTGTTTAATGGTATAAGTAAAAATATGTGTTAAAAATAATGAGTGAAGAGATAATATTAAAAGCAAAAAACATTGAAAAGGTTTATTCCTCTGAAGTTCAAAGCATAGATGTAATTAGAAACTTAAACCTTGAATTAGAAAGAAATGAATTCCTAATTGTATTTGGACCATCTGGTAGTGGTAAATCAACATTACTTAATATGGTTTTAGGGTTAGAAAAAGTTACACAAGGAGAATTAACATTTCTAGGTAGAAGAATAGATAAAACACCTGAAAAAGAATTGTCTGAATTTAGAAAAGATAATATTGGTATAGTATATCAACAACCTTATTGGATAAAATCAATTGATGTTGTAGCTAATGTTGCTTTTCCACTCTCAATGAAAGGTATTAGAAAAGATACAGCATACAATAAAGCGATGGAAGCCCTAACTACAGTAGGAATGGAGAAATGGGCTAACTTTCATCCGTCAGAACTATCTTCTGGTCAACAACAAAAAGTATCCCTAGCTAGAGCAATAATTACTGATCCATCAATTATAATAGCGGATGAACCTACAGGTAACTTAGACTATAACTCTGGTAAAAAAATTACAGAATTCTTAAGAGAACTTAATCGAAAAGGTAAAACAGTAATAATGGTTACACATAATCTAGATAAATTAGATTACGCTA
>JBGSZB010000023.1:0-34085 GCA_041750555.1 Candidatus Dojkabacteria bacterium | reverse complement strand
TTTTTTGGGGTCGCCGCATTGCTTTGAACAATGGAAGATTTTAGGAATTTCTTAGGTGGGGGTACTTTCACTTACTATCCAAATGTAAGAGCAGAAATAGTTCAATTTATCAGTAATCCCGATATTGAAGATACTGATACCGAGATAATGATTGCCTTATTAAATTCTAAATATGATAATTTCAACCCAGACACTATAGCTGAACGTGAAGAAGAAATAGTACAAAGTAGAAGACCTCAAGAATCTTAAACTTCATAACACTAGACTTAATTAACTATATAGATAATAATATAGAAATTAAGTAAATTTGTATGTTTGTATTAGACTTTTTAAAGTGGTGGTATTTAATAGTAATTAGAAAATATATTGAAGAAAGCTTGTTAGGTAATTTAATATATTTTTTAAATAAAACTAGAGCATTACCATTTGTAAAAAATTTTAACACCCCCTTATTTAGAGATAGTAGTAGCTTTGGACGTGCTCTTAGCATGATAATTAAACCATGGTGGATTGTAATTGGAAGTATATATAGTGGAATAAGAGTAGTGCCACTATTAATAATAGCTAGCTTTTTAACAGTATTACCACTAATACCTTTTATACAGTTACTTAGATTTTTAATAAATGGATAACTTTGAAGAATTAAAAAAAAGAAGAGAGCTATTTGAATACAAAGGTATAAAAGTATTTATTGATTTATCACTATTAACAGCTCTTAATGGTAAGAGGGCAATTAAAGAAAAAAATGAGAAAGAATTTGGTAACTTAATATTTCTACTATCTATATTTTCAATATTAATTAATCTTTTTTTACTATTTATTGAAGGAGAATTACTTTTAATAAATATATTAAATCCAAAAACTCTACTACAATTACTTCCCACTCTAATGCTATTAGGCGTTTTATCTGGACTATATTTTAAAAGAGATAAAAACTTAATAGATAATACGAGAATTAAGTTATCTCTTGAGAATATAAGAACTGATATAGAAAAGCGGTTAAATAATAATTACTTAATTAATGATTTTATAGATTATCAAGCTACATTAATTCTTAATAGTTCTTTAATAGATCTTAATTCCAACTTTATTAAAGATATATCCTTAAAATTATTAAGTGATAGTAATATTAAAAATATATTAACTACAAGACTTGGAATAGCTCCTAATGAATTAGTTAGTAAATTAGATGGATTTAGAGGTGAAACTGCTGTTAATGGATATATAGATTTCTTTACAAGAATATTTAATGAAAGTATGGTTTTAAATTTAAAAAATATTAATAAATATTCAATATTTTTTGTATTAATTAAATTTTATTTAAGAGATTATTTATGGGATTACAAGATAACAGATGTAGAGCTTGATGGAGTTAGAAAATGGTTTATTAATGAAAATCAAAAAAGAGAGTACTTTAATAAATGGAAACTACTTTCTAAATTAAAACCTAGTGGAGATGTTAATTTATCATATACATCTAAAGGTACTCCAACACTAGATTCTCTGGGAGAAGATTTAACAAATAATAAGTCATCAAGAGATTTTGTTGTATCAATTGGAAGAGATGATGAAATGAGAAGGTTAGTTACCCTATTGGAAAGAGAAACATATACCGCAGTTATGCTTTTAGGAGATAGTGGTACTGGGAAAACCCGTTTTATTAAATACTTAGCCACTAAGATGGTTGTAGAAGATATGCCACAAGCCTTAAGGGAGTATAGATTAGTATTAGTAAACTTTAATAAATTGTTTTCTGAAAAGGAAGATATTAATGATTTAAAAGGTACTATTATTAAAATCTTTAGTGAGATTCAATCTTCTGGAAATATTATTCTTGTATTAGAAAAGTTTTCTAGTATATTTTCATTCAGAGAAGAGATTAAATCTGAATTAGTATCTTTAATTGTTGATCTATTAAACAAAACTAAGATTAAAATTATAGCTAGCGATAACTTTGCTAATTTCCAAACGTATATAAAGCCATATAGGGAGTTAGTTTCTAAATTTGATATTTTAGAATTTAAAGAAGCTGATCCACAAGTTGCATTACAGATATTAGCAGATGAATCTGAAGCTATTTCGAAAAAGTATTCTATAGAGATAGGGTTCTCTGCATTAAAGAGAATAATAGATTATTCATATAGATTTGATTATGAAAAATTAATGCCTCAAAAGGGTATTGATATTTTATTAGAGAATGTAATTGAAGTTAAATCTAAAAAACTTAATTATTTAGATTCAAGTGCTATTGAAGAGTATTTAAAAATGAAATTAGGAGTAAGTGTAGGTGCTGTAAAAAGAGATGAATCTGAAATATTAATGAGTTTAGAAACTAATTTATCTAACCAAGTTATTGGTCAAGATGAAGCAATATCTTCAATTGTATCTGCTATTAAAAGAAATAGAGGGGGGTTAAATAACAAGAATAGGCCAGTTGCATCATTTCTTTTTTATGGACCTACAGGAGTTGGTAAAACTGAGTTAGCTAAATCATTAGCTCTTAATTACTACGGTAGTGATAAGTTTATGGTTAGAATTAATATGTCTGAATATTCAGAAGAAGAGAATTTAAGAAGGTTAATTGGATATTTAAATGAAGAAGGAGAGTTTGTTGGAGGATTTTTAAGTGAAGCAGTAAGGGCTAGACCATTCTCACTAATACTTTTAGATGAAATTGAGAAAGCTAATCCAAAAGTTTTAGATCTATTTTTACAAGTATTAGATGATGGTTTTTTAATTGATAGTTTATCTAGAAGAGTAGATTTTACTAATACAATTATTATTATGACTTCAAATACTGCTTCAAAAGAGATTGAAAAGTTGTATAAAGAGAGAAAGAGTTATACAGAGATTAAAGAAGTTTCAATGGAAGTTTTAAAACAAAACTTTAGATTAGAATTTTTAAATAGATTTGATAAGATTGTTTTATTCAGACATTTAACTATTATTGAAGTATCTAAAGTTGTTGAAAAGTTTTTAAGGGAGATAAATATTAAATTAAGTGAGAGAGGTATTGTTTTAAATTGGGATAGTGATACTTTAAGTAAGTTATCTCAGTTAGGTTACGATTTATCCTTTGGAGCAAGAGAATTAAGAAGGGTTGTCCAAGAGAATATTGAAGATAAGATAGCGGATAGGATTATTACTGGTAATATTAAAGATGGAAGCAATGTAACTTTAAAGGGATTAGATATTGTTAGTGAGGGTTAAGTTTTTACTTATTATTGTATTATTTATATAATAACTTTATGAAAAGTTTAAAAAGAAGATTAAGTGTAGTTTTACTAAGTATCTTAAGTGTTTTTAGTTTATTTGTTTTTAGGGTTAGTGCTCAAAGTTTTTCAGCGCAGTTTCCATCAATTAGTATATATAAATCTCTTGAAGATGTTGTTAATGCATTAGTAAGTTTTATTAGACCCTTGTTTATATTAACTTTCATTGGAATGATGCTTTATGCTGCATACGTTTGGTTAACTTCTCAAGGGGATGATACTAAGATTCAAAAAGCTAGGAACATTATTGTAGCAGCGATTATTGGTTTATCTATTGCTGTATTTGCACCTGCAATATCAGGTATTGTAGCTAGTTTCTTAGGTGTAGAAACCTTAAATTTATTTTAAAACTATGAAATTTAAAATTCTAATAACATTAATATTTTTAATATCATCATTTACCTTTTTAGGTAGTTTAAATACTGTTGAAGCTAAGTTTTGTACTCCTAAAGAATATTTTGATCAAAGTGGTATAGAATGCGAAGCAGATGATATGGTTCCTGATATGACTTGTGTCCTATCTAGAATATTAAATACCCCAACTTCAGGGCAGGCAGATTGTTGTGAGAATAAGTGTCCTAAAGCAGAGGATAATAAAGATAATCCAATTGACCCTGTGTATTACAGTATAGATATTTTTAATACTAAGGTTGAAATTAGTTATGAAAAGTTACCTACATTAATTAATTTAGGGTTTTCTACATTTTTAGCGATTATTGCAATTTATGCAGCATTAAGAGGTATTTATATCTTTGCAATTAAGATGCCTAATGCAACAACAGATGAAAATTTAGCTTCAATTAGTAAAGAAGCTAAAGCTATTGTTATTGGCTTTATCTTATCAGTTAGTTTCTTATTCATTACTCAATTAGTGTTTAATATTTTAGGGTTACCATCACTAGCTGAACTACAACTTGATGTAGATCCAACTACAGAAGTTGATGGTCCTGTAATTGTGATAAAATAATAAAAATATATGATTCTATCTTTAATAAATACAATTGTTTTAGCAGCAGATACGGTAGTAGTTGAGGAATTTGATACAGGTGCAAATCTATTAGAAGATATTGTTATCCCCGTTTTTATAGATTTTGGACCTCTACAACCTGGTAGTGCTACGGTATTTTCATTTCTATCAGCTATTGGTATTTTTGCAACTATTGCTATTGTTATCTTTTGGATTTACAGAATTTTAATTATTGGTATTGAAGCATTTAAGAGTGAAGGTAAACCAGAAGCACTACAAGCTGTTTTTAAAAAGTTACAAAACATTTTACTTGGTGTATTCCTAAGCTTACTATTTCCTGTAATTTTAAGTATTATTGGTATATTTGCAGGTATAGGTACTGTATTTGAGTGGCCAAGGATGTTTAGGAGTTGTGACTACCCAGATTATGATTACTATTATCAAGCGTATTTAGATCAAGAGGGATCAAATGCTACAGAACAAGCAGATAAATTATGTGGGTATGCTAGTCCAAATGGGGCTGGATCAAGTAGGCTTTAATTTTAAGATTAGATAATGAAAAAAGTTGTTTTAGCTCTAATATTGTTTTTATTAATTCCAACCAATACTGTCTTTGCACAAGGTATTTGTGACTTCGTTCCATGTCAGGGTGTTTGTGCTGATGGATCTTGTAATGCATTAGGAAGTACAACAGATATATTTAGATGGGGAGCTACTTTAATTTTTGTAGGGATAATAATATATGGGGTGTTTTTAATTATTAGAGCTGCCTTAAAGATTATTAGAAGTGAAGGGGATGCCAGTAAAGTTCAAGAGGGTAGTCAAAGCATTAGAGGTGTATTTATTGGTTTAATTGTTATCTTTATTGGAATTATTGGTGTTGTAATTATTACAGTACTGTTTAATGCTGAAGGAATCTTTAGTTTAAGTCAACCAGAGGATATTCCATTAATTAATGAGCCAGTGCTTTAAATTTGTTGCAAATATATTTTGTTTGTGATTAAATAACATAAATATCTTTTAATATATATACGATGAAGGTTTTCAGAACATTATTATTAACATTAGGTTTATCTCTAACTCTGTTATTACCAGTATCACCATTAGTTAGTAATGGGGTGGTAAAGGCTGACAGTGTGTTGTGTGATGTTTTCCCTTTTATTAAACAAATTGGTTTTTTGAATATTGATAGTATATGTGGAACCTCTACAGTTCCAACTCCTAGGACTTTAGTTGATCAACTTATTGAATTAGGACAGTTTGCCCTATCTTTAATATTTGTAGGAATAATTATTATTGCAGTTTACATAATTATTAAAGCTGCTGTTAAATATATTAGAAGTGAAGGTGATGAAACAAAGATTCAAGAAGCTCAAAAAGCTATTAAAAGTGCATTTGTTGGGTTAATTGCTTTATTCGTCGGAATTATTGGCTTAGTCCTTATATTAGTAATTTTTGATGCACTAGGAGGTCTACAACAAGGTCAAGAGACTCCAGGTATAATTGATGATATTCTTGATCCTGAATAATTAGGTGCTTTTTGAAAAATATATAAATCTTACATAAGGGTGTTCTTTAATGAAGATAGTTAAATTATCATCTATATTTATATTATCATTACTGATATATACATCCTTATTACCTTTTAGTAAAGTCTCGGCCCAAATTCAATTCTTTGACTTCTCTGGTAATAGTGCAGAGTCTTACCAATGTTTTGATGAAAGAGGAATAATAATTAAAGATTCACAAAGTATAATCTACAAAGATGATATTTCAGGATACTTTTTATGTGAAGGTGTAAATAATGATGGTATAGCAGGTGATGATAGAGCAGTATTAATACCCCCAACTCTTCAACAAATAGAGGTATGGTTTGTAAGAATTCTTTATGTAGTATGGGCAGTAGTTGGTGCATTCTCCTTTATATTACTTGTAGGTGTAGGATTTGAATACATGTTAAGAGGTGGTACATCTGATCAAGAATTAGTTAAAGTTAGAAAGAGAATAATTAACTATATAATAGGGTTTGCATTAGTATTTTTAGCTGTACCAATATTAACTACTGTATTCAATTTGCTAGGAGTTAACGATGATGTAGCTTGCTATGATGTAAATATGCCAGGATTTCAATTCTTCTTTACAACGTTGTGTACTGGAACTGAAGCTAAGTTACAAACAGCTTGTACAAGTAATACAGTAATAGAGGAAGGTCAGGCTTGTGGTAAAGTAGGTGAAACAGTAACTTGTCAAAGCTTGTTCCCAGAAAAAGAGGGAGTTCCTTCGGTGGTCTTACCAGATCCAAATAGATACTTTATTTGTGCAACTGGAAGGGGTACTGCGACAAATAATGTATGGGTAGATTCAAAATGGGCTAGTGATTTACAAGATCAATATGATCTGTTCTTCTAAACTTAACTAATTCAATATCTATTAACTTTCACTTAACATAGTTTCCCTGTAGAATATACATAATGAAATTAATAATTAAAAGAATTAAAATATTTAATTCTAATAAAGAATATATATTCTCTAATATCCTTGATTTAGCATATAAAGATACTAATATATTAATAGAGCTATTAATAAAGAGAAGACCAGCTGAATTTGAAATAGAATATAGCTTTGATAACACCTCAATAGATTCAAGTAATAACATAGAAAGAATAGGAGAGAATAACGAAATAAAAAACTTCATATCTCTTTTAAAAGATAGATTAGGAATAAATATATCATTTGAACAATTTAAAAAACATATACAAGTTTTAACAGAAGATGAAAGAAATAGTGTAGATACACTACTTAACTTTTCTCCGTATGAACAATTATCCTTAAATAATCAAAATATATACGAACAAGAATTTGAAAGGGTTAAAGCTTTATTAACAAATGACAATGATAAGAATAAATTAAGTAGATATATAGAAATATCGTATAGAATAAATAATATTGAAAAAGAGATAGAGGGATTAAAAAAGAATAAAGATAACAGAGAATTAAATGAAAAATTACTAAAAGATAAAGAGAAACATTTAGAACAATTAAAACAAAAAGTATCTTCAACAACTGAATTATTAACTAGTAAGGAGCAATTAGAATCAAGATACAAAAACAGTATAGGAAGCCTCATAAACAATAAAAATATAGAGCAATTAAAACTTGATAAATATACTCAAACAATAAATCAGTTAGAAAATGTAAAAAGAGAACAAATAAATAATGTATATAGAGGAGAAGACAATAAAGAATTTAAATTGAGGTATAAATGGTTACTCCTTTTTATCGTAATAGAAGTAGTAGTTGGTGGATACTTAACAATATTAACTTCTTCGCTCACAACACTATTAGCAAGTTTAACAATATTAATATCAATGATATTAATATATATCACATTACAAATAATTGGGTATAAAAAAGAGAACTTTAGAAAGAAAAATAAATACGAAGATAATATTAAAGTAAATGTAATAGCTAGTAATAATAACTTAAATGAATTGGAAACGTTTAAAGCTTCTGCAATATCAAATGCTATTAAATTAGAAATAGATAAAGTAAATAACTTAATAACTCAACAACTAGGTGGTAGAGATATTGATAAGATTAATAAAGATATTAAATCCCTAGAGAGAGAAATAGAGATATTAAAGTCACTTAATGATAATAATATTAACAATCAAGATGAAATGTATAAAAAAAGAAGAGAGGTGGATATATTAAAAATTGAAAAAGAAAATATAGATAATTCTACTACCTTAAAGAATATATCAATTAATAACCTAGTAGGTATGTATAAAGACAACATAGATAAAGAGATGAAAAGTGAAAAAGTAGAGCTAGAGCTTCCTGTTTTTGTTGTCCAATTTAATCATCAATTTGACGAAATCGTAGAAAAATATAAGAATATAAGACAGGTAATTTTAATAAATGAAGTTACTTAAATTTTTAAAACCAATATATTTAGGAAGCTTAATTCTGCTTTTTTTATTCCCATACAACCTAGTAAATGCAAGATCAACTTCTGAAATAAATAACGATATAAATAACCAACAAAAAGAGTTAGAGCAAAAGGAAATTGAATTAAATCAATTAAATAATGCAATTAAAGATTATGAATCAGTAATAGATAATGCAGAAGTTGGATTACCAACTCTAGAAGCCGAATTAAAAAAGTTAGAGAAAGAGATAGAGTACTATGAATTAGAGTTAGAGATATTTAATCAGAATAAGGTAATTAAAGAATTAGAAAGAGAACAAAGAGAATTAACTAGAATTAATTCTATAAAAACCAATTACATGGATTGGAGAGTTAAAGATACTGATATTAACAAAATTCTAAAAGAGAATTTAGATAGAAAGTTGGCTGAAAAATATGCTTCGGTAATTTTAAATAAACAAAACTCAGATATAACTGTAGTTAGTAGTGAAATTGCAGGATTAAATGATGATATCCTAGATTTTGAAGATAGGGCTGAAGAGTTAAATAACAAGAAATCTGATACAGAAAAAAAGAAACAGGATTTAGAAGCTCAGATAGCCTACTACAATAGTGCTCTCTCTTACGCAGGAGGTCAAATAGGGTCACTAGAGGGCCAAATAAGTAGCATTAAAGGTAATATCCTATCCCTATCAGAAGAGCAAAGAGTTGCAATATTAAGAGAGGAGGAATTGTTAAGATTAAATCAAGGAACTTTAGGAAACAGTAATTGTACAAATGATCCAAGTGCACCAAGTGGAAGCATGTATTTTTGTGGTAATGGTAGAGATTTAGCAATGGGACATGGTGTTGGTATGTCTCAATATGGTGCAAAAGGAGCAGCTGATTTAGGTTGGAATGCACAACAAATTTTAGAATTTTACTATCCAGGATCAGCTTTAACTTCAAGTGGATTAAGTAGTGAGATATCAGTTAAGTATTGTCAAAGTAATCCGGCTCTTGACCCATATCAAGATGGTTGTAATGATGGTAGAGCTCCAGTAACTGAAAGAGTATCTTTTGATACATATTTAGCAGGGCTAGGAGAGATGCCTGAAAGTTGGCCAATAGAAGCTAGAAAAGCACAGATTATTGCAGCTAGAACTTATGCTGCAAAATATACAGGTAATGGTAATCCTAATTATCCAATTTGTCTTACAACATATTGTCAGGTTAGTTATTTTAAAAATGGTGATACTAGTGAACTCTCAATTGCACAAGCTACAAGTGGTCAAGTAATGATGTATGGAGGAGATTTTATTGAAGCTCTTTACTCTGCAGATAATAACCAAGGGAATGGTACTGCAGATTACGATACTAGGTTCCAAACATTAGAGGGAAATGCAACTGCAAGTAGACCATATTTAACTTCAGTAAATGATAATCAATTTGCTCAAGTTTCTAGAATGTATTGGAACTATTATTGTCAAGATTCTGCTTGCGGACTATGGAATTGGAAAACATTTTCTTATTCAATAGGGGATATTGAAGATATGTTATACCATAATGGATTAGGTCAATGGATGATAGCTATTGGAGGCTTAAGTAGTATATCTTTTGAAAGAGACCCATCCCTTAGAGTAAAGAGAGTATATATGTATGGAACAAATGGACAATCTAGAGTGATAGGTGGATGGTGGTTTAAATATTTTTGGAATGAATGGGTAGCAGCTAGAGGTACTTATGACTTTATTTACAGCCAAACATACTACCTAAACACAAATTGAGATATAATAAGTTATGATGGAAAGTGATAATAGAAAAGTAAATAATATAGCAGAATCTCAAGAACAGATTAGAGAGTTAGTTGATATGGAGATTGAAAAGGTAGTTCCAAGAAAATTTTCCAAATGGTTTGGGAGTATTCAATATAGACCAACCAAGGTTAGATTTGCAACTCAAAACCCTGATGAAAGAGTCTATTTAGTAATTAGAATGCATTGGATAAGAAATTTAGGATGGATATTAAACCATATATTTTATTCAACACTTCCCTTTATTCTTTTAACTGTCTTAAATTTATTAAATATTAATCTTTCATTCTTATCTTTTCAAAACTATACAATAATACTATTAGTCTTTTATTCAATAATATTAACTAGTGTAATTAGAAATTTCTTTGATTGGTATTTTGATGTATATATAGTAACTAATGAAAGAGTACTTGATTATGAATTTAAACCTTTTGTGGGATATGTATTAACTGAAGCACCACTAGATAGTATTCAAGATGTTGAGGAAAAATCATTAGGATTTCTAGCAGATATATTTGACTATGGATCTATTAAAGTTAGAACTGCATCAACTGCAGGAGAACTAGCTTTTGATTATATTGCAGATCCAGTTCAGGTTAGAGATACTATTTCTGATTTAGCTAAAATTATTAAAAGGTATCAAAATGCAGATTGATTTTAACAATACAAATTTTGTAAATGAAGCAATTAGAATTCTAGGCATTTTATTAGCCCTATTTCATTTTCTTGTTGGTTTTGTTTTAGTTAGTAGAGTAACTAGTATGGAAAAAATATTTAAAACTAAAAACAATACTTTGTTTATAGTAATTAACTTTGGATATCTATTCTTTTTAGGATTAATAATACTTCTAATTGTCTTGAATTAACTTTCTGATATACTATCAATATGAATATTAGAGCAGAATTTAAAGTTGGGAAAAACTCAAAAAATGATTGGTCGGGTGTTTATGGCTATAGACCAGATATAACTAGTGATATTAAAACAGAGCTATTCTGTGTTTTAAGAGTTAAAAGTGAGGCCAATGGTATTGATTTAGAAACATTTGCAAAGATGTTATTAGATGAGTTTCAAGATTCATACTATACATTTAATAATCAAGAAGATGAGGTTATTAAATTAGAAGAATCACTTCAAAGAATGAAGACTAAACTTGAGGTAATAGTTTCAAGAGAGGATGAAGTTTTAGAGAAGGGATTAGATCTTGAAATGGTTATCTCTTTAATTAATGAAGATACATTAGTTGTTGGAGTGGTTGGAGAAGCGAAGGTTTTAATATATAGAGAAGAAAGAATTGTAGACATATCAAAAGGCTTGGTAGATGCAAATATGATGGGATTTGTAAAAACTGGTAGTTTAAAATTAATGCCAAAAGATCGTATTGCAATATCAACAAAATCTCCATATGAATCTATTAAAGATCAGTTAGAGAATGCAATTAAAAACTTAGAGATTTCTGAACTTCAAGCAGTTGAAGAATTAGAAGGTTCTGCTGTGATGTTAATTGCAGATGAATTAGCAGACTGGGAAGCGTTAACTAAATTAAAGAATAATCAGTTAGTAAATGAGAATGTAGAGAATATTGAAAATTTTGAAAATGAAAACATAAGTTTACCTGTTTCTAATGATTTTAGTGATGATAATACAGAGACAATAGGTATTGAAGATGATAATACGCTAAATCAGGACTTCAGTAATGACCACATAATCACAAATGAATACAATAATGACTTTAATGCAGATAGCCAAAATACTGAAATAGACATTATTCCTCAAGGTAGAATTGCTTTAGTTTCAGAGAGGGCAAAGGGAATATTTAGTGGGGTAAAGGGTAAAATATTTAAACAAAAAAACAAATCCCCTAATTCACGATATGTCCCAATTACAGATAATAGTGAATATGATAGCGGAGAGGTTGAAGGGATAGAAGGAGGTGAAGAGATAAATAGCAGAGTTTCTAAATTAAAACCAAAATTTAATCAAGAGAATTTAAAAACTTATCAAAAGATACTTCAAGATATATTTTTATTCTTTAAAAATATAATATCAAAAGCAATATACTTCTTTAAAAAAGAAATTATAGGGGTACCAGATAGAAACAATATGTCAGGACATGCAGCTAGACTTAGTAGAAATAGAAAAATCCTATTTATCGTTCTTATTGTTTTAGTTATTGCAATCTATTTTTTAATAAAAGATGCAAATGAAAAAAGATTTAGTGCTGAACAATTAGAGGAAGCAAGAATAGAATTTTCACAGTTAGAAAGTGATGCAAAAAGTTCAATATCTCAAGTAGATAGTGTGAAAACTCAAGATGTTTCTAAAAGAAATTTACTTGAAGATAAATTAAACGCTTATCTTTCAGAAATTGATACTCAACTTGAAACTGGATTATTTAATAATGAATTAGCATCCCTAGAGGGCTTAATTTTAAAATCACTAGATTCCCTAAACTATGTAATAGAGATAAATGATAATAATGTGAGTATAGTAAGTGACATTGGTAAATTCTTTTCGGACACAAACTTAACAGATATGGTTATATCAAATAATCAAATATATGTTTCTGATGCAAAAAGAAACGTTATTTATTCAGTATTAACCGCAACTAACAGCACACCAACAGAAGTGGTTTCTGGATTAAATACACCAAGTATTTTAACTAGAGACTCAGCTAATAATATTATAGTATTTGATTCTGAAGTAAGTAGTGCAGTGGGAGTTTTAAATGTTACAAATAATGAATTTAATAGAGTAATAGGTTTATCACCTGCAGTTATTGGAACACTTAGTGAAGCCGAGATTTATCCCGGTAATGATGCAATTTATGAAATACATCAAAATCATCAGCAGATATTTAAAAGAGATGTTGGAAGTGCAGGTTACGTTGGAGGTGGATCTATTTATGTTTCAGTTAACCCTCCAAACTGGAGAACAGATCCTGAATTTGCAAAAGCTATTGATATTGATATCCCTTATGAAATATATGTATTAATAGAAGGTGTTGGTTTAAAAAGATACTTAGCAGGAGAAAACAATACATTAACTTATGATCTATTTACTAACTTCGGACAAAATGATTTTGATACATTTAAAAATGCCTCGTCTTTTGATATAGATGGAAGTTATTTAGCAGTAGCTGATCCACAAAACAATAGAGTAATGTTGTTTACAATTAAAGATGATGAGCAAAAAACTATTGAATTTGTACAACAATATCAATATAGAGGAGATAAGGATATTTTCTCAGATATAGAAGAGATTTCAATTGATTTTAGTAAAAATACACTCTACATACTGGATGGGACAAAAATTATATCTTTAAGTGTATAATCCCTTAATGAGGATAATATTTGATAATCGAAAAGCATATTTCAATTTTGAGATACTTGATAAACTTGAATCAGGCATAAAACTTTATGGCTGGGAAGTAAAAGCGTTAAAGAATGGAATGTTTTCTATGGGTAGTTCATATATTAAAAATGTTAATAACGAACTATTCTTAATGAATACTAATGTATCTTCAAAGATATCTACTTTTAAAATTCCACTTGAGGAAGAATCTAGAATGAGAAAATTGTTGGTTAATAAAAGAGAGATAATTAATTTAACTCTAAAATCTAAGGCAAAAGGTTTGACATTAATTCCCTTAGATATGTATATTAACGATGTAGGTAAAATTAAATTAACAATAGCACTAGTTAAAGGTAAAAAGAAGATAGATAAAAAGGAGACTATTAAAAAAAGAGACTTAGATAGGTCAATTGAGTATGATAGAAAAAGATATAATATTTAAATATGAATGATAATAATCAATTACAACAAGTAATAGCTCAGTTAGAAAAGTTTGGTTTTAAATTTTTTGGATATAGTGAAACTTCAGAACCACTAGTTGTTGCACCTAATGGTCAAGTAATTCCTCTAAAGGTTGCATATGATTTTATTAAACAACAAGTAGAGAAGGCTACTAGTGGAAATATTGAGAAGTTTCCAGAAGGTATTCCAACTCTTGATAGTTCACCTAAAATTGAATCTAAAATGGAGGGGGCAGTAGAGAGTGAGAAATCAATTGAAAAAAAACAAGAAAAATCAGAACCTCAAAAAAATCAAAATGCTCCTCAAACGCAAACACCAACAGCTAGTGATGACGATACTGTTATGCCAATGCCTTTTGGAGATGGTTTTGCAATTAAATCTTTTAATCCAACTAAGTTAAAAGAGGCAGAAATATATATTGAAAAGAATAGTCAAGGAAGTAATACTTCATCTAGAAAATGGTTAGCTATTCAATTTGAAAAGTTTGTAAAAGAATATATTAAAAATAGTCAGAAATAAAATTTACCTAATCATACTTTTAAATTATACTTACATATCTTTATCTTAATTTAGGATAAAATATTCTTATGAATACTTTAGCAATAGTGGGAGTAGTTTTTTTATTAATAGTTATTGGATCTGTTTTACTATACCTTTTAATAGTTAGGTTAATAAACGCTTTTAAAGAAAATGTATTAAAAGAAAAAGGATTAAACCTTGTATATTACGAAGTTAAATTACCTCAAACTAATGATGCAGAGATAAGAGCTGCTGATCAAATGTATACAGGTTTAGTGGGAATAGGTGAGAAACTTAAAGGATTTCAAAAATTTATTGGTGCTAGAACATTTGTAAGTTTTGAAATTGTAGCTTTTAAAGAGAGTATTAAATTTTATGTTGTATGTCCTAAAAGAATTGCAAGTCTTGTTGATAGACAAATTAATGGTAATTTCCCATATGCTGAGATTGTTTTAGTTAAAGAGTTTAATCTTTTTCCAGATGAAGATGCACATGTGTCATATACTGCATTAACCCTAGAAAAAGATACTAAATATCCATTTCAAACTTATGAAGAACTTGCAGTTGATAGTTTATCTACATTAACTGATGCATTTAGTAAATTATCAGAGGGGGAGAGTGCAGCTTTTCAAGTAATTATTACTCCGGCTGATAGTGAATGGAGAAACAATACACAAAACTATATTAAAAGTATTAAAGAGAGTGAAGTAGATGAAGAGAGTAAAAAACCTAAACTTAAGGATGATGCCTTAAGTTTTGTTGAACAAAAAATTCAAAAGCCTGTATTTAATACAACTGCTAGATTAGTTGTAATTTCTCAAGATAAGTATTCTGCTGAAGCACATTTAAATAATATGATGAGTGCATTTAGTCCATTTAATAAATTGGAAAGTAACAGCATTAAGAAAATGAGTAATGATGATTTAAAAAATATTGTCTCTGACTTTATATACAGAATACCAAGAGGAAATATGGTTTTAAATACTTCAGAGATTGCAACACTTTTTCATTTCCCAAATAGAAATATTAAAACTCCATATATTAAGTGGCAATTATCTAAAAGATTACCTGCAGCTGATTTTGTTACAAATAGTTTTCAAAATGACTATATGTATGTTGGTAGGAATACATATAGAGGTCAATTTAGAGAGATCTTTATTAAGCCTGAAGATAGATTAAGACACTTCTATGTTATTGGACAAACTGGTACTGGTAAATCTGGATTTATGAGTGGTATGTTAATTAGAGATATGAAATTAGGTCATGGTTGTGGATACTTAGATCCTCATGGAACAGATATTGAAAAGATATTACAACAAGTGCCCCCAGAAAGAATAGAGGATGTTGTATTAGTTGATCCAGCTGATTTAGAAAGACCTGTAGGAATAAATATGCTTGAGTTTCATAATGAAGAACAAAGAACTCTAGCTATTAATGAAATGCTAAATATCTTTGATACTCTTTATGATTTAAAAGTAACAGGTGGACCTATGTTTGAACAATATTTTAGGTATGCCATATTACTTTTAACTGAAGATACTGAATCAGGTTCAACACTTTTAGAAGTCCCTAAGATCTTTGCAGATGAAGGGTATAGGTCGTATAAGTTATCTAAGTGTAAGAGTCAAGAAACTATTGATTTCTGGAAAAAACAAGCTGAACAAGCAGGGGGAGATATTTCTTTAAAAAATGTTACTCCATATGTTACATCTAAAATGGCTAGTTTCTTATCTAATGCATATTTAAGACCTATTATCTCTCAACAGGAATCTACTATTAAATTTAGAGAGATTATGGATCAAAAAAAGATTCTTTTAGTTAAGTTATCTAAGGGTAAGATCGGAGACTTTAATGCCTCCCTATTAGGTATGGTTTTAGTAGGTAAAATTTTAGTTTCAGCCCTTGAGAGAGAAGAGGTTCCAGAAGCACAAAGAAATCCTTTCTATCTATATGTTGATGAGTTCCAAAACTTTTTAACTGAAGGAATTGTTACTATTCTATCTGAGGCTAGAAAGTACAAATTATCCCTTACATTAGGACATCAGTTTTTAGGCCAATTAATTAGAGCAGGTAATAATACAAAAGTTAAAGATGCTGTATTTGGTAATGTAGGTAACAAAGCAGTGTTTAGAGTTGGAGAAGAGGACTCTATGTTTTTAAGAAAAGTTGTGGGTGAAGATTTAGTTGAGGATAAAGATTTACAAGAGATTGAGAACTTTAGTTTCTATTTAAAAATGTTAGTAGATGGTAGACCAGCTCCTGCTTTTTCTGCAAGATCATTTTATGGGGATTCTCCATATGATTTAATTTCTAAACCTAATCTTGATATTTCAGAAACTGTTAGACAAGTATCTCGTCTTAAGTATGGTAGAGATAGAAATATTGTTGAGAATGAGATTAAATTAAGAAGTACATTTGTTAAAGAGGATGAAAAGAAGGAGAAGAAAGATATGTTTGGAGGCTTTGGATTTTAAATACAAATTTGGTATACTTGCTACACAGTAGGCCAGTAGCTCAGTTGGTTAGAGCACAGTTCTTATAAAGCTGGGGTCCGCAGTTCGAGTCTGCGCTGGCCTACCATTTAATCTCAGTATTAATAAGATGTTAGATACACCTAAGAATCAGGATTCTTTCCCTACACCATTCGGGCTTGAGGTTAAAACCGAACTTTTTAAAGGAGTTGAGGTATATTTTTCTGGGTCAATTAAGGGTGATTTACCAAATAAAGAAATTGGCTTTGAATTAGTTAAATATATTATTGAGAATGGAGGTGTGGTTAGTAGTGCACATGTAGCTGCAAGAACTGCTGAGGAAATGTTTGAAACATTTGTTTTGATGAGTGGAAGAGGAAGAGGTGAGGATGGTAAGGATTATAGAGACGCTGAAATGGCATATGAAGTCGATATGGGATGGGTAGATAGTGCAACACATTTAGTCGCAGTGATTGATGGTGCAAGTCATGGTGTTGGAATGGAAATTATGCGAGCCTTACTTAAACCTGTAAGAGGATTAAACACAACTCCAATAATTTGTTTTGTGCATAAAGATAGATTTAATAGGGTATCATGGATGATTAAAGGTGCAAACTCTGAGTTTCCAGGAGTTATACAATTAATTCCATATGCATCAACCGAAGATGCAATAAGTAAATTAGCAAATATTCTTACTAATTCAAAAGATCACGAAGAGGCGTAGTAACCCCATAGAAATTATCTAAGGTATTAGACTAGTAATATATATTTTATAAGCATATATTGAGCATATAAATTACCTAGTTTAATTATTAAATTATATACTATGAGTTTTACAGGTATATCTTCCGAACCTTGGACAGTTAATCCATTTACATCAGAGGGTTTACCGGGAGTAGAGTTATCTCATCCGAGTAAACTTGCTGCTGGAGGACTGAAATTCCAACCAACTACAGAAGGGTATGCCGCTAAAAGAAACGCATTTGAAAGATCTGCAAAAGCTCACCTAATAACCTCCCTGGATCCAGAGTTGGACTAAGATGTTAAAGAAGATATGATAAAGTCCTTTACAGCTGGTAAATTAACAGGAGAGATAACTGAATTGATAGTAAGGAGGGCTATGGGGGAAACATTATGGTATATGCTTAAAGATGGGATAATAGATGAAGAGATGATTCAGCAGTCTGTGGGCTATCTGATCGAGAAAGGTCATAAAATCAATGAAAGAAATATACTTAGATTAATAGATTGTTTTCCAATAGATGAAGAGTTACAAGCAGTAGAGGCTTAAACCTCACAAACAACATTAATAGAAGAAGTAATATATTTCTTATCTAGAAGTATTGTATATTTAAAAGTTGTATTTACATTCTTATGCCCTACAATATTAGCTAAACTATCTAATGACATACCGTTATTTAATTGATTAACAATAAAGGTATTTCTTAAATCGTTTACACATGCATTTTTAATTTGAGCTAAATTAATTGCTCTATCAATAGAAGTCCTAATATTTCTAATTTCAATAGTCCTACCAGTTTTAGTAGGGAATAGTGGTTTAAATTCATTAGGATAAACATCTAGATAGAACTTTAATTCATCAGCAATACGATTATTTAAATTAACAGTTCTTTCAGGATTAGAATTATGTGGTTTAATAGTAAGGGTTTTGTTTTTTAAATTTAAATCATCCTTTTCAATTAACGCTAGTTCACTAATTCTAATTCCAGTTTGTAAAAGTAACTCAACCATTGTTTTTAATCTTAAACTTTTACTACATGCATCCCTTAAAGCCATAACCTCCATTTTAGTTAAATATCTTTGTTTCTTACTTCTATACTTTGGATGTGGAATTTCAAGAGTTGGATTAAGAGTTGTAATATTTTTAGTATTTAAAAACTTATAGAAGCTTTTAACACTATTTAATTTTCTAGATAATGTCTTTAAAGTTAATTTATTTTCTTTTCTTAAAGTATCCAATACATCCTTAATATCAGTACTTGTTGAGCTTAAAAAATCCTTATTTAACTTTTCAGAAACTTGTTGTAAATCTTTTTTATAGGCTATAGAGGTTGACAGTGATTTACCTTTTTCATTAATATGTTTAATAAACTCATTAATTAAATCATTGTTCATTTAGTTGTTTTTAATTCAAAGCGATATTAACATAGTAAATATTATAGGGTCAATTAAAGATGAAAAATATTATAGATAATAGAACAAAAAGTGTATCAATATACTTAAAGGACATTAAGTTAGAGGATTTTGCAACATTAATGCTACTAAGTATCTTTCTTGTTGTATTAATAGCAAGTTCATTTAAAGTCATTATAAGTGCTAGAAATAACTATGATATTTTTAATGTAGAACTTAAAGGTTTAGAAGAGATAAGAGCTAAAAATGAAGAATTAAAAAGAGAATTAGCATATGTAACTTCAGATGAATACAAGCTTTTATACTTAAGAGATTCATCAGCACTAGGTAAACCAGAAGAACAGTTATATTCAATTAAAGAAGATCTATTCAAAGCAGAAGAAAAAATAGAGTATTATGATATTTCCGAAAAAGTAGACTATACCGATTGGTGGGTTTCGTTGCTTATATTATAAGGTACTGGTATAATCAATTCACTAACGCGGGGTAGAGCAGTGGCAGCTCGTCAGGCTCATAACCTGAAGGTCGAACGTTCGAGTCGTTCCCCCGCCACCAAATAAAACACCCCCTTGCTTAAATAATAATTCAATGTGTATAATCAAACCGTGCCTTTAAAAAAAGGTATACATAAAGGCTCGGCACGTTTGTCGAGCCTTTCTATTTAAAAAATCTTAAAAGTTTTTTAAAGACTAATATATCTGTTAAAATTAGCAGATAATTAGCCAGGGTAGCTCAGTTGGTTAGAGCACAGGATTCATAAACCTGAGGTCGGCAGTTCGATCCTGCCTCCTGGTATAACTTTCTTAATTAATAAATATAAAATTATGGATTCAAAAACTAAAAATGATAAAAAGGGTAAGAATGAGTTTGAAAACTTTTCAAATGAGTTACTAAAAAAGATAGGAACCAATAATAAGCCTAAGAAAAATAGAACTTTAATTTTTAGATCTAGTCCTATTCTATTATTAATAACAGTATTTCTTTTAATATTTGTAATTTTTGGATTAACAAGTAGAAATGTTTATACAGATAAAATATCTCTAGATCAGTTATTAAGAAATGTAGAGGATAATAAATATTCTCAATTAATTATTCAAAATGATTCAAGAGTAATTGCTAATGGTAAATCATATTTAGTAGCTGAAGATAATAATTCTTTAGAGACACAAGTTACAAGAGGATTTGAAATAGTTTCATTACAAAATCTAGGAGATCAATTAAAAAGCTATGATGTGATTGATCAAATCAGAACATTTTTTGGAAGAAGCTCAGATAATATTACTGAAATTGTAATAGGTGATGATTTTATTGTTGCTAAAAGACCTTTATCTACAAACGATCTAATGGTAAAAGATACAACTAAAGATTCGTTTAATAAATATATAGATGAAAACAATATTAATTTAGGTAGTTTAGGAATAAGTGTTTCAAACTTAAAAAGCTTTTCAACACTAACTGATGTTAATGGACTAACTACAAGAGTTAAAAATTCTCAGATTGAATCAATTTGGAATATAGATGGGCAAATTATTGCAAAATTAAGAAGTGAGTTTATAGATAAATCATATATTGATTGGGCTCCAAGCGTATATTCTTTTACTGATTTATTACAAAATGAAGGTATTTCACTAACATCAGAAAATTTAGAAGTTATTCCAAATAACGTTCCATCAACTATTACTTTTGATGATATCTTAACAGTGTTTGTATTAGTAGGTTTTGTTGTACTCGGAATAATTATCTTTAGAGGAGCACAGTCTTCTGGCATGGGAATAATGCAGTTTGGTCAATCTAAAGCAAAAATATTTTTTGGATCTAAAACTGATACTACATTTAAAGATGTTGCAGGTATTAATGAAGCAAGAGAAGAATTAAATGAGATTGTAGATTTCTTAAAAAATCCTAATAAATTTAGAAAACTTGGAGCTAGAATACCAAAGGGAATCCTAATGGTAGGAGCTCCTGGAACTGGTAAAACACTTTTAGCTAGAGCAATTGCAGGAGAAGCAGGTGTTCCATTTTTCCATACTTCAGGTTCAGAATTTGAAGAGATGTTAGTTGGAGCTGGAGCTAGTAGAGTTAGAGATTTGTTTTCTAAGGCTAAAAAAGCTGCACCTTCATTAATCTTTATTGATGAAATTGATGCTGTAGCTAGAAAAAGAGGAACTAGAATTCAATCAGGAACTACAGAACAAACATTAAACCAGATATTGGTAGAGATGGATGGGTTTGAAAAGAATGTTAATGTTATTGTTTTAGCAGCTACAAATAGACCTGATGTATTAGACCCAGCAATTTTAAGACCTGGTAGATTTGATAGACAGGTTAGAATTGAAGTTCCTGATGCAGATGGTAGAAAAGAGATATTAACTATACATGGTAAGAATAAACCATTTGATAGCGATGTTGATCTTGAAAAGATTGCTAAAAGAACTGTAGGCTTTACAGGAGCTGATTTAGAAAATATATTAAATGAAGCAGCTATTATTGCAGCAAAAGAGGGTAAACAGAAAATTAATATGGATGATATTGAAGAAGCAGTTTCTAAAGTAATCTTAGGACCAGCTAAAAGATCTAGAAAAAGAACACAAAATGAATTAAAGCTAGTTGCTTATCATGAAGCAGGGCATGCTGTTGTTTCTAAATTTACTCCAAATTCTACACCAGTTGATAAAATATCTATTACATCAAGAGGTAATACAGGTGGAGTTACTATGTTCTTGCCTGAGACTGATGAATATATTATGTCTAAAAACAAGCTGGTAGCTGATATAACAGTGGGATTAGGTGGAAGAGCAGCAGAAGAGGTTGCTCTTGATGACATCTCTACAGGAGCCTCAAATGATATAGAAAAGGCAACAACTGTAGCAAAAAGAATGGTTCAAAAATTTGGAATGAGTAAAAAACTTGGACTTGTTCAATATGGAGACTTTGAAGAAGATGAATATTTAGGATATGCTTACTCATCATCTAAAGAGTATTCAGATAAAACAGCTGAATCAATAGATTCTGAAGTTAAAGAAATTATAGATAGCGCATATACTAATGCATTAAAAATTCTAAATGATAAAAGAGATGTTTTAGATAGAGTTGCAAATGCCCTATTAGAAAAAGAAGTCTTAAGTAAAGAAGAGTTTGAAAGTTTAGTTTAAGATGTCATTAGATAAGACAGCCAATATTAAAATAGATCAATACCTTGGACTTCTTATACCCAATTTAAGTTTGCCAACTGATAAGGCTATTCCATTTCTATATAGCCTTATGCAAATAACGATAAGGGAAGGTTTAATTGAAGAGAGAATAGAGATTGTTAGAAAAATATTAAAAGCAGTTTGTAGTGGATTATATGGAGACAACTTTGCATTAGGAAATACTACAGATCAATCTAAATTAGTAATCTCAAATTTAATTAAGTATTTTACAGCTTATCCAGATCCATCCTTCATTTATATTTTAAATGAGGAATCTCAAATTTTTGAAAATATTTTTAATACAAGTCCTTCAGAGTTATTTATTTTGTATGAAAGGTATATCAATCTTGATATTGATAATCCTCTTCTGTTAAAGCATCTTAATGAGGTAGCTAGATACTATTATGCTGATTCAATTGTTCCAAATGGAAAGAAGTTTATAAAACCAAGGCTTTTAAGACTTATATCTACTTTAACTCCTAAAGTATCAGAATAATATAATATCTTAATGTATAATAACTCTATGTCTAAAAAATCCACATTACTATTAATTGATTCTTATGCATTAATATATAGAGCTTACTACGCATTCCCTAAATCTTTAACAACTTCAGATGGGTTACCTATTAATGCAGCTTACGGATTTATGAGCTTGTTATTAGATGTCATATTAAAATTTAAACCATCACATGTAGTCGCTTTAATGGATAGTGAAGGTCCTACAATTAGATCAGGAGAATTTACTGAATATAAGGCAAATAGAAAGGCTGCTGATGACGAATTTGTAATACAAATCCCAAGAGTAGAAGAGTTATTAAACACTCTTGATATACCAATATTAAAAGTTTCAGGGTATGAAGCTGATGATATTATAGCCACAATTGATAAATCGCACTCAGGGGAGTGGGCACAAACAATAATTGTGACAGGAGATAGAGATTTGTTCCAATTAGTTGATGAGGATACATTTGTATATTTAGCAGGTTCTTCTTTTTCTCAGTCAAAACTGTATAACGTAGATATGGTTAAAGAGAAAATGGGAGTAACTCCAGAACAGATAGCAGATTTTAAAGGAATAAGTGGAGATGCTTCTGATAATATCCCAGGAGTTAGAGGAATTGGGCCTAAGGGTGCAATTGATTTAATAACTAAATATGGAAGTATTGAAAATATATTTAAAAATATTAATGAAGTAGATAAAAGGTATAAGACAAAGCTAGAGGAGAGTTATGAAATAGCTCTACTTTCAAAAAAATTAGCTACAGTAGATAGGGAAGTGCCACTTAATTTTAAACTTGAACAGGCTAACTTTCCAACTTTAAAATACTCTGAGGTAGAAAATATTTTTAATAGACTTAAGTTTAAATCATTAATGTCTAAACTATCTAAGTTGAGAGATGCATATCCTGAATTAGCAAGTAATATGCTATTAATAGAAGAAGATAGTAGTGATAATGAAGCTAAGATAAAAGAGGTGGAAGGCTTTGTAGAGCTAAAGGAGTTACCAACTGATATCTCAAGAGATGAGGCATTTTTGTATATAGAGTATAGTGAGTCTTTAAATTGTTTAGCTATATCGTTTTTAAAGGGAATTATCCTTTTTGAAAACAGTTATTACATTTTAAATTCTGATGATATTAAAACTGTTGTTAATTTAATTAAGAATAAAAGAGTTTACTTATACAATTTAAAAAAGTTTTATCATTTAGTTAGGAATTTAAACTTAGAATTTAATATTAATAATGTATGTGATTTAGGAAGTGCTATATTATTACATTCAGGGGGTAGGGTAAGTTATGATTTTAAAGAACAGTTATACTTTTTTAATGAATATTCGCGAGATATAGATTTATTAAGTGGGGTATATTTTATAAAAGAAAATTCAAAAACCTTAAATGAATTTATTAAAGAAAGTAAGCTACTTAAATTAGAAGATGAACTTCAAATAAGGGTTGCTGAAATGGAGAGAAATGGTGTTAAGTTAGATCCTAATAAAACTAAAATTGAATTAGAAAAAATAAATAATCAATTACAAAAATTAATTAGTGATATATATAGTGAAGCTGGACATGAATTTAATATTAATTCTCCAAAACAACTTTCAGATTTATTATTTAAAGAGAGAGGGCTGACTAGTGTTAAAAAAACAAAGTCAGGACAGGCTAGTACTAATGAGGCAAGTTTAAAGTTACTCCAAGGTACTGATAAATTAATTGATTTAATATTAAGTTATAGAGAGCTTGAGAAATTAAGAAGTACTTATTTATCTAAACTTTGTGATTATATTGACCCTAAGACACAAAGGATTCACAGTACAATGGATCAGTTTGGTGCAATTTCAGGGAGATTTTCTTCAAAGAATCCGAATATGCAAAACATTCCAAAAGGAGAGGCATCAGGATTTAATATTAGAAATTTATTTGTTTCAGAAGATTCAAATGTCCTAGTTGGCTTTGATTACTCTCAACAAGAGTTGAGAATATTAGCAAGTCTCGCTCAAGAAGAAGAAATGTTAAAATCTTTTGAACAAGATAGAGATATTCATAAAAAAACTGCAAGTGAAATTTTTCAAGTTTCAGAGAATGAAGTAACTTCTTTTCAAAGAGATGTAGGTAAAACAATTAATTTTTCAGTAATATACGGTATCTCAGCTTTTGCATTAGCAGAGAGATTAAAAGTTCCATTTGCTGAGGCTAAAAGCTTTATCGATAGCTATTATTTAAATTATCCAAATGTAGCAAAATTTCTTAAAACGTCTATTGAGAATGCAAGAATTACTAACTTTACAGAAACTGTTTTAGGTAGAAAAAGATATGATCCGAACATTAATTCTTCAAATAGAGGATTGAGAAGTGCAAGTGAGAGAGAATTGTTTAACTTTATTATACAAGGAAGTGCTGCAGACATTATGAAAAAGTGTATGATTGAGTTTGATGATATATTAAAGGAATTTAATGCAAAATTAATACTTCAGGTTCATGATGAGTTTTTATTTGAAATATCTGAAGAAAGTAACCTTGAGAAATTTATTAAAAGTATATATTATGTAATGGAAGGTGTGTATGATTTAGGAGTGAAATACAAAATTGAGGTTAAGTACGGTAAAACTTGGGGTGGTATGAAGGAATATACTTTATAGTAAGAAAAATATGAAAAACTTTTTAAGAATAATAATGTTTTTACTTTTTATATTAAGCTTTGGCTTGCTATTTGTTTTCTATCTGTATATGCATAAGGAGAATAGAGTTGAATTAGAGGATATAGGAGTAAAGACTACTAGAAAGGTTAAAAGTGTTAAAAGAAAGTTAGAGAAAAGAAATAAAGAGATGGAGTTAGAGTTAAATCAAAGGCAGTTAGAAATGAGAGAATTCATTAAAGGACTTCAAAAGGATACTTTTGATATTAAAAACTTAGGAGAGAGGTTTGTAGATGTTTCTACAAGAACTATTAGAAGAGACCTTGAAAAGCTTGAAAAGAGTGGTGTTGTAAGGCAAATAGGTAAAACTCGCGATAGTTTGTATCAAATATCAAAAGATTAAGAATATATTTGTAATTTCCAATATTTTCATAGTATAATTCAACTACCTTATTTGGTTCTTATCCATTACGGAAGACCAAAAATCCAGATTAATGTTACTTGTTGTGGTTCTTTAAAAACCTAAATGTGACAAGGTCTTATAAATTCCAAAATTTGAGTCTAAACCTAAAAATTTTATTGCTTTAAAAAAGCGAAGTTTTTCTGGTTTCTTAAAAACTAGATATTTTTTCTTAATCGCTTTAGAAAAAGCGGATTTTCATGGAGAGTTTGATCCTGGCTCAGGATTAACGCTCGCTACGTGCCTAAGGTATGCAAGTCGAACGTCCTTTAAAGAGAGCTTGCTCTTTTTAAAGGAGTGGCAGACGGCTGAGTAATATATAGGAATATACCCTTAAGTCGGGCATAGTTCATCGAAAGGTGGAGTAATTCCCGATGGTCTCTTACAAGAGTAAAGATTTATCGCTTAAGGATTAGCCTGTATCCTATCAGATTGTTGGTGAGGTAATGGCTTACCAAGTCTATGACGGGTAGCTGGCCTGAGAGGGTGGTCAGCCAGACTGGGACTGTGATACGGCCCAGACTCCTACGGGAGGCAGCAACTAGGAATTATGCACAATGGACGCAAGTCTGATGCTGCGACGTAGCGTGGAGGATGAAGGTCTTAGGATTGTAAACTCCTTTTATCGCCGAACAAGTTCTGAGTGTAGGCGATGAATAAGTGCCTGCCAACCACGTGCCAGAAGCATCGGTAATACGTGGGACACAAGCGTTATCCGGATTTACTGGGCGTAAAGAGATGCGTAGGTGTCTTTTTAAGTTTCTTGTTAAATCTTCCCGTTCAACGGGAAAATCGCAGGAGATACTGGAGAGATTGAGCAAGGTAGAGAAGATGGGAATTCCTGGTGGAGCGGTTAAATGCGTTGATATCAGGAGGAACACCAATTGCGAAGGCACATCTTTGGACCTCTGCTGACACTAAGGCTCGAAAGCGTGGGGAGCAAAACGGATTAGATACCCGTGTAGTCCACGCCCTAAACTATCCCTGTTAGGGGTTTGTTTCGTATCCTTGAATCAACTTATGTTGTAGGATTGGACGAAGTGAGTGCCGTAGCTAACGCGTTAAACAGGGCGCCTGGGGAGTACGGTCGCAAGACTAAAACTCAAAGGAATTGACGGGGACCCGCACAAGCAGTGGAGCGCCTGGTTTAATTCGATGATTAACGAAGAACCTCACCTGGGCTTGAACTGTAGCTGCTACTCCTGCGAAAGCAGGATTCCTTCGAGGGTGCTACAGAGGTGTTGCATGGCTGTCGTCAGCTCGTGTCGTGAGATGTAGGGTTAAGTCCCGCAACGAGCGCAACCCCTATCTAATGTTAAAATTACTTTAGAAACTGCCTCATCTCAGTGGGGAGGAAGGAGGGGATGACGTCCAGTCTTCATGGCCCTTATGCCCAGGGCTACACAGACGCTACAATGGCCATTACAATGGGTTGCCAAGCCGCGAGGCGGAGCTAATCTCATCAAAAGTGGTCTCAGTTCAGATTGCAGGCTGCAACTCGCCTGCATGAAGTCGGAATTGCTAGTAATCGTGCATCAGCGTGGCACGGTGAATACGTTCTCGGGTCTTGTACACACCGCCCGTCAGGGCATGGGAGTTGCTTTCGCTCGAAGTTCCCAAAGTTTTGGGACCGACAGTGAGGGTGGCAACTAGGCTTAAGTCGTAACAAGGTAGCCGTAGGGGAATCTGCGGCTGGATTAACTCCTTTTTAAGGAGCAACCTAAGCTCTGAGAGCTTAATGGTTTTACCCATGACTTAAGTATTGGTTTTATATCCTTGTCACATTTAGATTTTTAAAGTATATTGCTCTTTAATATAGTATATATAGCAGGTGATGATAGAACAGGTTTACCTGTTTTAAGTTACAGGCGTTTAGCTCAGCTGGCTAGAGCGCACCTCTGATAAGGGTGAGGTCCCAAGTTCGAGTCTTGGAACGCCTACCATTATTTGGGGTCTTAGCTTAATTGGTAGAGCACTTCATTTGCAATGAAGGGGTTATGGGTTCGAGTCCCATAGACTCCACAATGTTAGTAACTAGTTTTTAAATATTAGTATTTGAAAATTAGTGACTGGCAGTTTACTGTTAGTTATATATATTGTTCTTTAACAACTGAATAGAAAGAATTTCATAGAGCCGAGAAAATGAACAAGGGCATATGGTGGATGCCTTGGCACAAGAAGCCGATGAAGGACGCGTCAAGCTGCGATAAGCTTCGAGGAGCTGCTAAAAAGCTTTTAACTCGGAGATCTCCGAATGGGAAAACCCATCCTGTTAATCAGGATACTCTACACTGAATACATAAGTGTACAGATGGTAAGCCAGTGAACTGAAACATCTTAGTAACTGGAAGAAAAGAGACCGAATGGTTATTCCCTTAGTAGTGGCGAGCGAACAGGGAAGAGTTCAAACCTTTTTGATTTTAGTTAATTACGGACTCTGCTTTGCGGAAGATGTTTTTAACTTGCTATCTTGGTAGATAAACAAAAAGGGGTTGTAGGATACATTTTTCAAAGAGCTAAGAATCTTTGAGGTAAGTCAAAAATCTAGTTTAAAGTGGAACTTTGCTGGA
Organism: Candidatus Dojkabacteria bacterium; assembly: GCA_041750555.1. Taxonomy (GTDB): domain Bacteria; phylum Patescibacteriota; class Dojkabacteria; order J137; family J137; genus JBGSZB01. The sequence goes on along the minus strand of JBGSZB010000023.1, from coordinate 5,807 downwards.
ATGCAAGATCATAGAACGTAATAGTCGTGTACACGAATTATTCTAGACTTACTCGAGTGTAATCCTGAGTACTACCAACTAGGTGTAATCTGGTAGGAATCATCCCAACCCATTGGGAAAAACTAAATACTTCTTGTGACCGATAGTGCACTAGTACTGTGAAGGAAAGGTGAAAAGAACCCCTGTTAGGGGAGTGAAATAGATCCTGAAACCATATGCTTACAAGCAGTCAGAGTCCCGCAAGGGATGATGGCGTGCCTATTGAAGAATGAGTCTGCGAGTTATTCTAACTGGCTTGGCTAATCCCTTATGGGGAGTAACCGAAGCGAAAGCAAGTCTGAATAGGGCGTTTTTGTCTGTTAGAATAGACCCGAAGCCGCGTGATCTAACCATGAGCAGGTTGAACCCTGTAGAAATACAGGGGGAGGACCGAACTGTTTAGCGTCGAAAAGCTATCAGATGACTTGTGGTTAGCGATTATACGTCAACCGAACGCGGCAATAGCTGGCTCTCCCCGAAATAGTTTTAGGACTAGCCTTGATTAATTAGCTTATGGAGGTAGAGCTCTGATTAGGTCTTGGGCTTCTTCGGAAGTACCAGACTTTATCAAACTGCGAATGCCATAAGTGGTAGATCAGGAGTCAGACCATGGGAGATAAGTTCCATTGGTCGAGAGGGAAACAGCCCAGAATATCGGATAAGGTCCCTAAATTTATGCTAAGTGGAAAAGGAGGTGAAGTTTCTACGACAACCAGGAGGTTTGCTTGGAGGCAGCCATCCTTTAAAGAGTGCGTAACAGCTCACTGGTCGAGAGACTTTGCGCCCATAATTATCGGGGCTCAAGCATAATACCGAAGCCATATCAATTTACTTTTTTAAGTAATTTTGGGTAGGGGAGTGTTGTATATCGCGATGAAGTAAGATTGAGAAGTCTTATGGAGTATATACAAGTACGGATGCAGACATGAGTAGCGAAATCTCGATGAAAAATCTGGACACCGAATGCTCAAGGTTTCCGCAGCAATGCTAGTCATCTGCGGGTTAGTCGGACCTAAGTCGAGGCCGAAAGGCGTAGGCGATGGACAACAGTTTAATATTACTGTACAACAATATATTCGTTATTAACTAAGGAGCACTGGATGGGAGGAGTTAGAGCTCAATTAGGTTTGAGTGTAAGCAATAAGGCAGAGTAGCATGGTTAAATCCGGCTATTCGTTTTAAACCGAGTTGTGATACAAAGTTAACTACTAAGGTAGTTAGTGATTCTAGCAGTTCTGTCTACTGGAAAATCTTCTATGTGAGAATATTTTGTTTCCGTACCGTAAACCGCCACAGGTGAGCTGGTAGAAAATACCAAGGTGTACGAGTAATTCCCTGTCAAGGAATTCGGCAAACTAACCCCGTAAGTTCGCGAGAAGGGGTCCCTAAGTTTTTAACTTAGGGGGCACAAAAATGGTTCAATCAACTGTTTAACTAAAACACAGGTATGTGCAAACACGCAAGTGGATATATACATACTGACGTCTGCCCAATGCCAGAATATGACGGAAGGGGGTGATCTCTGCTTGCAGAGTGAGCCTTTGACCTAAGTACTGGTGAATGGCGGCTGTAACCCTGACGGTCCTAAGGTAGCGTAGTACCTCGGTGCTTAATAGGCATCTTGCACGAAAGACGTAATGAGTTGAACACTGTCTTGACAAGGAGCTCGGCGAAAATGAAATGGCTGTGAAGATGCGGCCTATCCACATCAGGACAAAAAGACCCCGGCATCTTTACTGTAGCTAGGCATTGAAACAAAATTTTTACTGCAGAGTGTAGGAAGGAGACTTTGAAGTTTCGCTTTTGGGCGGAATGGAGTCGTCAATGTAACACTTCCCTTTGAATGTTTTGTTTCTGATTGGAGCCATTATCTGGCAACCAAGACATTGTTTGGTGGGCAGTTTCACTGGGGCGGTGTCTTACTAAAGAGTAACGTAAGATTTCAAAGGTCACCTCATCCTGTATGGAAATCAGGAGAAGAGTATAAAGGCAAAAGGTGGCTTTACTGCGAGACACACAAGTCAAGCAGTTACGAAAGTAGGACTTAGTGACCTTTTCGTGATGAATGGAAATGCGATTGGTCAAAGGATAAAAGTTACGCCGGGGATAACAGGCTAGTCTTGCCCAAGCGTTCATAGCGACGGCAAGGTTCGGCACCTCGATGTCGGCTCGTCACATCCTGGGGGTGTATCAGCTCCCAAGGGTTAGGCTGTTCGCCTATTAAAGTGGCACGTGAGCTGGGTTCAAACCGAAGTAATTCAGGTTGGTCTCTATCCGATGTGGACGTTCGAATTCTGAGAAGATTTACCCTTAGTACGCAAGGACCAGGGTAAGGTAACCTCTGGTGCACCAGTTGTCGTACCAACGGCATAGCTGGGTAGCTACGTTGCTATTATGATAACTACTGAAAGCATCTAAGTAGGAAGCAAGCTTCAAGATTAGAATTCGTCATTAGGACCCTAGTAGACTACTAGGTTGATAGGCACCAGGTGGAAGTGTAGTGATACACGTAGCCGAGGTGTACTAATACTCCGAAAAAATTTTCTCGGTTCATTCATAGCTTTTTGCATATAGGCTAAGTAAAATTAGCTTAAGCAAAAAGCTACAATGAAATATCTTTCTATTCAGTTTTAAGAGAACAATATGTTCTTTAAGGCAAAATATGTCACTAGTTAATTGGGAACGTGAGTAAATGTATATTTACTCGACCCCAATTATCCGGTGATAGTATCGTTCTGGAACCACCTGATCCCATACCGAACTCAGAAGTGAAACAGAATTGAGCCGAAGATATTTCAGTGCTCCGCATTGTGAGAAAATAGGTAATTGCCGGTTTTAAAAGAAGTCCCATAAAAGGGACTTTTTTTATGGCTGTTTACCAAAAAGAATTGAGGTTATATAATTAGGGATTAATTTTTAAATAAATATTATGACAAATATGCCGGATAATAATAAAGTTTTTAATGATATGGGAACTTATACTCCAGAATTTGAAACTTTCGATGATTTTCAAGGAAGAGTATCTGTTAATGTGGGTAGCGAGGTAGTTATGAAGCTTAGAGATGGTAAAAGATTATCATTTGTGCAAAATGCAATTAATGAAGATGAGAATAGACCTTATACTTTATCTGAAACAATGTTTCATATCCTTTTCATGAATAAATTAGTTGGAGCTCAGACTACAGAAGCAAAAGCAACTATAAAAGAGGTTCTTGCTAATCGAACCTATTCAGTAAACGGTATGAGATTAGATTTGGATCCAGAGTCTGAAGCAGGCTATAGGGTTGAAAAATATAATTTGTAATCAGATTAATTAACTGTATGTATTCTGTTACAATATACTAATACATATTGTAACAATTGAAAGAGGACAATCTTTTTAAAATATTAGTAATATTCCTATCTTTAATGATAGGTTTATTATTATCTGTAATAGCTTTCTTTATATACATTTCAAGTAATACTCAAGATAATGGTAATTCTTTATCCTATGTGATGGAGACTAATGAAGAAAATTTAAACATTAAAAAATCTGAAGAAACTATAGCGATTAGCTTATTGGTAGGGGAGAAATACCAAGTTGAAGAGAGTATAGATAATATGACAAGTGGAGATATGTTATCAGAGAGTGTTGATATAACTGGGAGTACCGAGATAGTGACATTTATATTTAACAACAAAGGGGAATATACCTACATTTTTGAATATGGCGACAGGATAGTGCAATACGAGATAAGTGTTAGGTACAAGGAGGTAGATTTAGTCTCGATGAAAACTGAAATCGAGAGTGTTTTAGGGGAATATAGGGATCAATTTAGTATAAATCTATATGATTTTAAAAGAGAACTAGGGTGGGATTACAATAAGGATAAGATAGTAGAGCCTGCAAGTATAGCTAAATTACCCGTTGCAATGCTTGTTATGATGGATATAGATAAAGGGTTATATACCCTAGATACTACATATCCTATTCTTGATTCACAAAAATTTAGTTTTTCTGGAAATATTGGATCCCTTCCTGAAGGAACTGAAGTAACAATAGATTACTACTTAAGTAATTTACTATCTATGAGTGATAATAACGCATGGTATATCTTAACGTATTTTTTAGGTGGTAATTGGGAAGCAGTAAATCCTAGAATAATGAATGAATTAGGGGTTAATCCATTATTCTTAGATCCACCACAAGGAACAGCTAAAAACGTTGGAAAGTTACTACAGAAACTTTATTTAAATGAGGGAATATCAAAAGAATCTAGTGAGTATATATTAAATAAGCTTGAAGAAGCAGGAGATTTGGCTAGGGCAGGAGTTGGATTAGGATTACCGAGTGGAACAACATACTATAATAAAATTGGGACACTTATGGCTGGCGATAAATATAGTTATCAAGATGCTGCAATAGTTCTTGGAGAATATACAGATTACTCCCTAGTTATTATGGATGAATATATAGATTGGGATTTAGGACAAGTACTTTTAAGAGATATTTCCTCAGTAGTATATAGATATTTGAATTAGAATATCTGTAAATTTTTTGATATAATCCAATACATAAAAGGATGAAACAATCTTCTCATTGAGAAAAATCCAATTGTTTCAAAATAATTAATATGGCAAAGAAGAATACAAAGGTATCTCATCCCTTAGATGAGGTTTTTAAAGAAATGGAGGCTCCAAAAATCTTTAAAAAAGGCGATATTATCGAAGCCGTAATAGTAAAAGTACTAGATGGCGAGATAGTAGTAAATGTAGGAGCAAGAGCAGAAGGAGTAATTTCTGGAAGAGAAATGAAACTTAATGGAAAAAGGATTAATAAAAAAGTAGGAGATAAAATCCTAGTTTTTGTAACTAATCCTGAAAATGAAGAGGGTAGAGTTTCTGTTTCTGTTAGAAAGACTGGCTCTGCATTAAAATGGCACGAACTTGATTTAGCTAAAGAGAACGAAGCAACTATAGAGGTTAAAGTAATTGAAGCTAACACTGGAGGTGTATTAGTTGAAATTACAGATGGGCTAAGAGGATTTGTTCCAACTTCACAATTAAAGAATAGTAGAATATATAACATTGGAAGTTATTCTACAAAAGAAGAGGCAAGTAAAATGCTTCAAATCAAATTAGCTGAAATGATAGGAGAAAGTTTAAGTGTAAGAGTAATGGAGGTTGATAAAGAGAAGAATAAAGTTATTCTGTCAGAAAAATCTGTGTATTCAGATAGCTCAGATATGAATTTAAGAAAAGAAACATTAGCAGCACTTAAAGTAGGCGATGTAATGGAAGGTAATGTAACAGGAATTACTCCATTCGGACTATTTGTAAATGCAAAAGGTGTTGAAGGTTTAGTACATTTATCTGAAATATCATGGGATAAAGTAACTAATCCAGGAGACTTCTTTAAGATTAATGATCCTGTAAGAGTTCAAGTAATTGGAATTCAAGATTCAGGTAAAAGAGTTGCTTACAGTATTAAGAGATTGATTGATGATCCTTGGAAGAGCATTGTAGATAAATACAAGATCGGTCAAGTAGTAGAGGGAGAGATAAAAAGTATTGCTGATTATGGAGCTTTTGTAAAGATTGAAGAAGGTTTAAATGGATTAATCCATATTTCTGAACTATCTTCAAAATTAGTTAAAGATCCAGGAGAGGTTGTAAGTATTGGAGATAAAGTTAAGGTTGTAATTATCTCAATATCACATGATGATAGACATTTAGGATTATCTCTAAAAAGAATGGCTAAAGATTCTAAAAAAGATTCTGATGAAGGA
>JBGSZB010000022.1:0-1772 GCA_041750555.1 Candidatus Dojkabacteria bacterium | reverse complement strand
GGGGATGGATGAGTCATTATTGTATTAACTCCTAAATCTCTACCTCTTTGAAGAATGTTAAATAACCCACCACTACATGATACAAATGCTCCTAAATGTCTATTCATTTTTATTATTTAACATCTAATTTCTTTCTTAATTCTTCTTCAACTACCCTAGGATTAGATTTCCCTCTACTTAATTTCATTACATAGCCAACTAAGAATTTAATAGCATTAGGGTTTTTAGATATATCCTTAACAACCTTATCATTATCTTTTATTGCCTTATCTATATATTCACTTAAGTCCGATGCATTATCTACCTGAATTAAATCTCTTTCTTTAATTAATGAAACAATACTTTCTCCATTTTCTATAACTTCAAGTAAAAGGGATTTTAATATACTCCCTGTTATTTTATTACTTCTTAATAATATTAAAGCTTGTAAAAAATCAGATACATCAAGTTTAATATCTGAAATATTTAATCCTTTCTTTTCTAAAATTGAAGATATATCTCCAACTATCCATTTAGCTAAATCTTTAATTAAATCTTTACTTGATCCTAAACTGCTACTAGATTCTAAAATATTTAATGCATTATCAAACCAATTACCTCGATTTACATCTTCTACAAATATATCTGATTGTTCTTCATTTAATCCTAAATTTAAGTATCTTTGTTTTCTTTGATGAGGTAACTCTACTAGATTACTTTTTAAATCATTAATTAATTCTTCAGCTATATTAATTGGTGGTATATCAGGCTCTGGAAAATATCTGTAATCACTACTTTCTTCTTTAAATCTTTGAAATACTGTTTCACCACTCATTCCTTTTAATCCTCTAGTTTGATTTTTAATTACTTCACCGCGATCTAATAAATCACCTTGTCTTTTAACTTCAAAATTTAATACTTTTTCTAATACTGAGATACTTCCAATATTTTTAACTTCAATTTTAAAGTTAGGTAATTCTTTAGATGTATCACTATCCTTTTTAACACTAATATTTAATTCAAACCTCATATGACCTTTTTGCATCTCAGCATCTGATATATCTAAATATCTAACTATCTGTTTTAATCTTTTAGCAAATGCAATAACTTCTTTTGTTGATTCAAAATCTGGGTATGTAACTATTTCTATTAATGCAACTCCCGATTTATTGTAGTCTATTAATGTTTCACCACTTTCTAAATGCATTGATTTAGCAGTATCTTCCTCTAAATGAATTCTTTGTAACCTAACTCTTCTAGAATCTCCATCTACCTCTATTTCTACATATCCATTCTCTCCTATGGGTTTATCAAATTGAGATATCTGATATCCTTTAGGTAAATCTGGATAAAAGTAGTTTTTTCTATCAAATTTAGTTACTTTATTTATCTCACAATTTAGAGCAATAGCTAATTTTAATGCTTTATTAAATGCAACTTCATTTGGTACAGGAAGAGCTCCAGGTAAGCCAAAACATACTGGACATACATTAATGTTTGGTTCACTTCCAAAGTATTCGCTCTTACATCTACAAAACATTTTAGAATTACTCTTTACTTGTAAATGTATTTCTAAGCCAACTACTGGTATATACATAAAAAAATCTAATTAAATCACTATGATTATATGATAAATACATTGTTTAAAGAAGGTATATATTAACTATTCCCCAAAGAAACATTCCCAATTAACAAACTCTTCACTAGCATCTATTGGACATATACCATCTTCTCTTCTTAAAAAGAAACTATCACTGGGTTTAACAACAAAATCTAAAGGAAACTCTGGATCA
>JBGSZB010000021.1:0-17239 GCA_041750555.1 Candidatus Dojkabacteria bacterium | reverse complement strand
ACTTAATCCTTCAATTATATCTACATCTGGTTTATCCATTAATCCTAAGAAGTGTCTAGCGTATGCTGATAGGGATTCTACATATTTTCTTTGTCCTTCTGCATAGATGGTATCAAATGCTAATGAAGATTTACCACTACCTGATAGTCCTGTTATTACGGTAAGAGTATTTTTAGGTATATCTAGATTAATATTTTTTAAATTATTAGTTCTAGCTCCCTTTATCTTTATATATTTATCTGGTGAGTGTTCCATAACCCTATAACGTTAAACCTTAGATTATATCTTAAGTATACCTATTAGGGGAAGTATTAAGCTTCTTCTGGTTTTATCTTTGATCTAATTATCTTAAGTAGCTCTAATGCAGTCTCTACCTTTTCTATATACAGAGGATTATCTAAATAATTAGATTGAAATTCACTTAAAGGAATATTAGATCGATTACCTGTTTTACTCTCTACTACTCTTTTATATTCACCTAAAATATCTTTAATCTCAGAATTATCCATTAGATCAAGTTGACTAAAAAGAAGTCTATAGTCTCTAATCATAGTACTTCCTAACAAACCAGGATTTAATTGAGATATTAAATCAATAAGTTTTAAGACTAAGTTTAAAATTTCAGTAAATTTTTCTATATCCGGAAAGAAAAATACATTTAAATCACTACTACGTCCACTTCTATTAGAAGCTGATTGCATCTTAGAAAATGATATAAATCCGTATAATGGAGATTGTTCTTCGGTAAACCATCTTTGTATTATATTAGTTTTATTGAGTCTATCACTATACTCCCTTGTTACAATCCTATTTAAAGATTCAATTAAAAAGTTTAACTGTCTTTCTGTAAAAAATTGGAATAGAAATGTTTTTAAATCTGAATCCATTCTTCCTTCAGATTCTTGTTTTGGTTGATTTATATCTCCCATATTTTTCAATAATCAATTAATATACTTATTAGTTTCTACGTTGTGCTAGAGCTATAGAAACTTCATTCATATTAGCATTAGCTATACAATATTCATGATCTGATAAAAAACCTAGTTGATTTAAAACTACTAATATACATGACATACCATCGAATTTAAATCCTGCTTTTACATAAAATGGGATATTTGATGATAGAAATCTGTCATCTCTAACCCATTCAGCTATTTCTCTTAGATTTGTTGGTTTAGGTGATCTAAGATTTTGAAGAATATTAGATATATTTTTAATTGAGTTTGATAATCTATAACTATTTAAATCGATATGTTTATTAAAATAAGATGATATCTCATCAATATCTCCATTAAATTCATTAAGATCTGCAATACACTCTTGAATTAATTGCTTTAATTTATCAATTTTTTGAGTACGAATCTCTGATTCAAGAGAATCAACATAAGTTCTAGCAGCTGCTACAACGTTGGAAACTAACATATCAGGTACGTCTGGAATATTTAATGTTCTTTTAACTTCAGCTGGTAATATTTGTGTCATCACTTATTAATAACTGCGGGAATTATACTATACAGTACTTAATTACTTAAAATACATTTTATGAGATAATTCAATACCCATGGAGAGGTGCATGAGTGGTTTAAATGGCAGTCCTGGAAAGACTGTGTTCTAGCAATAGGACCGCAGGTTCGAATCCTGTCCTCTCCGAATCTCACCGCTTATTCGAACCTGTTCGATTTCAAGCAATTTTTGCGCAATTGGAGTAAGTTTAACTTCAACAATTTTTTTATCATCAACTAAGACCTTATCTATAAACATTCTTAGATAGGTTCTTTTGATGTCATTTGGAGCAGTTTTGTAAGTCTCATAAAGATTTTCTACTAGAGCTAATACTTCATCTAACACTTTGATTGTCTTATGGTGATTATCTGAAAGCTTTAACAAGTCTTGCTGAGCTACTGATAAATCTTCTTTTAGCCTAATATAAATTCGTGAAAAGTCTTCTCTGGTAATTGTCTGTTCTAATCGTTCGTCTTCTGCAACACGCATTTTACTTTCTATTTTTGAGATTCTTTGATTAATTTGTTTTTTATAATCATTTTCTGATTCTCGTACCTCACCAACAATCTCTTTTGCAGTTTTGATTACATATTCCCTGTAATCATCTTTGAATTTAAAGATTTTAAACATTTCTAATATTAAAGCCTCTAAATCCTCCATTCTGATATATGTACTAGAGCAGGGTTTATTCTTATTTGTATTTTTACAACCAAAATAAATAAAGTCTTGTGTATTACCATTCTTGTATGTTCTAGTTTTCTTATCACCTGTAAGCATTACTCCGCAACTACAATAGACATAACCTCTAAGCATAAAATTATGGGTATGATCTCTAGTCCCCTTTACCCTTCGACTATTTAGTATGAATTGAACATTATCGAATAATTCTTTTGTTATTATTGCTTCATGCTCTGCATTTTCATGAAGTTCGTTATTCCACATAAAAGCACCATAATATATAGGGTCTCTTAGCATTTTACCGACAATTGATCTTGAAATGCTATTGCCAGTTTTTGTTTTTACTTCTCTTTTTTGCATTTCTACTGTTAATCTTGATATTGAATAATCACCAGTTGAGAATAAATTATAAGCATCTTTTATAGGTTGTATATTTTCAGTAATAGGTCTTATTCTTCTATCATGTTCCGGTCCATAATTTTCATATCCAAATGGTGCAAAGCCCGGATAAATTCCTTTCATAATTTTAGCACTATGACCTTTTTTCACTTCTAAGCTTAAATTAGCTGAATAATATTGAGCATTTGCAGACATAACACCCATACTGAAAACACCAGCAGGAGAATTATCAAAGTTTTCTGCAACAGAAACTATAGAAATACCATGCAGTTTCCAGTTATTGTATAAAGTCCAATAATCACCCATATTTCTTGCTAATCGGTCAGTTTTATGAACAATTACAGCATCAATTTTTTGTTCAATTGAGAATTTATACATTTCCATTAAAGCTGGTCTCGTAAAGGCAGTTGTTCCAGATCTTCCTGGCTCTTCAAACTCTTTTAAAACAATATATCCATTATTCTTAGCAAATTCCAAACATTTATCTCTTTGATAAGGTAAGGATAAATCATGTTTAGCCTGTTCTTCTGATGAAACTCTTGTATAAATTATTGCTTTTTTAAATCCAGTGTTTTTCATAGTGTTGAATAGCCGAACCCCGTTTCAAGGGATTCGGCATTTAAATTAGACATTCACATGCATAGGTCTTCTTTTTGAGCGTTTTTCAACTCTTTGTTGTGCCTGTAAAGTAAGTATTGCTAGTGACATTGAATTTGAATTATCCATGTCTACAACTTGTAAATTAATATCATTTTCAGCCATTTTTTCCAAAATCAGATTACAACTAACCATATTCCTACACAACCTAGTAAAATCTTTAACAATTAAGTTAGAAATATTATTACTTTTACAGTATTCAATAATCTCATCAAGCTTGTCTAGAATACCTCGATTGCCTGATACGGCAATATCCTCAAAAATATTTACGACTTCAAGGTTATGCTTTTTTGTAAAATCCTTACAAATAGCAATTTGATTCACAATTGCTTCTCTAGGATTATCATTCATAGCTGATGCAACTCTGGTGTAAATTACACATCTAGTATTTTTCATAAAAATAGGTTAATAAATATATACTTAAAAAAAGGAAATTAGGCTTAGATACACAAAGCCCCATGCTGAGTTTTGATGTGGGGTCACGTATGTGACTCACCTCAACATGGGACTTTCTATACAATAGAAGTAATACAGGTATTGTGATAAAAAATCCTCGTTGCATCAAACTCAACAAGTTTCTTTTTCTTAAGATTATTCTAACAATTTTCATAAGTTTTTTAAATCAGAATTATTACTAAATAACTGAATCTCTTTTTGCATATAGTTTAAAAACTTCACATTAAGTCCTTCACTTTTTAAAGTTGGAAGATCAATGAACAAAAACTTATCTGGTTTAAGAAAATCATGAACTTTAGAGCTTCCTGTACTTCTTAGATTCTCATGTAACCCAACTCCTTTGATAACAACATTCGGGCACCTTAAATAGTGTTCTTTTTCAGGAAATTTATTTAAATCAGGGAAATTTTCATTTGAAATTAAATTGAAAATACGTTTTTTAGTTTTTTCTACAATAAAAATAATTGTTGGGAATTCACCAAACATATCTCTCCAATTTTCATCAAAAAGAAAATATTGAAAATATTTTGTGTACTTTGTAGCAACATCTTTTGAATATTCAGTCCCTTTGTCATATTCGATGAAGAATGTCTTAATATCTTCACCTATTTGAATTCTCATTAAAGCATCAGGAAGAACATATTTTTTAATCTTTTTGCCAAGAATATTATCTGTAAAGACAACAGGGAATCTGACAGATCCATCACCTTTAAATTCGAGAATGTCAAAATTATATTTTTTGCTTCCTTCATAGAAGATTTCATATAATTCAACGACATTTAATGTATGCTCTATAGCAAACAAATTAACCCCTGCAAGTCTCACAGGAGTATTAATATATTCTCTAGGGATTTGCTTTTGATGGCTCAAAATATCAGCTCCAAGGCTACCTAAAAACAGAAATTTAGCATTAAAATCATATTTACGTTCTCTCAAAAACCTAAGTTTTATCAACCGAATTATATTTCTTGAAACTGCCTGATATTTAGTATATGTTCCTCTCCTGATTAAAAGATTACTCAAAGTCTTCAAAGGCAAGAATCTAAATAAGTGAACTAAATATAAAATCTCAACATCTCTTGTATTTGCCTTAAAAAAACTATTAACATCTCTCATAAAAACATAAATTAAAAAATATAATAAAAAAACAAAAAACACTGAAATAGCTCTTTAAAATACACTTCTTACTCTCTACTTATACTTACTACTTAACTCTACTTACACATTACATATATACTTATCCTACTTAAACTAAACACCCCCCGCCCAAGTTAAACTCTACTATTATTAATCCATAGTCGAGGGAGTGAGTCGGTTCAGGACAGGCGTCTAGCCTGCCGAAGGGAATTCTGAACCGACTCACTCCCGACCCTCCTCGACGATTATTTAAGTAGGATAAGTATTCCCATTAATGTGTATTTTAAAGAGCAGTTCTAAATTTAATGTTGATTTCACTGTTGACTCCTTTAAACAGCATTTCTACAACAGTTTCAACCTAAGTCTTTATTAATCTTCATCCTTTATTTTTGCTAAATCGTCTAAAAGTTTATTCCTTTTAGAATTCAATTCTTGTTGTTTTTCAAAATATGACTTTTCTTTTTCAACCATTTTAGAATTTGAAAGTTCTTGAATTGTATTTTGAAAATTTGCAGGTTCGACTTTAGATTTAGTAAAAATATCGACACCAAAATCAGGTATGAAATTTCTATTTATTTTATTTTGCCCCAATATCTTTGATATTTGATCGTTAAACATAGCAGGAGGATTTTGCCAAAAATCATTCCCATCAGCTTGATCTATTCTGAGCTTATCTTTTACTACTTGCAGAGCATTTAATATTTGCCTAAAGTTAATTAATCCAGTCTTGATCTTATATTCAAGGCTTAAAAAAAATTTAATATTTTTCTCATCTTTTAATTCTTTTGCCAGAAGTTCTGCTTCTTTGTTAAATTGCCCTAATATTATTTTTTTAAATTTTCCGTTTTTGTCTCTATTAATCGTCTTTTTATATTTAGTATTAATATTATTAGCTTCATATACTTTGTGTGGTAATTCTGCCACATACTGATGTTGTAAATTAGCCACATTCCCTTGTGGTAGGGTTGCAACTCCACTGTTTAAATTTGCTACAACTGAAATTGTGGATATGTCATTTTGATAGTATGTATTTGTTCGCTTATTTCCCCTATATGTAGCTCTAATTAATTTAAGATTCTCAAGCTGATTCAGATATTTCATTACGCTGAATCTGCTTTTGCCAATATATTCTCCGATTTTCTTGTGACTTGGATAGCAATAACCTTTGCCCTGCATAAACAACAGGAGAACTGCATATACAACCTTTAAAGATGCTGAGAGGTTTGGATTTATTAATACCGACTTCGGTATTTGAACAAAGCCCTCTTCCAGATTCTTTTTTGAAATTGTACTTGCTTGATCTTCCATTTCCTTGTTAATTAGATTTGTTTAAGTAGTAATTTGTAAAACATTTCCACTCTTTCGTTCATAAGGTCAATTTCTTCCTTAACCCAAGAATAATTAAGCTGTATGGTGTGTTTCTTTCTATCCCAATTGATAATTTTTAAATTTTGTAACTTTTGAAAAACAAGACTTGATGTTTGTTTTAAAGCAATTCCAAGTTCTTCGATTTCGCTTAGTTTGATTCTTACGATTTCATCACTAGATGAAGCAAGCTCGATTGGCTTATATGCTATATGGAACAATAAAAGTAATAGCTCTTTATCTCTTGGAATTAATTTGGGGCATAGTAGGACTGCTGTCAGAAACGATGTTTCGGTCTTTTCGTTTGCGTTCAGATAACTGTTTACTATCATCTGGACTTTGCTCTTGTCTTTCATAAATTGGGTTGATTAATAAATTAAATAAAGGATTTATTTTTGTAATATCTAATGCTGATGAAGTTTTCTCTCGTTCTGTTAAAGGAGTTTCAAAACCAATTTGCAAAAGCAGTGTGTGTACAAGTTGCCTTGTAAAAGCTTTTACTTCTGGATCTTCTTCAAATTGTTTAAATTTATCTTTCAAACTCATTCTTTTATTAATAAATTTTTAGGCAAAAAAGAGGGGTCCAAGTCTTAAACAATAGATAATTTTTTTAATTTCTATTGAGACTTAGACCCCTCTAATTTATTTAGTCAGGGTTAAATTAAATTTTCATTATGACCTCATTTACTCAAAACTTTCTTCATTTTTAATTTTAACTTTAAATCAGGTAGTAAATTTCGTTTCTTTTGATGACCTTCAATATCTACAATGACACTATTCTGCTTTTTTGTTTCATAAGTTCCATAGTCCAATTCTTCAATTTCAGTTATTACTGTTACCCATTTAGCAAGTTCCGTTTTGCTATTTTTTATTACATGAATAATATATTGCATGCAATCATTATCAGATAGTTGAATTTGATTCATTGTTTGTTTCATAAGAATTAAAAAAATTATTAGTAATTTATAGACAGTCGAAATCTAAATTAGTTTTTAATAAATCTTTATAATCAGTTTTACTATCATCTTTCTCAATTAAAGGGTATTTTTTGAATATATATAGTGGTTCGGTATAAGTGATTCTGATTTTCCCATTTACCTTTTTATGTGATTTAAAACCCTCTGTTTTATTAAATAGTTCATCTTTTTTTAATTCACTTATAAATTTTGCTTCTTCTTTAGTTAAATTTCTCATTGGTATCATATACATTCTCAATGGTCGAAAATTTTGCTCATAAGCAAATGTCTTAATCTTCTTATATGGCAATAAATTAATTTCATGATCTTCACTTTCAATTTCTAGGGTTGCATCTTCTATCTCAAATACCCTTAAAGGCATTGTCCAATTAGTTCTTAGTGTATAGATAAGTCTTTCTTCAAAAGGAGTATTATCTACAGGCTTTGGAGGTAGTTCATCTCTACTAAAGTAGTTGTACATATGTAATCTCATTTGCTCAATGTTCAAACCTCTTTGCTTTAGAATATATATGTACCAAAGCATTAGAATTGATTTATTTTTATATAATCCCTTTGTCCCAGATAGCTTTTGTGGCATTCCGAACTTTTTTGGGGGTGGTAAAAGCTTTTGTGCAGAGTAATATACTAACTTGTGCATTGTTATTGGAATCTCATCTTCATACTGGCTATGCTCAAAAACTTCTTGAATATATTTAGTTGCTAACTTGTACTCTTCTTCAAGCCTGACACCAATAACTTCATATTTATTTATGAAGTCAGTTAAATTCCATAATACTTCCTCAAATGTTGTCATATCTATCAAGTTATAAAATATTATACTTTTTATATCTTAATGATAATTTACAAAGATTATCTTGTCAAGAAAATACTGGATTATTTTAACGAGATGATTTAAAATTGACTCTAGTGTTAATTCTATTATTTTATTTGTCAATAATTTTAATATGTTAAATAAAGTTCTTCTCTGGAAAAGTATCATTTACTCATTGCTACTTATATTAGCTGGTTATTTGAATCTTATAGGTCAATCTCAGCTTTCGGCATTTGCTTTTGCTGTTCCAATCATATTAATTTATCCTTTTAATAGATTTTCTAAATTAAATACTTTTGAAAAGGCTATTATAGTTGGTTCAACACTTATTTATGTTGTATCAATAGTTAAAAGTATTTTCATAGTGTAGATTGAAAAGACGAATAGTAGTGTCAAGAATTTCTGGAAGTATGATGGGCTAGGTAATTGCATTAATATGCGGTATAATCCTTGTAGATAAGCTTTAAATTTAAAACAAATGCTACCTGATGATACACAAACGGTAGAAATGATAAAACCGATTGACAGTCCAATTACCGATATAAGTCGTGTAATAGATTCCTTCTCTGAATTTGGCTTCCAAGTATTTGAAAACACCGAAAAAGACCCTACAAGACCCGATTTTGAAGCAAGAATAGGCAATATAGGTGTAACTGTTGGAAGGTCTGGTATTGATAGCCCCAATTTTAGAATGCTTACAAGCAAAAGAGGCATAGATGCAATATACAAGTTATTAAAAATGAAAGCCCACGATGCTGAACCACCTTCTTCCGAAATAGATCAAGATATCCATTTAGTTGTTTCGTATACAGATGATAAAGGTAATAATTTACCCTTTGCCCATGTACAATTAAGATATTTAGACAAACCTATAGACCGAGTTGCCATAAGGCAAGGAATGGATGCTTTAATGCTAGAAACAGACCCTAATATTATTTCTTTTGCGGTTAGGAGATTACTAACTGAACATGGGGTAATACCTCCCACTAGATTATATTTTGAATACGTTTTACCACCAGAACTAGAAGATATACCAAGAGAACAGCAAGCAGAATTAATGACATATTTTAGTCTGACAGATATTATTCCACAATTAAATAATTTAGACGCAGTTCTTGCTAATTTTTCGCTAAGTGAAGACCAAAGAGAAATGTTAATGCAATTACAAGGAGGTATTCAAGGTGCAATTGAGGCTAATGGAGGAAACGCCAGAAGATTTTTATTAGACACAATTCCTCTAGTCAGAGTTGCGTTTTTAATGGGAATGTTAAAACTCTTTGAACGTAATCCAAGCACTAAAGTATTTATTGGGAATGCCAAAGAAGATGCTGGAATGAGTACACTAAAAGATTTAAATATTCCCTACATAACAATTCCTAATTCAACTATGGCTGTTCCAGCTGGACAACCAGAAGCGGTATATTTTCACGCACATGCAGATAAAGTTAAACCCTTCTATATTCCAACAGATGTGGCTTTACCTCAATCACTTGATCTTCTTCAAAGGGTTAGAACTCAGTTAGAGCTTCTAAAACTACAATCTGGCGGAGTTTTAACACAAAGCCAGATAAGCATGGCTGTAAAAACTATACTGGATAGTAATAAAAGAAGAGATTTGAGACAAGTTCCAAGAGGTGATACCATTATGGAGAGTTAAATCTAAATCAGAGAAGATATTATGTCGCTTATAACACTTATCCAGTTATTAGTTGTAGTTTATTTACTAGTAATAACTTTATACATTTTAATTAGAAGAGTTGATATTCAAAACATATCACTTTTTCTCATCTCTTTCTTTGTCTCACTTTGGAGCAGTTCCGTTATCCTTATTAACGTTTTTGCGGGAGATGGGCAACAAGATACTTCATTGTTTTTTACTCGACTAGCATTTTCAGCAATTGCTCTTACTACACTTTTTGTGTATCTATTTTCAAAAGTATTTCCTTTAGCTCAAGACTCTAAAGAGAAATTTCAACTTAAGCTTAATATATTTGATTTAATACCTTTTATTGTAGTGCTTTCACTATCAATTCTAGCTTCTACAACAAATTTTATGGTAAAAGATATAAACATTGTGAATAATATTGCTCAACCTATTTATGGTTCGTTTTATCTTGCAAATTTATTAATCGTTGGTGGAACTGGATTGGTAAGCACTATTAATATTTGGGGCAAGTTACGAAAACTTGAAGGTATTCAAAAAGAACAGGTAAGATATGTTTTGGCAGGCTTGGCGATTACTGCAATATTTTTGTTTATCACCAATGCATTTATTCCTCTTGTTACAAAATCTTCTTTCTCATCACAATTTGGTCCAATAAGTTTAACAATCTTTGCCACATTTACTTCAATTTCAATATTGAAGTATAGGCTTTATGATCTAAAAACATTAATTGGTAGAATTATTACCTACTTTATCTTAGGAGGTGTAATTTACTCTAGTTTCTTTTTATTTGTAGTATTTTTTGATAATGTTTTAGGTGGTGTATTTACCGCTATTACCCTTTCTGTTGCTACATTTATTGCTTTTATTTACGGAATATTACTTATCAGTTTCTACAAAAACTTACAAAAATTCATTCTAAAAACCATATTTAAAATTAACTTTACATCAGTTGAGCTTGTTGAGAAGTTTTTACAAATAACCTCTAAGGAAATTAGTTTAGAAAAAATTAGTGATGCTGTAGATGAATTTATTAAACAATACTTAGATATTGAAAAAGTAAACTTTTTAGATAAAGCCAGACTTCCAATTGAACTTATTAAATTTATCAGTGAAAGTGGTAGAGAAAAGCCAGTAATATTGATTGATGATTTAATGATAAGTTTGGCAAATACTGAAAAAGCAGAATTTGCTAAAAAACTATTAGAGCAAGATATTCATTCAATTATTCCGATTTATAATTCAGAGATGATTGGTGCATTCCTCTTATCTGACAGGCTAGAGAATAAGCCCTACACTATCGAAGATACTCAACTCCTTTCCATTTTCAGCAACTACATTAGTGCATTGATTAATAAATCTATGCTTTATGAAGAAGTGCAGAACTTCAATAAAACTTTGGAGATAAAGGTTACAGAAGCCACCAAGGAAATCACAGAGCAAAAAGAACAGATAGAAGATGCCTATAAGGCAGAAAGAGATAGAATGAATATTTTAAGCCATGAACTAAGAACACCACTGGGAACATCACGAAATGCAGTATCAATGCTTCAAATACTATTTAAAGCTGGTAAACTTACTCCTGATAATCTAGATGCAAATAAACAATTTGATATAGCTTTAGAGAATTTAAGGCGTGAGGTTGTCTTATTACAAAGAATATTTACAGTAAGCCAGATTAGAGCTGGAACTATTAAAATAATCATTACAGATGTTAATTGTAATGAAATTATTCAGAAATCTGTTGAACAGTTCAAACATATTGCAGAAAGTAAAGGAGTGAAAACAGAAATCGTTTTACCCACTCAAGAAATTGTCTTTAAAAGTGACCCTGTTAGAATTCAGGAGATTATGTCTAACCTATATGAGAACTCAGCAAAATATACTAAACAGGGTAGCATTAAGATCGGGTATGAAGATTTAGGAGATAAAGTAAGATTTGTTGTTACTGATACAGGTATGGGAATTCCAAAAGATGAAATTTCCAAGCTTGGTGAAGAGGAATATTATAAAGTTGATAAATACCTTGCCTCAAGCACAAAAACAGATGATAAATTACCCTTAACTAGACCTGATGGCACTGGAATGGGAATGTTTGTCATAAAAAATCTTGTAAAACTATTAAATGGTGAGATGGTCATACAAAGTGAACTAGAAAAAGGTTCAACATTTCACATCATACTTCCAAAACAATAGAAAACTCCCACCTGCTCTAGAAATTAGACTTATAGCCAACTGGCTAAGTACTACAGCGACAATATAAAAACTTCTTGGTATAATTGATAGGCAAGCTATCATGTTAGTTAAAACAAGTAATGAAAATAAATAAAATTAAAAATCCGTGGAATGTCATTGCATCAAAGTATGACGAACAATTTGGAGATCAGGGAGACTATTCGCATAAATATATAATTTATCCTGCGTTAATAAATGCATTGGGAGACATATCTGGTAAGCAAATATTAGATCTAGGCTGTGGCACAGGCACTTTATCAAGAATTCTTGCAAGAAAGAAAGCAGAAGTAATAGGTACTGATAATGCATCTGAGATGATAAAAATAGCTAAAGCAAAAAAAGATGGTTACAAGTACCCAATTGAATACATTGTTGCTGATGCATGCAAGCCTTTCGACTTTTCACCTCAAACATTCGATTTAATATTACAGGTAATGATTCTCCATTCTATTCCAGATGAAAACCTAAGTAATATAATACTAGAAACTCATAGAACACTAAAAGATAATGGAGAATGTTATATTGTGATACCTCACCCTTACTTTGTGAAAGAATTTAAAAGTATTGGTTATCCAGCAGGAGACTTATATCTTTCAAATTATAAAACCTTTTTTATATGGAAACAGTTTAATGAAATATGTAAATCTCCCACAGAGTTTTATCTTAGACCATTTGAATTTTATTCTGCATTATTTGAAACACATGGATTTGCAATTAAACAAATTTACGAGCCAAAAGTCATAGATACTGAGGAAGCAATGAATGCTAAACCCAATACCTTTCATCGAAGAAGAGAAATTCCTGGCTTTATGATGATAAAATTAGTAAAATTAACTTTATGAATAAAGAAACAAAAAGAAAGGTTTACTTTGTTGCCTCATTAGTTGCTAAAGATGAGTATGGCTGGGCATTTAAAGAAATTGCCCAAACTTTTAGAGATTTTGGTTATATTGTTTGGGATGATGTAAACAAAGTAAGTGCTGAACAAGCAAGAGATTATAGTGATAAAGAAATAAAAGAATATTATCAATCAGTTCAAAAAAGAATAAAAGAAGCTGATATATTTGTTGCAGAATTAAGTAGACCTAGTTCGTCAGTAGGTTACGAAATAGGATTTGCTGTTGCCAATGATAAACCTTCTCTAGTATTAAGATCGGATAAATTAAAAACTGAACCAGGTGCACCACTAAGAGGTAATCCGTCTAGACATCTTAATATTTTCAAATACAACAAATATAATTTAAGAGAAAGAATTGAAAGTTTCCTTAAAAAAGCCGAAAGAGGAATATTTGTTAAAAGGCTCCCTGTAGAATTTACACAAGAACATTTCGACCACATTCAATTAAGACAAAAAGAAGCAAAAAGACCTTCCTTTAACTCAACCGTAAGGCTAATTATCGATGAAGATATCGATAGAAAGACTAAATAACACACACGCAATCTCCAAGATTCTATTTTTATCAGATTTCCAATCTGCTTACTCCACTATCATTCTCCCTGTCAATTAAAAGTGTCATACATTGTTGGTGACAGAATTGCTTTGTAGATGGGCGTTCCCAAGTTTTTTATGCTTTACATTTTTAATAGTCATGATATATAATCTATCAAGGTTATTAAAATAATATGGCTTTTAGTAAAACTTTAATCGTTCAAAAACATGACATTTATATATTTCAGTATAAGGCAACTAAATCTGGAAAGATAGCCAAATACTGGAGGCAGATCATCGAAAGGATGACTAATTCACTGAGAAATGAAGTCAGAACTAAACCCACATATTTAAACTGCATTAGCGAACTAAACCAGATATATCAATTTCAAACAGAAGGTGCAGGTGCAGAATTAAAAGAATATTTGAAAGAATTTAAAATTGAGGTTACTAATGATATTTCTTTAGAAAATACAAATGACAAAACCTCGGAAGAAAACTAAAAACAACCAAGTTGGGCTAAGATTAAAGTTTTTTAGAGAGAGGAACGGTTTAACACAAGCTGAACTGGCAGAAGAATCAAGCTTAGATGTGACAACCATTGCAAGAATTGAGAATGGAACAAGAAACCCCGATAAAGAAACCTTGTATTTAATCGCTTATGGATTAGCTCTTAGTGTAAAAGATACTGCTTATTTATTTGGTATAAACATTTACGAGATTGAGTTTAAGAAGTTAAGACAGGAAAGATAATAGCCAGTTGGCTATTGAGAGTAGTTATTTTAAAGGATAGATTATTGATATTTTACCTTATTAATTTATGAAAATAGCATTTGATATAAATGGAACTTTAAAAAAGACTGATGAGTCTGAAACTCAAACAATGATTAGTTTCTTAAAACTTTTAAAGAAAGCGGGGCATTTTATTATCATTTGGTCAGGAGATGATTTAGATGAGATTAAAAGATTCATTGCTGAATATCATTTAGAATCATTTATCGATTCAGCAATCAGTAAGCTAAGTGCTAGTCAAGATAATCTACCTGATATTGCATTTGATGATAGCGATTTTGCTTATTTGGCAAAAGTAGCAGTTATTAAAATTTAATTTATAACATGAGGTCAGAAGTTATTGAAATAACAAAAGAAGAATATAGTAAGTATAAGAATGGCGAGAATGTTCCTGCTATCAACACTTATTTCAGATTGATTTTAAAAGAGTTGCCTAAAAAACTTTGTGATGAAGCTAAACAAAAAGGATTTAAGTTAAAAGAAGATGGTATATCTATGGATATACTGACTCTACTCGTGATAGTGCCAGAAGCAAGTATAGAATTACAAAACGCAATTTCAAGTGATTTTATTTTTTGCTATTTAGATTAAATAAATGCCAGAAGATTCAAATACAAAAACGGTTTCGGAAGGTTCAAAAGTAACTATAAAAATAGGTGAAAAAATTAAGGAGTTCGTAATAGTTAAGACTAATAAAGTGAGCATAGTGAATGGAGCTATTTCGTTTGAGTCACCATTAGGAAAATCAATTATGGGAGCAAAAGTAGGAGATATTGTTAGTTATAAAAATCCAATCGGACAAATTATTTTTGTGGAAATTGTTGGAATTTTATAGAAAATGGCTAGATTTGTATTGCGTTACATTGTTTATCAACAAATCTTTTGATATAAAGATTAATATTTTAAATGACACTAACTATGGATAACAATTTAAATAAAACCCAAGGGTATTTGCAAGATTCTGGCGGGGTAAAGTTTGGGACATTTGCAGATTATATTGATATCACTAAATTGCCAGATAATGTTGCCGAATTAGTTGATGCCGAAAAACACACTCCTATAAATGTATCCATGGACAGATCTATTCGTCCAAAAGTTACCGATACTTGCGGTATGACATGTGTATTCTGCCATAATGAAGGTACACCAGTAAACGAATCACAATCAAATGGGGATCGAGTTTCTGTGTTTGAAAATTTTAATCAAGTTAACTTTATGCCAGGTACAATGCTTCCTAATCAACGTTTTAGTGAAGTACTATCACTTATGGGTAAATTATTAGACTTAGATGAGCTTCATTGGACAGGTGGAGAACCAACTACTAATATTCACTTAGCTGAATTGAGTAAAATTGCAAAATCTATCGGATTTTCTGTTAAAATGACATCCAACGGTGAAACAGGAGCTAGGAGAATGGAAGAATATAGAATGGCAGGTGTAGAAAGCATTAATTTCAGTATATTTGGCACAACTCCGCAGGAACTAGCAGCAGTTCAAGCTCCCAAATATAGAGATGAAAGATTGGCAGGAGCAAAGTTGAAAAACTTAAGTGAAGCTATCGTAGAAGCATCAAGAGTAGGAATCAAGGCTAAGGCTAATATAGTAATGATAGATCCGTCTCATTCTGATAGGATAGAAAGGGTAATAGATAGATTTAAAGATTATGCTGACATAAGAATATTACCTGATCTTGATAAAGGAGATAGTTCAAAAATCGCTATCTATGATCTACTTTCTAGAATAGGTGCTAAGCCAGTTAAAAGAGAAATAACTGCGGGTAGTTCAAATGCTTTAGTAACCTTTGAGCTAGGCGATGGATACAAAGTGGGATATAAACAGATTAGAATTGCTAGACTTCCTGATACATGTAGTACATGTTCTCTAAATAATCCTCAAGATTGTAAAGAGGGATATTACGGTATTAGATTATATATAGATGACAGTGGTTCGTATAAAGTAGGTATATGTTTGCAAAGGATGGATTTAACTGTTTCGGTAGATGAATTTGTTGCAAGCGATTTACCACAAGAAATTATGGATTACAAAAAAAGAGAGTATCGGGAGATGATTAGTGTTAATAATCCGAGCGAAAGTTAAATTATTTTATTTTTAATTATATTTTATGGATCAGAAGAAGAAAGTCGAACAAGAAGGCTTATTTACCCGAGAGCAAATAGCTAGTAAATTCATTGAATTTCTAAGAGCTGAGGCACAAAGACAATTAGAAGGTGCAGAAAAATCTTTTAAAGTTTCGGCAGAAATGGATGGAAAGATGCAATCCAGATATGATACTCAGAAAGAGGATCATGCAGCGGAAGGAAATATGAAACTTGCAGCAGGTCAAAAATTAATTCGAAAAATTGAGTTATATCTTGAGAAATCTAAACCCTCAACTGATACAGAAGCAGAAACTCAGCCAGTAATTGGGCAAGGTGCAGTTTTTAAAATTAAGGACTTAGTTTATGGAGGGGAAGAATGGTTCTTTTTATCCGACATGGCAGGTGGTTATTCAATTACAATCGAAGATGAGAAGGTTCAAGGTTTAAATCCAGAGACACCTTTAGGAGCTTTTGCTATTGGAAAACAAGTTGGACAAACAATCCAATATGAAGTACATGGAGAAATGCAAAAATTTAGAGTTATAGATGTTATTTAAAATTTATGGCTAAACTAGCAGGTATAGATGGAACAGATGGCTCAGGAAAAACAACTGTTGCTCAAAGGTTAGCAAATGATACTGGGTCACAATATATGTATTTTACCGAAGATAATATTTTCGCATCATTAAGAAAACAAGCAGATACGCTAACGTCAGAGGAGAGGTTTGCGTTTTATCTTAGTATGAATCTTATGAATCATCCAAGGCTTGCCATGCTCAAGCAATCGAAAAATAGTGCAATTATTCTTGATAGAACACCTTTATCAACTTTTGCCTTCCATGAAGTTATGGGAGTAAATTTGGTACCATTTAGGGATGTTAAGGACCATCTATTAGATCAATTTGATGCTTTATGCTATTTTTTTGCATCGAGTGAATCTCGGAGAGCAAGAATAATTTCTAGGCAAGGTAATGGTGATATGCAAAAGTTTGATGAATTTTCTTTGAAATTTCAAGATGAGATCCACAAAGCGTTTAT
>JBGSZB010000020.1:0-22027 GCA_041750555.1 Candidatus Dojkabacteria bacterium | reverse complement strand
TATAGTCTTCTTTTTCAAGTTCTTCTAGGATCTCTTTATTTAGTGAATCAATAGAGTAGTGTATATCCCCTTTTTCTATCTCTAGATCTACTCCACCCATTATTATATTTACCAAGCTACTCTTTCCACTTCCATTTCTTCCACTTAATAAATATGTTTTCCCCTCTTCAAATTCAATAGATATATTTTCTAATACAACTTTGTTACTATCTTTAATTCTACATTTTAAATTGGTTATTTTTAGCATGTGTAATTATAACCTATACCGATTTTTCTAAAAAATTAATAATTTACTTTAATTTACATTTGTGTATACTATTATGTAATAATTAGTGATACTTATGGATAATAGAAGAAAAATTATAATAGTTGTATTGATTGTTCTCACTATTGTTATAGGTATAGGAGCTGTTATTGCTAGTCAATTAATACAGAATAACTTAACTCCTTCAGGATCTAGTGCTTTTGGATTTGGAGAAGCTGTAAATAAAGAGTATTTTGATGATTTTGATAAGACTTTTACGGGAGTGGGTTGTTATGGAATATTATCTAATAATACTGTTAATGCTTACTCATTAGAGGGCTTTACTGAATTAAAAAAGTATAATATGAGTCTTATTAATAACCCTGCAGAAGATAAATTACCTCTATCTTGTTCTATATTATTAGATTCTACTAAATCTTTAGAATTGGAAGTTCATACTTATAATTTAAATTCAGCAATTGATCCATCTTTTGAAGTATTATCAAGTAGGGTTAACTCAACAAATATTAAAACAATTAATTATCAAGGTAGTTTAGGAACTGGATATTTCTTTTATGGTAGTGACTTAAGTGATACTAATTCATGTAGAATGAATTTTTATAATAATAGAAATGACTTTGAATATATAACAGTTAAAGTCATTGGAATGGATACTCCATGTAGTGAGCATCAATTTCTAGCAGGTGAGATAAGTTATATTTTAAATAAAACTGTAAACGGCCTTATTTCAGAAATTATTAATCCAACTGTAACAAATGAAAATTGAAAAAGGAACAAGTAGAAAAATTTTAATAGTGTTTTTAGGAGTATTAACTCTTGTTTTAATTGCTGTAAGTATTTTTATAGCTTTAAGATTACAACAAGATCAGGCACCTCCTACGGGTAGTGCATCTTGTACCTGGTTATGTACAGATAATTGTGGGTGCGGATGTAGTGACTATTTTGATGATAGAGCTGCATGTTGTTCAAATGACCCTTTCTGGCAAGATAAAGGCGCTAGAGCATGTACAACAATTCCTGACCCTGAACAAGAATGTGAAATGTTTTATAACGGATCAAGTAGTTTTAGATTGTCAGGTAATTGTGGTGGAGTAACAATAAGTAGATCTCATGAATCTTACGACGGTATTACTTCAAAGTGTCCTACCGATGAAAATAGAACAACAATAGGACAAGGTTCAAATGGTTCTACATATAGTCCTAATCCAGCTCCAGGAGAGTGTGTGCAAATAGATGCAGATGGAGGCGGAGTAAGCGGAGGGGTTTGTTCATGTGAACCACCAGTAGTTCAACCAGAACCAGCTGTATGTAATGAAGCATGTAGTGATAGTGTTCCTTGTGAAACAGGTTTAGTATGTACAACAATAACAAATAGTACTAAAGCATGTAGATTACCTAGTAATCCAACATCTCCTACTTGTGACTCTGCAGAAACACCTAATCCTGTAATATCATCAGTATGTCCTACAGGTGCTACAACTCCAATAGGTACAATAAATTGGACTAAACCTTCATCATCATATACAGGTGGTTATTGGATTGATATAGATAATGATAATGATTGGGGTAATGGATACTGGAATAAATATATTTCAAGTAGTAATACTTTATCAACACAAGCACCTAGTGGATTTAGCCCTACAAATGGAGCTACTGCAATATTAGTATTAAATGAATTAGCTACTTACTATGTAAGAATATACTTTGAAGGATTAGCTGTATCAAATGATGAAGATAGATTTTCAGAAACAAGAACATTTAATGCAGCAGAATGTGTAGAACAAGTAGTATCTCAATGTATTGATTTAGAAGAGAGTGGTAGTGATCCAATAGCATTAGGGGATAATAACGTATTAATATATACACTTAGATATCAAAGTAACTCAACAACAAATCCATTCCCAAATATTGGATTAGTAGTTGAAGGAAATAGAGGTAGAGACTTTAATAGAAAAGCTCAAACAGTTGTAGCTGTTAATCCAACAAATGGAGTAACAAATGATTCAGTAACTAATACATGGACATATAGATTTACTTGGGAAGCTAGTGATACAACAGGAACTGTTGTTACACCACTTGGTAATGGTACATATTCAGTTAGAGTATTAACAGATGCTTCAAATGCATCTAGTGCAATAACAACACCTGTAGCTTGTACAGAAACAATTACAGTTTCACAAACAGCAGAAGCTGAACCATTATTTAATATAGTTAAGCAATCTACTGTAATGTGCTTACCTAATGGAGATAGTAGAATTGATTATACTGTTAGTGTAAGTAATATTAGTAATGTAGAGGGTGTAGTAGACTTTGTTGAAGATACATATGATCCTGTACTTTCAAGTTTAGGAGTTACTCCAATTAATATAGATCCAACAACAGGAGTAGTATCTGGAGGTAAGATTAGATGGACTGGAGATACCACATTTAGAACATACTCTGCTAATCAAACTAAAGTATTTAAATACAGCATGGTAGTTCCTGCAAGTAATATATTAAACTTTGCAACAACTGGAGTACAAAACCAAGCTAAAGTTCAATACGATACTCCTACAACAATTGATAATATAGTAACATTTGATTTAAGAACACTATTAAGTTGTTCAGTACCAAGCATTCCAGATACAGGAATACTAGATGATGCAAGATTCTTACTTGCTGGATTAATATTCATATCAATTGGTGTATATGTTTACAAAAACAAAGTAGGTTACAAATTATCTGAAAGCTTAATAGATGGAGTAGAAACTAAAGTAACTAAAGCAAAAAGACAAATAAAACCATTTGAAGAGAGATTAAGTGATGATTTAGAAAAGAAAAGAAAATCAAAAGCTTAAGAATAAGGTTCTACCATTATCCCTTAACCATTTTTTAATAACCTTGTATTCAGGCATAATGCTCTCTACCATACCCCAAAAGTTTTTAGAATGATTCATATGTACTGTATGAGCTAATTCATGAATAATTACATAATCTAATATCTTAGGATCAGCTAAAATTAATCTCCAATTAAAATTTAAATTACCTCTACTTGAACAACTTCCCCATCTAGTTCTTTGATCTCTAATAGCTATCTTATTGTATTTAAACCCATAGGTATTAGATAAATACTTTACACGATTAATAATATATTTTTTTGAATAAAGAATTAGAAACTTAGATAAAACCTCTTCTAAATTAAATTTCCCTGTAGTTGGAAGAATAAATATATCATCACTACCTAATACAACCTTTGACTTATTAAAGCTATTCTTATACAAAACAACGTTATAGCTTTTACCAAGTAGTGATACACTTTTAATCATAATTACTTTAAAAACTCATTATTTTACCAAATAAAGGTTTTAAAGATTGAATATTTAATATACCTAGCGATAAAAGATTAATAATTAAATATATTGGCCAAGTATATACCTTTAAAATACTATTTTCATTAACCTCATTAAATAAAGGAGAATCATTATCTACCTTTGTATAACTTAGTGGGGTAGAGCTAATTCCTAAAATATTACTCTCTTCTATTCCATCTTCACTTACAATATATACCATATATTTGTTATTCTCTTTACTTAATATACCCTTAAATTGATAATCTACCTCCTTTTCTAAATCATTAATTAAAAAGAATTCTAATGGATAAACGCTTAAAATATTATTAACTTTAAAAGAAGTAGAATATTTTCTAGTAATATATCCATTAAAGGTAATTAATTTACCAATATCTAAATCACTTAAATTATTCAAATCCACTTTAATATATATATTCTCCAATACACTATCTAATTTAGAATACTTTTCAATTGCAATATATTTTTCATTCTTATATGTTGAAACCCTACCTAATACTTCTACACAGTCATTTAATATTAAATCTTCAGCTTGATTAAATTTAACTCTAATGCCTGTAAGAGTATCTTCTAAATAGGTAACATTCTCACTAATCACTCCAATATTAATATTTAAACATCCTCTAAATTTAACTTTACTTCCTTTATTTAAACTCTTTAATTCAAGAATATTTGAATAGCTTTTGTAATCTAGAAACTTATCAGTATCATTAATATCATTGGTTATACTTTGAGTTATATTAAATTCACCTCTACTTGATTCAGTTGTAATTACCCATTCACTAAGATATGTATTATTAAACTTTCTCAAATATGATTTAGAGTATCCTATTGATGGATATATTACTTGATCAATTAAAACATCATTTAAAAACAAACCAACCTTATCTCCTGAATTATTTAATGTTAAATTAAAACCAGAAATAGAGTAGTGGGTATTACTTTTAATTACTCTATCTTCTAAAAAGTTTTTTGTAGAAGAGTAGTCCCCATTAGATATTCGCTCTTTTAAATAAAAGCTACTTAATTCTAAATCAATACCAGAATAATTAAATATCTCTATCCATTCTTCCTCACCATTCTCAGGGGAGGGGTAAACTTCAGTAATATAAATTTGAGAGTATTCTTTTAAAATGTTATCACTAACTACTGTGTTAAAAGGAGTATATTGCCATATATCTTTAAACCTAGAGTATGAGTTGTCCACAATTAGGTCATTTGCTGTCTTAATTGAATCTAACAGTATCTCTTTAAAATATACCTCTACTTTATCCACAAAGTAGTCATTAGTAATCGTAACATTAAAGTAGCACCATTTAGTAACACATGACAGACTTTCCTCTACATATTTTCCGTTAACAACTACCCTATAATTCTCTAAATTTAACACCTCTACTCCATCAATATTTTCTAGTTCAATATATAAGTTGTTATAGGTTTTAAATAACTCATTAAGTTTTAAATTAACAGCTAAAATATCAGCTTCATTCTCCTCCTCTTCTTCATTCTCTTCTTCAGGGATATTATCACTACTTAATTCAAAACATTCAGGAGAATAATTAATATTATTGATTCCAGGGGTAAAATTTTGACTTACCGAATATGAGTTACATAACGGACCATCTCTTTGAACAGAACTACCCTCCCCTCCAATGTATTCAAAAATATCTTGAAGTTCTGAATTTGAATTATACAGTTCTAATTTAGAATTAGTGTTGTATAGATTTAATAATGTATCACTTAAATAATAAATATTATCAATACTTAAGTTAGTTTGAAGTTCTGAAATTACTAAATATTCGTGAGATTTAATTAAGATATCAGGTAATTGAATTGTTCTAGTACCTCCACTTTGAGATATATTTTTAATATACCAACCATTAATATTTATATCGCTACTTAATGGATTAAATATCTCCACCCACTCTTTTCCACTATCACTACCAATTGCATCTGGAAAAATTTCAGTTATTGTTAAACTTAAACTACTGCTTAATACTTTATTTATCCTATCTGTATTAATTAGATAAATGAATAGGAATAGTAATAGAAGTAAGAATAATAACTTATTTAATTTTGGGTTAATATAATAAAATCTCCTCATATAGAGGAGATTTTAAGTTAAAGTTCTTACAAAGTATTGACTCTATTTTATTAATTGATCAACAATATTTGATGCAACTGGAACATTAGCTTTTTTACCTTGTAGAGCATTAATTAGGGCTACTAACCATAATACAAATACTCCTAATCCTGCAACTGTAAATAATAGGGAAAGTATACTTCCTACAAAAGGAATAAAGAATAAGAATGCTGAGAAAAATGATCCTAAACTTACTAAAACTGAAAGGATTAGTAAACCTATACTTTGTCTAGCATAAAACTTAACAAACTCGCTTAGGTTACTCATACCGTAGTACATAATTAATCCTACTAAAGGAATAGTTGCAACTGCTGCCATTACTTTATCGTTATCTACACTTGAAGTTTGTGTTGGTGCATCTGACATATACGTTAAATTTAATAAATATATATCTGATTATACATAAAGTACTAAGAAATCAAAAGGGTTAATCAAAAGAAGTTAATACCTCTACTCTATCTCTACCCACAAGAACCATATGTTCAAACATAGCGCCCTTAGAACCATCCTTTGTTTTTAATGTCCAACCATCCCCTTGAAGCTCTAAAACAGATGAACCTAATACTAATTGATTTTCTATACATAAAAGCATCCCCTCGACTAGCTCTTCTCCTTCCCCTTTATTTCCAAATGTTAATACTTCAGGAGATTCATGTAAGCTTTTACCTATACCATGCCCACAATATGCTTTAACAAAATTAAATCCATTCTCTTCTGCAGTGCTTTGAAGAGCATAAGAGATATCTCCAATAGTATTTCCTACCCTACATTCTTTTACAGCATTTTCTACACACTCTCTAGCTGTTTTAACCATTAAAGATTCTCTCTCTGTTATTTCACCTAAACTCACTGTAATACAATGATCAGTATAAAAGCCTTTAAATATTATTCCAAAATCTAATTTAATAATATCTCCAGATTTAAAAACTCTCTCTTTTTTTGGAATAGTATGAAGTATCTCTTCATTAACTGAAACACATATATTAGATGGGAAATTATTGTAATAACCCTCTACTCCTTTAAATGCAGGAATTACGTTATTATCCCTACAAAGTTTTAGTGCTAATTGATCAATATCAAATGCGGAAACACCAACTTTAACTTCTTTTTTTAAGGATAATAGTATTTTAGAGGATATTTTAGTTGCTTCTCTTATTATTTCTAGGTCTTCTTGTTTAGTAAATACGTTTCTATATTTCATTAACTTTAGTATACATATTTTTCGTAACCTCTAGTAGCTCTTAATGACTTATATTGTCTGTATGTATCTAACACAACTCCAACAATAATTAAGATTGAAGTACCACCTATTCCTGAAAGTAATTGAAAGTTATACCCTGTGTTTAATAAAACGATATCTCTTGATACTAATGGAATAACTGCTATTAATGCCAAAATTATTGAACCTACAAAAGATATTCTTAATATAACACCTGCTAAATAGTGTTCTGTAGATTTACCAGGTCTAATTCCTGGAACAAATGCTCCACTCTTTTGTAAATTCTCTGCAGTTTCTTTAGGATTTAATACAATAAATGAATAGAATAATCCGAAGATAATTACCATAACTGCATAGACTAGAATATATATTGCATCATTTTGGTTAATTACATTATCTGTAGATGCAAATAAAAATCCATTTTGTATAGAATCAATAACTCCTCTTAAAAATGAACTTGAATCTATAGAATTATTAATTAATGGAACAATAACTTGAGGTATTGATAAAAGTGAAGTTGCAAATATTACAGGTAATACTCCAGTTATTGTAAATTTAATAGGTAAGAATGATCCTTGTCCATTAGATTCTCCTCTAACTCGTCTAGCATACTGAATATCTACTTTACGCTGAGATTCATTTGCAAATACAATTCCTGCTATAACTATAATAAATCCTGCAATAATCATAAGTGTATATAGCGTTATACTGCTATTTAATGCTGAGAAATTACCTTGAAAAAAGTTAACTACTGAGTTTACAAAATCAGTTTGAGCAAAATCATTACCTATTAAGTTTGGAAGATTAGCTAGGATTCCTATTGTAATAACAATTGAAGAACCGTTTCCTAATCCTCTCTCTGTAATAATCTCTGATAACCACATTAGAATCATTGTTCCTGCAGCTAAGATTAAAGCCATAAATATTATCTTTTCAATACTTGGCCAGTTACTAGCTATCATATGAGGTATTAAATATACTGGACTATGATTAGGATCTAGAGCTATTGTTGGATCATTGTTAATATTTAATAAATCTCTTTGAGATATATATAATAGATACGCAATTGAATAAAAGAAAGCTAGGGGTAGTGTCACAATTCTTGTTATTTGATTAATAACCTGTCTTCCTCTTTCCCCCTCTTTCTGTAATTCTTTAAGTCTTGGTATTGCATATGGAAGTAATTGCATAACAATAGATGCATTAATATATGCAACTAAACCTAATCCTACAATACTTGGTGTATCTAATTGACCTCCAGTAAAGATTGAGAATAAGTAACTTCCTTGAGATGCTGTTGTATCCCCAAAATATTGACCATAAACAGTCATATCTACTCCAGGTAATGGAATACTTGATAGTGCTCTATAGATTATTACTATAAATAGTGTTAACCCTAATTTTTTTAAAATGTCTTTAGTAAAAAGATTAGTTATACCTTTAACAACTTTAACATTCTTAACTCTCTTTAAAGGTTTAGGTAATTTTAAAAAACTTAATCTTTTATTCTTTTTTTTATAGGAGATTCCTAAATCGCTAGTATCTGAATCTATATTTGAATAGTTGTTATTCTTCTTTCTAAATGGAAATTTAAGATTCATATTTAATTCTAAGATACAGGGTTAATTATACACTAACACTTATCAAATTAGCGAGCCTTCTTTATCCTCTATAGATTTTTTAACTCTTTGAGAAGCATTTAATCCTTTTAATGTTATTTTTGAAGTTACATCTTTATCAAATAACACTTTTACTTGTACTTTTTTACTGTATTTTAATTTTACTAAACCAGCATTTATTAAATCATCTAAGGCAATCTCGTTTTTTTTAAGAGTCTTTGATAATTCTTCAATTACACTTAATTTAACTGGAACGTTTTCAATATCAGAATTAAAGAATGCAGCTGTTGTTCCTCTCACATCTCCTTTATACCTTGGTAATCTTCTAGCTAATGGGTTTTGTCCTCCCTCAAAGTTTTTTCTAGGATATTGATAACCACTTCTAGCTGTAGCACCTTTTAAACCTCTTCCAACTGTATGACCTCCAACTCCTGAAGATGTACCTCTTCCAAGTCTTTTACTTTTCTTAAATGTTTTTGGTGATTTTAATTTATTTAACATTTTATAATTTTGATGATCTTAAACTTTCTAGTGCTTTAACTGCTGCATAAGCGTTAGTTATTTTGTTATTAGCACCTAATATTTTAGATAATATATCATTTATTCCTGCAACCTCAGCAACCATTCTAACTGATGAA
Organism: Candidatus Dojkabacteria bacterium; assembly: GCA_041750555.1. GTDB lineage: Bacteria > Patescibacteriota > Dojkabacteria > J137 > J137 > JBGSZB01. The sequence goes on along the minus strand of JBGSZB010000020.1, from coordinate 12,796 downwards.
CCTGCAACTATTCCTGTTCCAGGAGCAGCAGGTTTTAATAATAATCTAGATGATTTAAATTTAAACAATACTTCATGAGGTATTGTATTACCTTTTAAAGGAATTTGTACTAAATTCTTTTTAGCTTGTGCTACTGCTTTTTCTTGAGCACCTTTAACATCTAATCCTTTTCCTGTTCCTATTCCAACTTTTCCTTTTTTATCTCCTACCACAACTACTACACTTAATTTTAATCTTCTTCCTCCTTTATACATCTTTGTAACTCTTCTTACATGTACAAGTTTTACTTCATAAGGATCTTTTTCTGTATTTCTTTCTCTTTTTCTATCAAATCTTTTTCTATCCATACCTCTATCATTTCTTTTATATGGCATAGGATTATTGTTAGATTTTGTTTCTGTTTCTTTTTGTATTTCTTTTACTTCGTTAGACATATATATTATTAAATTTAAAACTTTAATCCTCCCTCTCTAGCTCCATCTGCTAAAGCCTTAACTCTTCCGTGGTATTTATATCCATTTCTATCAAAAACTACTTTATCTATTTTTTTAAGTTTTGCTCTTTTAGCTAATTCTTTTCCTATCTCCATTGCACTCTCTGTCTTTTTACCTTTCTTTTCGCTTTTAACGTCACTTGCACTAGCTAAAGTTAGTGATTCTTCATCATTTATTATTTGAGCATAAATGTATCTGCTTGATCTAGTTACAGTTAGTCTAGGAACTAGTGCTGTTCCTAAAATGTTTTTTCTAACATGCTTTTTTCTTTTTAATCTTTGTTCTTGTTTTTTTACTAATTTGTTCATATTATGCTGCTGACTTTGTAGACTTTCGTCTTACAACTTCACCTTTATATCTAATACCTTTTCCTTTGTAAGGTTCTGGTTTTCTAAAACCTCTAATTTTAGCTGAAACTTCTCCGACCATTTGTTTATCAGCTCCACTTACAGTAATAAGTGTTTGATCGTTTACTGCAATTGTTATTCCTTTTGGAGGTTCAAAATTAATCTTATGAGAATAACCAACTGATAAGATTAAGTTTGCACCCTGCATCTCTGCTCTATAACCGATTCCAACTATCTCTAATTCTTTTTTAAATCCAGCACTTACTCCCTCGACTGCATTTGCAACTAATGTTCTAAATAATCCATGAAATGCTCTGTTTTGTTTTGAATCATTATCTCTTTCTACTATTAATTCATTATCTACTTTAGAAATACTTACACCTCTTTTTAAAGAAACTTTTAGTTCATCACTACCTTTTACTATTACTTCTTTATATCCAAAGTCACCACCGTCTATTATTTCAACAGTTACTCCTTGTGGAATTGTTATTGGTGATTTTCCTACTCTTGACACTTTAGATATTAATAAATGTAAAATAAATACTCTCCTCCCACTTTCTCTTTTCTTGCAGTATCTCCTGATACTACTCCTCTAGGAGTTGATAATACTGCTAAACCTAATCCCTTCATAATTGGTTTAACATCTCTATAACCAACATATGTTCTAACACCAGGTTTTGAAACTCTAACTAATTCTCTAATTGCTGATTCTCCATTAACGTATTTTAATACAACTGTTAGTAAGTTTTGAGGTTCTGATTGTTCAACTGAATAATCTACTATAAAGCCTTCTGATTTTAATAACTCTGCAATAGCCTCAAGCATTTTACTTGATTTTACTGTTATACTTTCTTTTTTTCTAATCTGAGCATTTCTTATTTGAGCAAGAAAATCAGATACTAAATCATTAACCATATTTTCTTTTTTCTACAATACTACTGTAGTAATTAATAAATATTACCAAGTCATTTTTCTAACTCCAGGCAACTCTCCACTTAGTGCTTTTTCTCTAAAACAAATCCTACACATTTTAAATCTTCCAATATACGCTCTTGGTCTTCCACAAATTTCACATCTATTTCTGTACTTTACAGACTTAAATAAACTATTTCCATTTTTTAGTTTAATATTTTGTTTTAAGTTTTTTGCTTTTTTTGCCTTTGATGCCATACCGCGAATTATATCATATATTAAAGGTTTTACCTTCTATCTTTCTTTTCAAAAGGCATACCTAATAACTCTAAAAGTGCTATGCCTTCTTCATTGTTTTTAGCACTTGTTACAACTACTATTTGCAAAGATCTAATCTTAGCTAACCTAGTTGTATCAATTTCAGGGAATATTGTATGCTCTTTTATTCCTAAAGTATAGTTACCTCTTCCATCAAATCCTTTTTTTGGAACACCTCTAAAGTCTTTGATTCTAGGTAGTGTTACACTAACTAATTTATATAAAAAGTCCCACATCTTATCTTTTCTTAAAGTAACTCTGATTCCATTTGGAGTTCCCTCTCTTAATCCAAAGTTTGAAATAGCTTCTTTAGAATTTAAGATTAATGGTTTTTGTCCAGTTATTTGAGATAAAACTTCAGTCATTTCATCTGCAACATTTGGGTTAGTTCTAAATTCTTTACCTATTCCTGCATTAACAACAATCTTTTCAACCTTTGGAATAGACATAACATTTGAATAGTTAAATCTATTTTTTAATTCAGCAATAACTTCTTTTTTATATTTTTCTTGTAATTTGTTCATCTTATTTTATTGTTTCTCCTGATTTTTTAATAAATCTTAATTTCTTACCAGTTTTCTCATCTATTTTAAAACCTACTCTACTTGGTTTTCCTGTTTTTTTATCAATTAACATTACATTTGAAATATCAATTCCTTTTTCAATTTCAGTAATGCCACCTTTAATTCCTAATTGTGCATTAGGCTTTTGTGTCTTTTTAACAATGTTTACACCTTTAATGATTACTCTTGTATTTTTAACACCTTTTATAATTGCTAAAACATCTCCTTCTTTACCAGAGTCTTTTCCTCTCATTACTTTTACATTGTCTCCTTTTCTTATTTTTAACATTATCAATATTTAAAATTATAAAACTTCTGGTGCTAGAGACACTAATTTATTAAATCCTCTATCTTTTAATTCTCTAGCGATTGGACCAAATACTCTAGTTCCTACTGGATCTTTTGTTTCTTTTTTAATAATTGCTGCTGCATTCTCATCAAACTTTATATATGATCCATCCCTTCTTCTATATTCTTTTTTAGCTCTAACAACAACAGCATGGACAACATCACCCTTTTTAAATTGAGTGTTAGGTAATACTTTTTTTACAGATGCACTTACTATATCTCCATAGTAGCCAAACTTCTGAAAAGTTCCACCTTTTGCTTTACCTAATACTTGGATAACCATAATTTCTTTGGCTCCTGTATTATCTGCTACTTTTAATCTTGATAATTTCTGTATCATATCTGTTATTTCTTTTCTATTTTATTAAGTAATTTCCATGACTTTCTCTTAGAAACTGGTTTCATTTCTGTTATTAGAACTTGATCTCCAACTTCTAGTTTAATATCGTTATCAATATGTACTAAGTATTTTTTATGTGATTTAACGATCCTTCCATACTTAGTATGAGGATATTTTCTCTCAACCCTAACTGCAATAGTGTTAGTAGAAGATATTTTATTTACTACTCCTTCTAAAACTTTTTTATTTGCTTTGTTTTCTTCCATATTATTTGCTATTTATTTTTGTTAATAATCTAGCTATCTCTTTTTTTGTTTTTTTAATAATGCTTGTGTTTTTTTCAACACCTGATCTAACTTCTAAATATTGTTTTTGTAATTTTTCTCTTAGTTCTCTTAATTGAACATGTAGAGATTTTTCACTTTCAACTTTTACCTTTTTTTCAATTGTTTTCTTTTCTGCCATATTATTCTTTAGATATTATTCTAGTTTTTAAAGATATTTTTGCTGTTGCTAACCTTAATGCTTCTCTTGCAACATCTTCTGGTAAACCTCCAACTTCAAATAGTACTCTTCCAGGTCTAATTACTGACACATAGTAAGAGACTTCTCCCTTACCACTTCCTCTAACAACTTCATCACTTTTTTTAGTGAATGGTTTATGAGGAAATACTTTAATCCATAATTTACCTCTTCTATTTGTATAATTTACTATAGCTTTTCTAGCTGATTCAATTTCTCTTGCTTTTAACCAACCTCTGTCTAATGATTGTATTCCATAATCACCATAGGCAAGAGTTGAACCTCTAAAATCAACTCCTTTATTTCTTCCTCTTTGTTCTTTTTTATATTTTCTTTGCTTTGGTTGTAACATTCCTATTAATTATCAATACTATATGTTGGTTTCTCTCCTTTATTAATCCATACTTTAACTCCATGTTTTCCAAGTCCTGGAACTTGAGCTTCTGTAAATGCATAATCTATATCAGCTCTTAATGTATGTCTTGGTATTACTCCTATCTTTACTTTTTCAACTCTTGCAATATCAGCTCCCTTAATTCTTCCTCCTACCCAGATTTGAATTCCTTTAACTTGTTTTGTTTCCATTGCAGCTTCTGCAGCTCTTGATGCAGCTACTTTAGGTGCCATTCTTCTTTCACATTGCATTGCAATATTTTCAGCAACTAATTTTGCAACTATATCAGGTTGCTTAACTTCATAAATTTTAATATCAACTGATTGTTTTAATAATTTAGTTAGTTCACCCTTTAATTTATTAATTCCTTCTCCTCCTCTTCCAATTACAATTCCAGGTCTTGCAACGCTTACTTCTACTAATACTTTATTTATAAATCTCTTAATAATTACTGATGCTACACCTGCTTGTTTTAACTTAGTTTCAATTAAGTTTCTAATTTCTAAGTCACTTAAAAATCTATCAGCATACTCGTTTTTATTAGCATACCATCTAGACATCCAGTTTTTGTTTACTCCCAATCTAAATCCTACTGGATTTACTTTGTGTGCACCTCGAGCCATAACTTTTTAATTAATATAAATTAAGCTTACGATTATATCATTTACTATCTTTATTTTTAACAGTTTTTGATACTTTCTTTGTTGTAGCTTTTTTTGCTACTTTAACTTCCCTCTTAACCTCTTTTTTTACTTCTTCGCTTTTTACTTCCTCACTCTTTACTTCTTTTTTAACTGCTTTATTACTTTCTAAACTATCCTTTTCTTCTAAAACTACTGTTATATGTGCATATTTTCTGTTAAACATTGCATATCCACCTTTTCCTTTCATAATTCCTCTTTTAGTATTTAATTTAGCTTGAGGTCCTTTATCAACTCTTATTTCTGAAATTACTAAATTTTCACTATTTAAATTGTGATTATGTTTAGCATCCCCTAGTGCTGCATCAATTACTTTCTTAACATGAATACTAGCTCCTTTATTTACAAATTCAAGCATTCCTGAAGCTCTTAGGGCATTCATACCTCTTACAGTATCAGCTACAATCTTAGCCTTTATTGGAGATATTCCTACGTTTTTTGATATACTTTTTACTTTCATATTTATTTAATTAACCCTCTGCTCTACCTGTAGTACCTGAAGTCTTAGAAATTTTTCCTTTTTTACTATGACCTGTGAATTTTCTAGTTGGTGAGAACTCTCCCAATTTATGTCCAACCATAGATTCAGTTACAAATACTTTAATAAAATATTTACCGTTATGTACATCAAAAGTGAATCCAACCATTTCTGGAGATATTGTGCATCTTCTTGCCCATGTTTTAATAGGAGTTCTTGCACCACTTTCTTTTTGTTTTGATACCTTAATTAGCAATTTCTCATCTACGTAAGGTCCTTTTTTAATACTTCTAGACATATTTTATTAAATAACAGTTTTATAATTTTTAAACTTGTTCTTCTCTGCTCTTCTTTTTACTATAAATTTATTGTTTACGTTCTTTCCTTTTCTAGTTCTTGTTCCGATTAAATTACCCCATCTATCTTTTTTAGGTCCTCCTGTTCCATGTCTACCACCTTTACCTTGTCCTCCACCATGTGGATGTTTAATTGACATAGCAACACCTCTAACACCTGGTCTAATTCCCTTTAATCTACTTCTTCCAGCTTTTCCTAGTTTAACATTCTTTTGATCAGGATTACTTACAGTTCCAATTGTTGCATAACAATTTTCTCTAACAAGTCTAATTTCTCCACTAGGTAGTCTTAATTGAATATATCCTTTATCACCACCCATCACTTGAACACTTGTTCCTGCACTTCTAGCTAATTTAGCTCCTCTTCCACTCCATAACTCAACTGCATGAACCATTGTTCCTTGTGGGATTTTGTTTAATGGTAAAGAATTTCCAATAGTAATTGAAACATTTTCTCCACTTTGAACCTTATCTCCCTCTTTAATTCCATCTGGAGCTAACATATATTTTCTATCTCCATCTACATACTTTATTAATGCTATAAATGCTGTTCTATTTGGATCATATTCTACTCTCTCAACTGTTCCAACTACATCTTTCTTTGATCTATCAAAATCAATAAGTCTGTAAAGTTTTTTAACTCCAGCTCCTTTATGTCTAGTTGTAATTCTACCCTGATTATTTCTTCCTGTAGATCTTTTAATCTTTTTTACTAAAGCTCTATGAGGTTTACCCTTAAATAGCTCTGATCTATCTACAAGAATTGTATTTCTTAAACTTGGTGTTTTTGGTTTAAATGTTTTTAACGCCATATTATTGCTCAAAAATATCTATTTTTGATTTTGAATCTAATGTAATATATGCAATCTTTCTATCTGCTAATTTAGATCTTTTTTTAGAAAATCTACTAAATTTCTCTTTACCTAATCTATTAACAATTCTAATTCCTTTAGTTTTTACTGTATAAACACTTTCAACTACTTTTTTAACTAGAGTTCTATCTGCTTTTAAATCTACTTCAAAAGCTACAACTTTATTATCTTTATAAAGTTTCAATGTCTTTTCTGTTATTAAAGGTTTTCTTAAAACTATCATTAATTAAGTCCTAACTTTGTAATAAATAAATCTAGTGCTTCCTTCTCTATTAAAACTTTATCTGCATTAATTAAATCAAATGCTGAGATATTTGAAACCATCTCTACTTTACTTTTATTTAAATTTCTAAATGCATTTAATAAATTACTCTCTTTATCTTTTGTAATTAATAACATTCTTCTAGAACTAAATGCATCTTTAATCTCAACTGCTTTTTTTGTTATTGCTGTATCTTCTTTAATATTTAAACTATCTACAACTCTTAGTGTATCTTCTTTAATAGTTCTTAATAGCGCATTTCTAAAACTAGCCTTTCTAAATGTTTTATTCATTTTTAATTTCCAATTTACATCACTAGTTGGACCAAAAACAATTCCTCCACCTCTCCATATTGGAGATCTATTTGATCCTACTCTTGCTCTACCTGTTCCTTTTTGTTTCCATGGTTTTTTACCTCCACCTGAAACTTCTGATCTATCTTTAACACTTGAGTTACCTTCTCTTTGATTAGAAAGATAAGTATATATGTATTGAGTTAATACCTTCTCATTTATTTTTAAATCTTTAGTATCAAATGGTAAATCATATTCACCATTCTTTTTTCCTTTTTGTGTATAAATATCAATTTTCATTATTTACCCTTTATTACAACGTATGAATTATTATTTGTTCCTGGAACTGATCCTTTAACTACCATAACACTTTTTTCACTATCTACCATTAATACTTTTAAGTTTTTAATAGTCATATTATCAACTCCCATATGTCCAGCCATTCTTGTACCCTTCATAACTCTACCTAATGTAGTACCACTACCGATTGATCCAGGGGACCTTTCTCTATCTGATTGACCATGTGTTCTTGGACCTCCATGAAATCCATGTCTTTTAACTCCACCTGCAAATCCTTTTCCTTTTGATACTCCTGAAATACTTATTTTATCTCCTACTTTAAATATTTCTGGGCTAATAACTGAAGCTAATTCTAAATCTGTTTGTTCTTTAGTACTTGCTTCAGTAATTACAGGAACAAAACCTAATTGTTTATACATTCCCTCCTCAGCTTTATTAAAGTTTTTCTTTTTATCTTTACCAACCTCTACTAATACAATCTTTTGATCTTTAACAACTTTTTTAGTTAAATAATTATTAGAAACATCTAATACTGTAGCAGGAACTGATAGTCCAGCATCTGTATAGAATTGTATCATTCCTATTTTTTTACCTATTAATGTTTTCATATTATTTAATTACTAAATCAACTCCAGCAGGAAGTTGCATATGAGTTAAAGATTCTATAGTTTTGCTATTTGGCTCCATGATATCAAGTAACCTAATATGCTCAATTAAGCCAAAATGCTCTTTTGATTTAGCATCTATATGAGGACCTCTATGAATAGCCATCTTCCAGATTCTATTAGGTAATGGAACTGGACCTCTAATCTTAGCACCTGTATCAACTACAGATTTACAGATCTCTGCTGTAGCTTTATCTACAACCCTATAATCGTATCCTTTTATTTTTACTCTAATCTTTTGCATTTAATTTAAAGAGCCATTTAAATAAAAAATGCCCCTTAAATTTTACTTTAAGGGGCTTTGTATCATTACTTTATAACTTCAGTAACAATTCCTGATCCAACTGTCTTACCACCTTCTCTAATAGCAAATGTCATTTGAGCTTCTAGAGCAATTGGAGTTACTAATTTAATAGTAACCTCTACATTATCTCCAGGTAATACCATTTGATTATCATCTGCTAACAAGATTTCTCCTGTTACATCTGCTGTTCTAATATAGAATTGTGGTCTATATCCGTTTCTAAATCCAGTATGTCTACCACCTTCATCTTTATTTAAGATGTATAGTTGACCCTTAAATTCAGTTGCAGGTTTTATACTACCTTTAGCAGCTAAAACTTGACCTCTTTCAATATCTTCTCTTTTAACACCTCTAATTAACAATCCAACATTATCACCAGCTTGACCTTCTGTTAATTGTTTCTTAAACATTTCAACTCCAGTGATTGTTATTTCTTTTGTTTTCTCCATTAAACCGATTTGTTCTACAATATCGTTTATCTTTACTTTACCTCTTTCAATTCTTCCTGTTGCAACTGTACCTCTACCTTCAATTGAGAATACATCTTCAACTGGCATAAAGAATGGTTTATCAATAGCTCTCTCAGGTAATGGAATTGTTTCATCCATTGCTTTTAATAAGTTAGCCATTGTTTCGTCTCCATCTTTAGATCCATCAGTTCCATAGAAAGCACTACCTACTACAAATGGAACTGCATCTGCATCGTATCCATATTTAGTTAAGTTGTCTTTAATGTCTTCTTTAATTAATTCTAATATTTCAGGATCCATTTCGTCTTGGAATCTATTTACAAACACAACAATGTGTTTAACACCTACTTGTCTTGCAAGTAATAAGTGCTCTTTTGTCTGAGGCATAGGACCGTCTTCAGCTGATACTACTAAGATAGCTCCATCCATTTGAGCAGCTCCTGTAATCATGTTCTTGATATAGTCTTTATGTCCTGGACAGTCAATATGTGCATAATGTCTTGTTTCTGACTCATATTCAACATGACTTGATGCAACTGTTACAATTTTATTTGAACCAGCTCTTGCGATTCCTCCTTTAGCAATATCAGCATATGATTTACCTGAATTTTGCCATCCTTTTCTCTGAGAATAAGCAACTAAAGCTGCTGTCAGTGTAGTCTTACCGTGGTCAATATGACCTAGTGTACCAACATTTACATGTGGCTTACTTCTTACAAACTCTGCCATAATATTTTGTTTTAATAATTAATATAAAGATTATTCTTTACAGATATTACAATATTTAAAGTAAAAGAAACAGACAATACTTAGGTTTGGTATTATAAATAAAAATCTTCTTTACTGCAAATATTTCTATTACTATTCAACCGCTTTATTAAAGCAAGGAATTATAGCATCAGTATTTTAAGTATACAAGCAAAGAATATTCAATGTAGAATATATTTTTTGAGAATAAAACTTGTAATTAAGGGATTCTATTATTTGACTGTTCTAACCATTCTTTTAGTGTTAAACCACTCTCTTTATACAAATTTGCATTATCTACTCCAATATATCTCCAATGCCAAGCTTCATGTAAATAACCTGTAATATTTTCTTTTCCTTCAGGATATGGAAGCACATATCCATACTTATACGCATTTTGAAGTAACCATTTTCCTACAGTACTATCATCAAAATCATTAGTTAACTCTAAACCAGTTTCAGCTTCAATAAAATCAACAACTGTACCTAATTGATGTTCAGAAAACCCAGGACGAGCTGAAATTTTATCTGCTTCGCTTTGTCCAAGTTGCCTTACCCAGCTTGCATACAGACTATATTGTTCAATATATGATCTATACCCTGAGGCAATTACAACATTTCTACCTGTAACATCATATAAATCACCCAACATTAAACTTAAATAATCAGCAGCTTCTTTTCTTAATAAAATATCTCCTTTATTTGTATACAAAAGATAATCTTGATTTAAATTAAGTAAGTCACTTGGTGCATAATCATCAATTAATTTATATTCTTTATTAACTAAAGCCAATAAATCATCTCCAATTGATGTATAACTACTATTCTCCCAATCCTCAATTTCATTCATTCCGAATGGTAGTGAGAATCCTTCTCTTGTAACTTTTACCTTAATATTTGAACTATTACCAGCTTTATCAACTACATTTAAACTAACATTAGCATCTCCTATACCAATATTATTTATTTCCAGAGCATAATAATACTTTTTAGGGCTATTTCCTTCATCTAATTGAGCTAATACCAAGCTATGCTTACTCTCTCCATCAATGCTAATCTCTTTATTACTAATTAATGTAACTGAAGTACTTCCCTGATATATAGTTACTTCAGTTGTAAAATATTCTACTTTTAGAGGTGTAGTATCTAATTCCTCAACAACTTCTTCTTTAGGATTTAAAATATTATCAATTGAAACTTTAATTTGATCTACAGTATTAGTTCCCGTAATTGTATCTATTACATAGATTAATACCGCAGATAGAAAAACTATTATTAATAGTATTAGTGTTATTTTAATAAAATGCCTCATATCTATTTAATAATTCTAAACTTCTTTAAAATACTACTTACCTTTGTATAGTGCCTTATTCCAATTAAAACTCCCGAAAAAAATATTACTGAGATAAACAATATATGAAGTAAAAATGTTAGTAATGACATATTTAGTATTTAACTAAATCTATTATATACCAAATTCTCCAACCCTAGTTCTTCTTAAATTAATTAACATTGATGGGTAACCTAATTTACTACCTATATCATAAGCTAACTGTCTAATATATGTACCCTTACTACAACTAACCTTAAATTTAAGAGATATATATTTAATATTATCTAAATTAATTGAACTAGTATCCACTGGATTTATTTGACTAATTACATTTTTAAAATTATCTCTACTTGATAATTCACTAAGAGTTATATAACTCTTAGTAGTATCCTCTATTGAATAAATATTAACCTTCTTTAATGGAAGTTCTACCCTTTTATACTCAACTTCTTTATTATTAATATTTTTATAGAATACTACAACTCTTTTACCCTCCTCTTCAATAAGCTCAAACCTCTCACTACTTCTAGCTAACTCTCTTAATTTATCCCCATTAACTTTAACTGAAGAAAATACAGGTACATACTGATCATATTCACCCTTAAAAGAAGTTAGTTCTTTAATAATATTCTCATTACTTAAATTTTTATCAGTTAAATCTAATCCCCCTTTAATATATTTAAGCACACGACCTTCAATATCAAAAGAATCTGTAGAGATACCTATTAATACTTCTGCCTCATATTCTTTATTTAGATTTAGAAACTTATCAGATAATTTTAAAGCTTTCCCAACTAGTATTATTAATACTCCTGTAGCAAATGGATCTAGTGCTCCTGCATGTCCAACCTTTCTTGTATTAAGTTTTCTTCTGTATTCATCAACTATATCGTGTGATGTTTTCCCCTCAGGTTTATCTGCTATAACTATCCCATTTGGACGACCATATTCATCTAAAGTTAACTCATTAGCAGTATAATCTGATAGATCTTTCATAATTTATTTAATATTCAAAAAGATTATACGAAAATTTGAATATATTTGTTAGAATCCAATGTATGAATGATGTATTTAGTGAAGATATAAAAAGAAGAAAAGAGATGTTAAAGGCCCTAGGCTTAAGACTTAAGAGTGCTAGGATGGAAGCTAGGTTATCTCAATTACAAGTTGGAGTAATAATTGGTGTTACTGATAAAACTGTTAGTAGTTATGAAGCAGGAAGAGTATCCCCCCCTATAGATAAATTAATTCATTTAGCTGATACATACAAAAAGTCTATTAGTTTTTTCTTAGGAGATAATTCTAAAGACTATAAATTTACTTCAAGACTTAGAGCTATAGAGCTTGCTTTAAAAGAGATTAAGAGACAATTAGTGGAAATAAAAGAGTTAAGTAATATTAAAGATTAATGTATAATCCATTAATTAAATATTATTATTAATTTATGGAATTCTTATTTGCCCCATTTGGAATTATATTTATGTGTATTCCATTATTCTTTTTTGCTATTAGTCTAGCCCTAGTTGCATTTTCTATCTGGATGTTTATTGATTGTATCTCTAGAGAGGATAATAACTTTGGAGACTTAATTAAAGAAAATGCTAAATTAATTTGGGTTTTAATAATTCTTTTTACAGGAAGTATAGGTTCAATTATCTACTACTTTATGGTGTATAAGAAGGTTCAGAAATAACAAAATTCTGTATTAATAAATTAAAAGTTTCTTAGTGGGAAAACTCAGTTGACTATCTTCCAACAGTTGGAGTATATTTTAAAA
>JBGSZB010000019.1:0-22648 GCA_041750555.1 Candidatus Dojkabacteria bacterium | reverse complement strand
AGGAATCACTTAAGATCATTTACTGATACTTTAAATAGATATGGAGAGGTATATACTCCAAAGTTTCTAACTAATGAGCAATATCTAGAGATTATTACCTCAGCATACGAAACAGGTAATATCTCAGGGAAAGAAACTAGTAATGGTAGGGAACTTGATTTAAATATATAAGAGTAGGGTTTTAAGGAATATAATTGATATAATTACATCAATTATATTAACTTTATGAATTCTTCGAATATAGTTCATGTACAAGGTGTAACTTTAGATATAGATAAAAAATCTAGTTTAGACTTTTTTAAAGAAATTAATTATGTATTATCTAATTCATATAATTTGTGGAAGAACGTAGATCTACATATAACTCTTCATTTATTTTCTTTTAATACAGCAGAAGAATCAATGGTTGTTATACCTTCATTAGAAAAGATATTTAATAACTTACCTGCTATTAAAATTGATATTGGAGAGGCTTCGATTAATGATGATGGATATATATTTTTAAAAGTAATATCTAATAATCTTAAGGAATTACATTTAGAAGTTATTGAAGAATTAAAAGAATTCACTTCAAATAAGTTTAATCCTAAATATTTAAATACTAACTTACTTCCTAATCAATTAGAGTACTTAAATAAATATGGATATCATAGAGTTAGGGAGTATTTTGAACCACATATAACAATTGCTAAATTTGAAAATAGAGAGGAGCAACTTAAAGTATTTGAACAACTAAGTGAGTTTAATGGCACATTGGTGTTTAATAAAGTATCTTTAGGCGATAACATTGATAAATCATACACTCCTTCAATTACTCTTTGGGAGAGAGAATTAGTATAAATATAGTTAACAAGTTATTTGATATATTTATAATATTCAACTAATATTAAGTATTACTGTATTACCATATTTAATGAGAGGTTATAGAAATATTAATAGTGATAGGAAGTTAGGAAGTAATGATATACCTAATCCACCAAGATCTGTACTTAGTTTATTAGGTCCAGGTATTGTATTAATTGCAATGGGTTTAGGTAGTGGTGAATTTGTATTATGGCCATATTTAGTATCTCAATTTGGCTTAGGAATACTATGGGGAGCAGTTGTTGGAATATTTTTTCAATACATTGTTAGTAATGAAACTGGTAGATTTACTATTGCATCAGGAAAAAGTGTATTTATAGGTTTTAAAAAACTATTTAGATACTTTCCTCATTGGTTTATACTTTCAACCTTTTTATCATTTGCTTGGCCTGGAATAATAGGAAGTAGTGGTGAAATATTAGGTAGATTATTTAATATTACTGATTTTAAATGGATAACTATTACCCTATTAATTATTATTGGATTAATATTTACATTTGGAGGTAAGGTTTATCAAAACTTAGAAAGAGTTCAAAAAATATTTTTAATAGTTAGTTTACCAATACTTTTATTTATTGTAGTACTAATAATAGATCCAAACACATTACTAGAGATACCTAAAGGATTATTAGGTTTTGGTAATGGATATATATTATTCCCTAGTGGAATATTAATAGGTCAATTTTTAGGAGCTGTAGCTTATTCTGGGGCAGGAGGTAACTTAATACTATCTCATTCCTTCTATATCCAAGATAAAGGGCATGGAATGGCATACAAAGAAGATAGTCAATTAGAAGCAGGTACTAAAAGTTTTATTGATACAAAGCACCAAATATTTACAATTAATGAATTTAATTTAAATAAGTTTAAAAGATGGTTTAACTTTATAGCTTTAGAACAATTTATTACATTTGTAATAATTGGAATAGTAACAATTGTTCTTTTAAGCGTTATATCGTACGAGTTAGTGTATCCCTCAGGTGGCGCTAATAGTCTTGAATTTATATTTCTAGAAGCTTCTAAATTAGCCAAATATATTCCATTTCTTGGTTCAATTCTATTAATTATTGGAGCAGTATTCTTATTCACTACTCAATTAGGTGTATTTGAATCAACTTCAAGAATTATGTCAGAAAACTTTTTATTAATCTCTGAGAGATTTAAAAGATTTAATAGAAATACTGTATTTTTTATATTTCTATGGTCTCAAATAATTTTTGCAATTGTTATTACATTATTAAATATTGCAGCTCCATTAGAAATATTATTTATTAATACAACCTTTAGTGCAATATCAATGCTTGTTTTATCTATAGCTATATTATGGCTTAATACTTCTAAATTATTACCTCGTGAGATACATCCATCACTTTTTAGAAAGATATTTCTATTCCTAAGCTTTATATTCTTTTTAATATTTGTAACTATTACATTATTTTTTAGTTAAATATAATGGCAAATTCACACTTTAAAGAAGTTGCAAGATCATGGGATGGTATTTTAGAAAGACTTAAAATTCTTCAAGACTTATTAGATTATGATGATCCAGAAAATATATCTTCTGTAATATCAGGTATGGAATTTCAATTAGATATAGCTTCTGAATTAAGTCTGACTGATCTTAGTGAGTTAGAACAATGGGATACATATATTAGAAATTTAAAAATGAAATTAGCTAGAATGGAAGCTTAACTTAAACCACTCTTACCTAATTGAAGTATAAATCCAGGTATTCTCTCCTCTTCAAAATCAGTTAATGAAGTTCTTTTAATAACTCTTAAATATCCAGTAGTATCTGGATGAACTAAAATACCTCCATCCATTTTTAATTGCATTTTTAAATTCTCTGGTATTTCATCAATTGCATAGGAAATATGTATACCATCAAATGGTGCTTGATTAACTAAACCATCATTACCATCTCTGTATATAAATTGAACAATACTTTTTAAATCAGGATACTTTAAAATATTAGATCTAGAGTTCTCCCATAACCATTGTGTTCTTTCAATTGAATATACCTTACCCATACTTCCTGTAACATATGCTAAGATTGTTGCAGAAAAACCAGTTCCTGATCCTAAATCTAAATACTTACCACCAACTTTAGGATTTAAAAGTGCAATCATATGAGCTAATATTGTTGGTCTACTTAATCTCTCTCCGTAACCAATATCTAACTCAACATCATTGTATGCCTGAGATACTAAGTTTAATGGTACAAAATCTTTTCTATCAACAACATTAAAAGCATTAATTAATATTGGATCATTAAGTATTGGATTAGATCCTTCACTTAAAACTTTAACTAAATACTCCTTATTCCACTTAAAAACACTTGATGCATTCATAAATTACAGTATATTAATCAATTAAAAGTATTGCAAATATATTAAATATCATTAATTAACCTAATATTTAAAGGTTCTTTAATTAAACTACTATACTCAATATCACTAATGTATTTATTATCTAGCATTAAATCTAATACAACATTACTTCGCTCAATCCCTTTATTTAAATTAACTGTAGGATTTAGAGTTTCAGGTGAATTAATAATTCCAATTAAGTAAGTGCATTCCTTAGTATTTAAAAACTTAGCACTTTTAGAGAAATAGTTAATAGATGCCGCTTCTATTCCATAATTAAAATTACCTAAATATACATTGTTAAAGTATTCCTCAAGTATTTCATTCTTTTTAAGTATTACATTAAGTTTAATTGCTTTAATACTCTCTAAATATTTATCTATTAAATTATTTGAATATATAGAGTTATCAATATTTTTAATTAATTGTTGAGATAAGCTACTACCCCCTAAGTTACTATTATTAATTTGAGAACTAAAGTATCTATATACTCCATAAATATCTAAACCAATATTAGAATAGAAATACCTATCTTCAGTTGAAATTAACGCATCTATACAAGATTGTGGTACATTTGTAATTGAAATATCAATTTGTTTAACAGGATCAGAGGTTAAATACCGATCTATAAATTTAATATCACTTTTATCAAACTTAATGTATGTAGAAATTGTTAAAGAGATAATTAGTGAGATAGTAATTAATATTAATATTGACATCAATAATTTTAAAACACCTAGTATTTCTTTAATGGTCATAGTTTTTAATTAGTGTATAAGATATAATTTCATTCAATTACATTATATTAACTTAATTAACTAATGACAAA
The DNA here is from genome assembly GCA_041750555.1 of Candidatus Dojkabacteria bacterium. GTDB lineage: Bacteria > Patescibacteriota > Dojkabacteria > J137 > J137 > JBGSZB01. The sequence continues at coordinate 18,586 of JBGSZB010000019.1, read as the reverse complement.
ATTAAAAGATAAATACTCTAAGTTTTACTTAGATAATGGTATTAAATGTATATTGTATAAAAGACGCGAGGTACATTCTGTAAGTATAGAAGTTAGAGTTAGAGTTGGTTCATTTGATGAAAGTGAAAAAAACAGTGGTATATCTCATTTTTTAGAGCATTTAGCTTTTGATGGAACTAAGAGGTTACCCACATGGCAAGCTATAAATGATTATCAAAACAGTATTTCAGGAAGTTGTAATGCATATACATGGATTGAGCATACAGCTTATCATGGATCATTTCCTTCTAAATATTTAAAAGAAGCACTTTTTTATTATTCAGAACTTGTATTTAATCCTCTACACTCATTAGAAGCAATTGAAAAAGAGAGAACTATAATTTTAGATGAAAGAAAAAATGAGGATGATGATGTAGATTCTACTGTTTATTTTAACTATATTAACCAACGATACAAAGTCAATGACACTATTTTTAAAAGAAGAATAATTGGAACTGAAGATACAATTAAAAGTTTTACAAAGACTGATTTTGAAGAGTTTTATACAAAATACTATAAACCTGAGAATACTGAGATATATATTTCAGGAAGTTTTGATATTAGTGGGGCTAAAAAGATATTAAATGAATATTTTAATAGTATTGAATTAAACAATAGGTTTAATAGAAGCAAGTCAAATAAAAATAATATTGAGCATTTAAGAGATAACAAGGTTTTTAATAGAGAGTTTGTTAAAAATCAACCTGACTTTAGTCACTTTTTAATATCTAATCCAATTAGATCTGATGTTAATCAATATTATTTAGATATAACATTTCCTTCCCTTGCAAGATATAAGAGTAGTATTAAGGATAGATATATTATAGATTTTATCAATGCTATAACAGCATCTAGTAGATTCCAAAATTCTTTAATATATAAAAGATTAAGAGAGGAAAATGGATTAGTGTACACTGTTGGATCATATGAGTATGAATATATGACAAGAGCTTTTATTAATGTATCTACACAATTTAATCCAATATATTTAGATAAAGTCTTAAATATTATCTATTCATCTATTGAAGAATTAAAGTTAGGTAAATATGGAGAAGACATATTTAATCAACGAAAAGCTGTTATTGAAGATACTCATTTAATGAAATATGATAGTCCATCAAATGTTTTAAATTGGATAGTTGATCAAGAGTATGAGTATGAATTTAATGGTAAATCAATTACATATAGCGAATATTTAAATATTATTAAATCTATTAAGTTTAGTGAAGTAGTTGAGATGTTTAATACAATATATGATTGGAGAATGGCTAATATTAATATATTAAGTAGTAAACCTATTAATAATTTAGAAGGAGTAGTTAAAGATATTGTTAAAATATATTAGTGAATATGAAAAATAAATTAAAAATTAACGATAATACTAATATTGCAGAATTAATATTAGAGTATCCATATTTAAGTGATGTTTTAATTAATGAATTTGGATTTCATTGTGCTAACTGTATATTTTCAGGAATGGATACATTAAAACAAGGAGCACTTATACATGGAATTAAAGATAGTGAGTATGAAATATTAAAGAAAAGAATTATTGATGTAATTAATAATCCAGGTGATATTGATGAAACATTTTAAGCGTTTTCTTTATCTATCAAAGATTTAAGTAGTGTTAAATCATTACTCCAACTATTTTTATCATCATCAAACCATTCTAAGTTATTAAACTGTAACTTATACTTAGATTCTAAACTGCTTACTGAACCTAGATATATATATTCAAGATTTAAACTTAATGCATAATCTATAGCTTTTAACATCATACCCATACCTAAGTTTTGTTCTTTTGGGATATCTAAGTTATAGAAAGGGTATGAATAATGTAAAATATTTGAATTAAGGTATGATATACAATACCCTACAGGATCACTATTTTCATCATTAATATTATGTAATACTGTATCGTAATTAGTACCTAATATACTTTCTCCAAATGGATTAACTTTAACACTATTACTTAATAAATATATTAAGTTTAAATTAAAGTTACTATCATCTGAAGTTAAAAGTTCTTTAATTTTAGATGCACTAAATGTATTATCTCCAAATTTAGTTGAATAGTAATTACTACCTAATGAGTGTATCTTCCAATTGTATTTATCTAATGGAATTGGTAAATCACCATACTTTAATGTTAAGTTACTATTTCTATTTAATACTCTTCTATTCTCACTATTAAATTCAAAGTTTTTTAAATTAATTCTTAGTGATCTAGTTTTATACATTACCCCCTTTGATTTTCTAGTAAATAAATAACCATCATTGTATTTACTAGATATACTATCTTCACTTAAATCTGTTAATGTAATTTCATCATAACTTAAATATTTCTTCATATGTAATTCTAATCTATTTAGTTAAATATTTACAATAGTAGGATATAATCTCCTCAAATTTATACATACTCTAAAGTTTTATAACAATTATTGTTTATAAATTAATTATGGTAAGTAAAAGAACTATAGAAATATATAACAACGTTACTCTTACAGCAGAAGAGTTAGCTAAACTAGAAATTTACTTTAAAGAAAAATATCAAGCTTTAGGTCATTTAAAAGCATTTTTAACATGGCTTTCAGTTACCGACCATGAACTATATCAAAGATTGTTGCCAATTATTTGTTATAAAGAAATCCCTGACTTTTTAGAAGAATATGGTATAGATCGTGATAGAAATAATAGAATACATTATTTTGAGTATAGAGATGGAGTATATTATCAAACTCAGGATGATGGTTTAACATCATTTATTCAAAGTCTTAATCGTTTATCAGGTGTAGCTACGAGGAAGGCTTTAAATACAGAAGGGTAATATATTTGACATATCAAGCTTTTGTTTTTAAAATTAAAATAATGTTTAACAAATATTTTAACAAGTCTAAGTCTTACCTTAATTAATTAAAGGAGGACGTAATATATTTAATTTATATAACCCTCCTAAAGAGGGTTTTTTAATAGTATGAAAGGATATGTACAACCCGCAATTGAATCTTTAACAACTGATATTAGGCTTAGATTACCTGAATACGTAGATAGTGAATTAAATAGTGTTGAAATTCAAGAGATAAAATCTATTTCAGAATTATATGGTGTTATAAGAAATGTTGATAGACGTGATGATATTATGAATATGTATAACTTAATAAAAGCTTTAAAAGTAGATACGGCATATAAGTTGATACTAGCAATATTAAATCCAAAAGCTGAATTACCCTTTTGTTTAAGAGATCCTAATGGAGAAATTAATTTCATAAGGGAATTTAATGAAGAGGGAGAGCTTACAAATATATATTTTTTTAGTTATATCCATAGAAAATCTCAAACTAATCGATATATTTTTGAGACTTATACTGAACGTATATGGTTTTGTGAAAAAATTACTCCCTTCTTAAGAAAAGTAATACATATGTTCACCTCTGTTGCAATTAACCATAGGTTAGAAAAAGCCTCTAGCGAATCTTAATATTTAAAGTTAAAATATCAATTATGAATCAACAATCATCAGATTTAATAGGACAAAGACAGTTAAGAATAGAGAAATTAAATACATTAAGATCTTTAGGGATTGACCCTTATCCTGCTAAAAGTTTTAAAGAGAAAAGTGTTGGGGATGTAGTTAATAACTTTAGTAAATTAGAGAATACAGAAACTGTAATTGTAGGTAGAGTTCAATCTTTAAGAGAACATGGTAAATTATCTTTTTATGATATAGAGGAAGATAACTTTAAAATTCAAATATATGTTAAATCTGATACATTAGAAGTTAAAGAGTTTGATAGTGGTAGAAGTTTAAAATTTGAAGAATTAAATTTAATAGATCTCTATGACTTTATAGAGGTTGGAGGTGTAATTACTAAAACTCAATCTGGACAACAATCAATACTCGCTAAATATATTAGAGTATTATCTAAAACAATTAGACCACTACCTAATACATTAGAAGAGAAAGAAGATAGATTTAGAAGAAGATATGTAGATATGGCAGTGCATCCAGAGGTTAGAGAGAGAATGAAAAGAAGAGCATTGTTTTGGGAAGCTCATAGACAATTCTTTAATAATTTAGGGTTTTATGAAGTAAATATTCCAATATTAGAGCATGTTCCAGGTGGAGGAGATGCTGTACCATTTACTACACACATGAATGCAATTAATCAAGATTTCTTTTTAAGAATATCTCATGAATTACCCCTTAAAAGATTAATTGGTGGAGGATTTGATAAAGTATATGACATAGGGGCCAGATTTAGAAATGAAGGTTTATCAGATGAACATTTACCAGAACATGTTGCTATGGAGTTTTACTGGGCATATGCTGATTGGATGGATGGAATGAAACTTATTCAAGAGCTTTACACATTTATTCTTGATAAAGTATATGGTGGAGTTAAACAATTTAAAATTAGAGAGTTTGATGTAGATTTTTCAAAAGAGTGGGATGTAATTGACTTTAATGAGATATTTAAAGAGAGATATGAAGTATCTGATATTTACAATATATCTTTAGAAGAAGTAAAGGAGTTATTAGAGAAAAATGGGATTGAATTTGATAGAAGCATTAATATTGCAAGAGGTGTAGATGCCCTATGGAAAAGAATTAGAAAAAGTATAGCAGGTCCGGCATTTTTAATTAATCATCCTAAGTATTTATCTCCATTACAAAAACCAAGTCTTACTAATCCTAATATGGTAGAACGTTTTCAACCAATTATTGCAGGTAGTGAATTAGGTAATGGTTGGAGTGAAGTTAATGATCCAATTGATCAATATGAAAGATTTATGGAGCAACAAAAATTAAGAGATGGTGGAGATAATGAAGCTCAATGGTTAGATATTGACTATGTAGAAATGCTTGAATATGGTATGCCACCAACATTTGGTTATGGTCATAGTGAAAGAGTTTTCTGGTTTTTAGAGAATGTTACAGCTCGTGATGGTGTTCCATTTCCTCAATTAAGATTTGAGTTAGATAATTTAACTAAAGAGATATATCCTGAAGCTGTACCTATACTTTTAAAAGAGGAACAAACTTTAAAAAAAGATAATATTGATGAGGTTAATACACTAGAAACATCAGATGAAAAAGATATAGCGTTACCTGATTTAAATGTATCTCAAGAGCTATTAAATTCACATGTTAGTGATACTTATCAATTAAAACATGCTCTAATGGTAGCTATTTGTTTAAGAGAATATGCTAAAAAGTTCAATGAAGATGAAGATCTATGGTATACAACAGGACTTTTACATGATCTTGATTACTCTGAACATCCAGAAACACATCCTAATGAGTCTTTAATATGGTTAAAAGAGTTAAATTATCCGGATACATTAATTCATGCTGTAGCTTCTCATGCATGGCAAAGAACTAATATTAAGCCAGAAACACTTTTAGATAAAGTATTAGTAGCAACTGATGAAATGTGTGGCTTAATTTATGCTTATGCAATATTAAGAGGTGATTTTAATGGTATTGAAGTTAAATCAATTTTAAAAAGATTTAAAGAAAGAGCTTTTGCTTCTAAAATTAATAGAGAAGAGATACAAATGGGTGTAGATCTATTAGGGGTCACATTAGAGGAACATGTACAAGTGTTACTTAATGCTTTAAAGGATTTTAAATTAGATTAACCTTAGAAATTAAGATTCACTAAGTGAAGCTAATCTTAAAGCATTATCTATAATTTCGTTATCATTTTCAGGTATAGTTACCGGTCTTGGTAAGTTTCTAGAAGCGCAAATAGCTTTTAAATATTGAATATATTCTCTAAGAAATGATATCAAGTCTTTCAGCTGAGTCTTCTTATCAATAATATTGGCATTTTTATTAGCAGAAATTCTTAACTCATTACTATTTAAAATTTCAAATGATCTATCTAGACTTCCATCAAAATAAAGTGTAAGTATTACATCTATATTACCTCCTAAACATATATTTATTACTCTAAGCAGCTCATCTGAATCCCTTGTGAAAAAATGTATATTATCTCTTAGAAGCATTAAATAACTCTCTCTTATATTAACATCACTAAAAACTATAGAATCAATAGCCATTTATTTAAAACTAACTTTATTTAAAATATATCCCCTCCCCTCCCCTTCAAACCAAGTAATTTGTCTCTTTGCATATTTAATATGAGATTGTTTAACTAATTCAATACAAGTATTTAAATCAATTTCATTTTTTAAGAACATAACAACCTCCCTATATCCAATACCTTTTAGTGCAACACAGTTTGTATTATATCCAAGTTTAATAATATTTTCTACCTCACTAACTAAACCTTGTTTAAACATCTCATCAACTCTACCTGTAATCTTTAGCTTTAAATCATTAAAATTAAATATTGGATAGTAAAACTTTGAATAATTGAAAACTACATTCTCACTATTTACACTATTAGTTACATTACCTTCAAATATCTTTTCAATAATTCTAACTAACCTTCTTTTATTATTTCTTTCACTGTTATTTAGCTCATTAAAGTGTTTAGGAATATATTTAAGTAATAGGGATTGAATTATATTTAAATCTACATTCTCTAATAATCTAAGGTCTTGATTGTTTTTAATTAACAATGAGACCTCATCCTTTAATTTTTTAATACTAGTTTCATCAATCTCATCAATCTCATTAATAAATGAATTAGATGTATAGTTATATCCTTTAATTAAGGAATCAATGTATAAACCAGTACCTCCTACAATAATTACATTCTTGTTTCTAGAATATATATCTTTAATTAATTGAGAAGCTTTAGTATAAAAATCATAAACACTAAATTTAATATCTGGATTTATAAAGTTAATTAAATGAATAGGAATATTGTTTTTAACATCTATTAAAAATGTTCCATTATTACTTAATTCTTTATTAATTTCATATAATTTACCCTTATTAGTCCCTATATCTAAATACTTATATATTTGTCTAGAATCTGCATTAATTAACTCTGCATTAAGTTTAATTGCTAATTTAATTGCAAATTCTGTTTTACCACTACTAGTTGGTCCTCCAACTAAATATATTTTATTCATAATCCATTAATAAACATTAATTATGTTTGTTATTAATTTTGAATTATATCTTAAATTGAAATACATGTTGTATTAATATATTATTAAAATGAAATTAGTTACTTTAATTACTTTAAATAAATTTAATGGATAATCCTTCAATACTTTTAAGAATAATATTAACTATAGTTTTTGGAGCTATAGTTGGTTTAGAAACAGAAACTAGATCAATTGAGAAGGTTGGAGAGAAAGCCGCACAAAGAGATGAGAAATTAAAAATTGGAGGTATAAGGACATATACATTAGTTACACTAATGGGTGGAGTATCAGGTCTTTTATACTCAACTGAAGCTTATATACTCTCATATGTTTTAATGTTTAGTATTGTATTACTAATTGTTTCTGCATATATATTAAATGTTCAATTTCAAAAAGCTTTTGGATTAACTACTGAAATTGCTGTAATTATTTCATTTGTAATGGGCTTCTTAACAACCTCTAATTTAATTAATATTCAAGTAATACTAGTTATTTTAGTATTAATGACCTTTTTCTTATCTCAAAAACGTGGTATATCACAATTAATTTTAAAAATTAAACATATAGAGGTAAGAGACTTTATGAGGTTTGGATTAATATCATTAGTTGTATTACCACTATTACCTAATGTTAGTTATTCAATAAATGATGTTTTAAATTTATTTGGTTATCCATTAAGTGTAGAGAATGTATTATTAACAACTACTTTGTTTAATCCATTTCAATTATGGTTAGTTGTAGTTTTAATAGCATCTATTGGTATTGTATCTTTTCTTTTAAGAAGGTTTTTTGGAGAAGATAGAGGTATATTAGTTACTGGATTTTTAGGAGGATTAGTTTCTTCTACTTCCTCAACATTTACACTTTCTCAGAATACTCGGGAAAAACATAACTTAATTTATGTATCATCTGCTCTTTTAGCTAATGCATCTAGCTTTATAACGTTGGGGTTAGTGGTTGTTGTTACATCATTAACATTTTTTCAAGAGGTTTATTTATTCTTAATTGCACTATTTATATCAAATGTTATTGCATCTCTTATATTATTTAGATTATCTTCTGGTAAGCTTGATATCACTCATAATTTTAAATACACTCCATTCTCATTAATACCTGCTATTAAATTTGTATTATTAATTCTATTTATTACTTCAGTAGTTAAGATATTATCAATATACAATATAAATGATAACTTACTTGCTTTTATAACGTCATTGAGTGGTTTTAGTGGTGTAGATGCTCCAAGTGTTGCTCTATCTTCATTAGTAGCTAGCAATGATTTAGAAATTAGTATTGCAATAATTGCCTTTATATTAACTAACATCGTTAATTTCTTAAGTAAAAGCATTACATTTATGCTTTATGGTGAGAGAAAAAGTGCACTTATATATGTAGCTATACTAATTTTAACTACATTACTATCTCTTGGTGTATTTCTAATTAATTAAAGATTAATATATCTCTTTAAAAAACTTTAATCTTCTAATACCATTATCTTTTAATTCAAACATGAATCCCTCTTTAGTTGGACATTCATTATTGTGATCTAACTCTAACCACTCTTGATCTTCTAAACCCTTATCAAGATTTGTTACTTTAATTAAACCACTTTTAACACCATTATTTAATCCAAAATATGGAGATGAGTGAGTATATTCAATACTAATTAATTTATCATTATCCTTTTCAACTTTAGTTACAATCATTATATGATTAGCTTTTAACTTAGGTGATTTACTTCTAATTAAATCACCAACCATAACGTCTTTTAATAAAACTGAATCACAATTATTTAAATTAGTAAGGGTTTCTGCTCCTAAATTTTCTGCAGGTCTTAAAAAATATCTTAGTCTTGATCTTAAACTATTACTAACTTTAAATTTATGCCACACACTTCTATTATGTTTTGATTTATACCAATCATTTAATACATGAACAATAAAGCCTGAGCAATCAACTCCTAAACCTCTTTCTATTAAAAACAATTTAATTTCTTCAACACTCATTTTATTAAAGTTCTTACCCTTAAGTTTCTCCCAAATTCTAGCTTCTGTAATAATTTCATCAGGAGTTCCTTTACCTATCATTGCTCTTAAATCCTTTTTTCTTAAAGAGTTAATAAAGTAGGGGGTTTGAACACTTTTATCACCTAAGCTTAAGTTCTTATACTTATTGATTGTATTTAATACACTATTGTTAATTTCTAAAACCATATATTTAAATTTAAAACTAAATTACTTCATTAATCGCTCAATCTCTATCATAGTTTCAATAATCCATGGGCTTAATTTGTTTTCAATTACACTCTGAGTTGTTAATTGTATTCTAGCTTTTTCATCACTTTTAAATTTAATAGACTCCTTTGGTGCAGTTAAAAGTAAAAATCCACCATCTACTATATCTTCAACTGAGTATCCATCATTTTGAAATATTAATGGTTTATCACGATCTTCATCTAAAAATATTACATTATCTTTAACCTTTAATGAATCCCAATCTATTGCACTATTATCACTTTGAAGTCTGTATATACCTGATTTAACACTATTATTAATTGTTTCTATATCATTTTTAGTTCTTAAAAATACTTGAGAACCTTCTAAGTTAATTAATTCTTTAGAGTCAATTTCATACTCAATATTTAATTGTTCACATAGGTTTAAAAGCATTAAAGGCACTTTATCTTGGATAATGGCTAGTTTAGTTTCTAGGGATGAATTAGCTGTTTGTCTAGCATTAACTTCAATTACATAGATATTAAAATCACTATCAATTAATAAATCTATACCAAAATGTCCTATAAATGAATGCTTATTTAAAAGTGATCCAATTTTGTTTAACTCGCTATATATTTTTAATTTTGTATTACTATCTAATTTATTACCATAACTCCAATCATTACCACATGTAGTGCCCAAGCCTTTTGTTAGTACATCTACACCTGTAATTTGGTATTGAAGTGGACCGTATATTACAGTTGAATCATTTCTAACTATTGCATTTATTGTATAGCTTGATCCATTAATAAATTCAGAAACTCTTACATCATTACCTCTAAATCTCTCTAAAATCTCTTGATATTCACTACTATTATTTACAAAAAATGTACCTAATCCTGTATGAGCTCTATTTAATTGAATTACTAAGTTACTACCTAAGATTGCACTTAACTCTTCATAGCTTTTCTCTCCCAATCTAGTTATTAAATGTTTAGGAAGAGAGATATTAAAATCATTAAATAATTTAGTTTGTGAAATTTTATCCTCTAATAATCTATTAAGTTCAGGTGAATTATTTAAAACATTACCACCTAAATTTTGAATAGACCAGCTAGAGGGCTTTTGATATTGAAAAAACTGTGTATAGAATAAATTACCGTGAGATATATCTTTAATCTTATTAATTACACTCTCATTTTTTAATGCATCTACTATTGTTTTAACATCAACATTATTATCAAGTGTTGAAAATATATCTAATTTATTCTTAAGGGACTGTGTAATATGGTTATTATCTATACAAATTACATGGTAGTTCTCTAAATAGTTTTCTAAACCTAATGATCTTTCAGGATCTTTTGAAATATATATTAGGGGGTTTAATCTTAATTTATCATTTACTTTGTCTATTAACTCTTTAACTTTGGTATTCATTATTTAATTTTATAAATATATAGTTTTTCAAATATTATATCAGGGTTTCTATTACTAAATTTAAATGTATTAGTAACTATTATTGAGTTTAATGGCATTTCATTAAACAACTTAGTTTCTAATTTATCAATAAATTCACTGTAAATATACATGTACGCTAAATTGTATTCATTAAAGTTATGATTAAAAAAATCAATATTTAATATCTTCCCCTTTTTATTTCCAAGCATTAATACCTTACTTGCTAATGTTAAAAAGGGGTTAAATTCTATACCAGTTGACATAAATCCTCTTTTTAATCCCCATCTAACTATTCTTCCATCCCCACTACCTATATCTATCATATTAACCACACTTGGTAACTCTATAAGCTTTGAATCAATTAATCTATCTAATAGTTTTGTTGAAGATGGATAAAATGGAGTTTTAAATAAACTACCATAAATAATATATACTCCGAAAAATACTAGTAATGCTTCTATTAAAAGTACAATTATTAATAATTCCATAATTATCTACCACTATATATACATACAACTCTTTCAAAATTAATGTTTCTTAATCTCATATAACCACTTAAAGATAAAAGTGAGTTGTATGAAGCTTTTTCAATCTTTAGGGTGTTATTAAAGTTTTCAGCCATTAGTAATTCTTCATCTTTAATAGCGAGGGATCCTCCATTTGTCTCTCTTATAGTTTTTAAAACTTGCATGCTTCTTAACATTCTAGTATCAATTATTGCATCAGCTAAACTACCTTCTTTATTTAAACTTTGAGGATCAATTTGATTTACAAGGGGGGAAACTCTTTGAGTTTGTATAGCATAAATTCGAGGTAAGTTATCTACTTTATCTAAACCTATTTGTAATCCCTGCACTGTTCCAATTAATCCAGTTCCTGAAGAAGTTGGTATAAATACTGCATTATTTTTATTATTAGTATTTTTAAAATATTTAGATATCTCTATTCCTAAACTTAAGTAACCCATTAAGTAATCATCATCAGTTGAAGCCTTTAAATTTGGAATATTGTTTTTAGCAGAGATTTCAACTGCAGTTTTAGACATGTTATCTACTCTTAATATTTCATGTCTATTATTTGTTAAAGACTCTAGTATTTTAAATTTTTCTGAAGTTATATTATTTGATACTACGATATGAAGTTTTAAGTTACCGAAGTTATTTGCATATGTTAAAAAACTAATTGCAGCATTACCGGAGGATGCTAGAACTGCTTCCTTTACATTATTTTTCAACAATACTGCTAATTTATATGCAGTTGCTCTATCTTTCCATGATCTTGTAGGGTTTTTATCTTCTCTTTTAATTATTAACTTTATACTTCTATCTTTAATTTCTTCTACAGGAGTATCACCTTCATTAAGGGTTATATAGTTATCTAATGTAATAGATTCTTTAATTTCTTTATGATTCCATATGCTCATACTTGATTTAGTTACTTAATTAGTTATATCATTATGTAATATTTTACACATTATATATCAAAAATGAGTAATGAAGAATCTAATACTGTATTAAATACAAATTTAACTAGTAGTAACACTCAATCTAATCCTGTTAAAGATAATTGGATAAAGATTGTTGATGGTAAGTTTGAGTGTGGTGAGTGTGGTTATATTAATGTTCCTGAGACTAATACTTCTGATGGTGTAGTTGAAGCTAATATAGATGAAATAAAGGAGAGATTAATATCTAATCCAAAGAGTGATATATCTATATATGGAATATGTCCAACTTGTGCAATGGAATATACATTTAGATTAGTTAATAACGAGCTATACCTTGAACCTAGCGATATGATGAAGTAATTGTATACATTTTTTACTTTTCTAAATTAAATTTGAGGTGCTATATTATATTTAGCATACTAATTTAGCATTCGTAGAACTCGAATCAATTAGAATTTTTGGTTAGACGAAGTCTTTAACCCGTGGGTTATTTGAATTAGTCTACAGATTATATAAGTTAGAGTTATTCTAACAAGTGCTAAATAGTATGCTGTTTCTTTCTTAAATTTCAATAATTTTTCTTTTAATTCACTTAAATATTTATACATCTATTTAATAATATTGATATATAATTAACTAACGCAGGGTTAGTACAGAGGTAGTATACGTCCTTCCCAAGGATGAGGCGCGAGTTCGATTCTCGTACCCTGCTTGTTTACATCCAATTAGGTTTACTTATTCTTTTTGATAAAAGTACAAGCATATATCCTATTAAGAATATAAAGAGAGATAGAGCTAGTATATAAATAATCATGGTTAATGTATCTACAAAGTGTGGATCAATAAAAAAATATGGATACCATTTTAATAAGTTTCCCCTAATTAAAGAATATATTAAGTAAATTAATGGATATATTAACCAATAAAGAGCATATTTAATATTTAGTTTGTATTTAGTATTAAATATCCAAGTAAGTAAAAATAGTATTGGAGTTATTAAATGTAGTAGTAAATTATATATATACTGAATTCCTTGGGGATTCCACAAATTATGTAATAATACAAAATATACTATACATGTAACAGTAATATTAACTAATGAACCAAACTTAAGTAATTTAATATATTTACTATCATAAATATTAAATATATAGATTAATGAAGATATTAATACCAATACATTACTTTGAATTGTAAAGTAACTTAAAGAGTTAGTAAGGTTAAGTAACTCACTACCTTCTATACTTGTAATTGAGGTATAGAGACTTAAAGATAGGCCTGTAATTGAAGAAATTAATGTTAAAATCGGCAGCAATTTTATAATCATAGAAAATATTTAAATAAATAATTATGCCAGAAAAAAATATTAATTGGAATTTAGTTAACCTTGCAAAGCCATTTTTATTACTTGCACCTAAAATTCTTGGGAGGAATAACTTTGACAGGCAAACTATATACAGTATATTAAGATCAGTTAATTGCCCTGCACATCTCTTAGAGGAAGTAGTTGAGCAATGTATAAAAGCTGGGATAATAATTGTAGATAGAGATAATGGAATGTTAATTATTAATACTAACTTTAAAAGTTAATTATAAATTTGCACTAAACATACAAATACACATATAATCAATATATAGATTTTAAATAAATAATATGTTTGGAGATATAAATGAAGTAACCTTAATGGGTAATGTAACTAGAGATCCTGATTTAAGATATACAAGTGGTGGAACTGCTGTATTATCATTTAGTTTAGCTACTAATAGAAGATATAAAAAGGGAGAGGAATGGGTAGATGAACCTAGTTTTCATAATATTACAGTATGGAATAGTGCTGAAACATTAGGTCAAAGAGTTAAAAAAGGTACAAGACTTATTGTACAAGGTAGAATTCAAACAAGAAGTTGGGAAGATAAAGAAGGTAAAAAACAATACAAAACAGAAGTTGTAGGTGATAGAGTTATCCTAGTTTCAAGATATGAAGGTGCTAATGAAGAGATGAGTAACAATAAAGCTATGGTGAAAGAAAGTAATAACGAGGTTACATCTGATAATGATGACGAAACTATAGATCCTAATGATTTACCATTCTAATTAATCTAATAGAGCTTAAGCCTCTTCATTGGGGCTTGTTCTAGTAGCATCATGTTTTCTTGGAAAGAAATGAGGACATATTGGACCACAGTATTTTATTGTACCTCCATTGTTTAAATACACACTAGATTTATTGATAACAGAATGATAAGTTAAAGCACCTTCCTCTATAAAACTCACCTCTGAATTTCTGTAATATATAAAACCATCATCTTTAGGTCCTAGTTTAACTAGTAGTTCAAATCCAGCTCTAATCTCCGAGGATACAAACGGATATATTATAGAGAAATCACTATAGCCTATGGAAAACCTTTGAGATAAGATCTCTTCCAACCTTAATTTAATGCTAGCCATAAACTCTCGACCTTCGTCAGTATCTAATATCTTTGCTTTATCATTGTTTTTTGAAAGATACATTTTATATAGTCTATGCGCCATTGCTAAAACATAACTTCTCAAATAAAGGATAACCTCACATAATTTATTAAATTCATCTAATCTTTCTTTAGAATCAGAAATAGTATCAAATAAAGAAGTCGGTGATAATGTAAATCCAAATGACTTAAGAATACGAGAAGTTAAAAAAGTATTATCATGAATATCAAAATATCCTTCAAAAATTAATGATCTAAATTCTGTAAAGTCAATGGGTATATCGTCTAAATCTACTAATGAGTTATAGCAATCAACAATCTTTTTAAAATCACTTGGAGTTATAACACCTAATTGAACATAGAAAATAAACATTGTAATTAAATTTTCAGGAAATCTTTTAGAAATATCAAAACTTATCTCAATTACTATATCATCTGATTTTTTAAAAGAAATATTGCCACTATCATCCAATTCAGTTATATAGCCATCACATTCAAAAACAAGTTTAGATGTAGAATTATTCTCCATTGATCTTTCAACTTTGTATACTTTTTTACCAAAGACTTGATCAACTGAAAGTCTATTTAGTGTTGTTTTATATAAATCTGACATATAAAAAAGGATTATACAATAATTATTACTAATTCAAAGATATATGTTATTAATTAGAAAGTTGATATAATTCATTCAATGGTGCAATGGCCAAGTGGTAAGGCGAGAGTCTGCAAAACTCTTACTCGTGGGTTCGATTCCCACTTGCACCTAACTTTCTAAATATTCAACCCTATTACAGCTTTCTAAATGAGAATGAATAAGTTGTGTAAAATCTAAATCAAGACTAAATCTAATACCTAGTGCACTTAATGGATCGTTTAAAATCTCTACAAACTCTCTAAATATATACCTAAATTCATCATTTAAAAAAAGATATTTCTTACCCTCATGTATCTCTTCATAAACTACATTTTGAGAAACTAGTTCTCTAATAATAGTATCAAATTGAATATCTCTAATTCCAAACCATTCAGATGAATACCTAAGTCTCAATCTATCTGTTCCCTCTTCACAATCATTTAATAACTTTAATATTACAAATCTAATAGTATTAATACTTTTTCTAGAGGGTAATCTTCTAAACTTACTATTATGACTTTTAAAAACTTCTAGGACACTAGGGATATTTTGTTTAATATATAAATATAGTAAACATGCAATAATTAATATATCAGCGTTACCTTCTTGATTGTAAATAGTATAAAATTTAGTATACCTTAACCTCTCTATTCCATTTTTATCTACCTGAATACAATCTTGATAATATGTTGAAATTACACCATACTCTTCAAGCATAACTAAATCATTACGTAATGTAGCTGTTGAAATACCAGTACTTTTAAACCATGCTTTAAGTTCATGAAGGGGTTTATCTTTAAAGTAGAGTAGATAGATAATGTTTATCCTATTCTCAAATGTACCTAATAATATTAATAGATCAATAAAAGAGAATTTAAAGCCTGATATATCTTGAAACTCACATCTTTGGTAAAGGTTTAAATCACAAAGATCAAATAAACGCATTTGTTAGTTTTAATCAGGGGATTTTACTACTATAAAGAGAATTATCCAATATTAAAGAATAACTCCACCTCCTATACATATATCATTATCATATATAACAAGGGATTGACCACTAGTTACTGCTCTTTGAGGTTCATTAAATACAAATATCTTTTTATTAATATCTAAGTTTCCACTTTGTGGTTTTTGTCTATATCTAACACTAGCACTTAGATTACTTCCATCGTATTGATATTCAGAGTTAATAAAGTGAATATTTTCTAATTTAACTTCTTTTGAATATAGTTTTGGATTATCACTACCTTTACATACATACAATATATTGTGTAATTTATTTTTATCACATACAAAGTATGGCTTATCTAAGCCTCCAATATTTAAACCTTCTCTTTGTCCAATAGTATAAAAATATATTCCTTTATGTTTACCAACAACTTCATTAGTATCAATATCTACTATATCTCCAATTTCTTCTGGTATTTGAGATTGTAAAAACTTTAAAACATTAATTTCTCCGATAAAACATATACCCTGACTATCAGGTCTTTTAGCATTAGGTAAGTTAAACTTAAAAGCTAATTCTCTAACTTGAGGCTTTAAATATTCACCTAGAGGGAAAAGTGACTTTGATAATTGATCTTGTGTAATATTGTATAAAAAGTAACTTTGATCTTTATTAGTATCTACACCTTTTAATAAATTAAAAGTATTATGAGTACTATTTTCAATATTTAACTCACTTCTTCTAACATAGTGACCTGTAGCAATATAGTCTGCTCCATCTTTTAGTGCTTTATCTAAAAACAATTTAAATTTAATCTCTTTATTACACATTACATCAGGATTAGGAGTTCTCCCTTTTTTGTATTCATCAAAAAAATATTCTATTACCTTCTCTCTATATTCCTTTTCAAAGTTATATGATCTAAATTCAATACCTAAGCTTTCACATACTTCCATTGCTATCTTTTGATCTTCTTCCCAAGGACACTCACTTTGAATTCCATAATCATCTCCTGACCAGTTCTTCATAAATACACCCGTTACGGTATATCCCTGCTCCTTTAAAAGGGCTGCACTTACTGCACTATCTACTCCACCTGATATTCCTACAAATACTTTCATAATCTTTTAAAAATACTATGGGATTTTAACATGTTTTATGTTTAGTAATATAATACGAAATTTAATATAAGAATATGATTGATGAGTTAAGAATAGATACAACTGAGGATTTATCGTTTTACGATAGTACTGCAATATTAAGAAACTCGGATACTTTGTTTGGGCAAATTAAAAGAGTTCTACATAAAATTGAGCCATCTTTAGGATATGATGCCCACACACATCGAAGTTCTAGATTTGAATTAGCACAAATAGCAGATAAATGTTTTGTTTTAAAATTAATTAAACCAAATGGGATGATACATTATTTAGAATATACTATAGTAGAGCAATAATTAACTACCTACTCTCTAAATCTTCTAATAAGTCTCTAAGCTTTGCAGCTTTTTCAAACTCTAACATATCTGCAAATACTTGCATTTGAAACTTAAGTTCTTTAAGAAACTTCTTTCTCTCTTTCAATGGCATAATATTAAAGCTCTGTGATAGCTTAAAAAGATCTTTCTCCCTCTCTTCCTCTCTTTTATCATTATCACCCCCCATACGCTCTAACTGGTCTTTAATCTCCTTTTTAATACTTTGTGGAGTAATATTGTGTTCTACATTGTATTTGTGTTGTATCTCTCTTCTACTTCTAGTTACATCAATAGCTTTCTTCATAGAATCAGTTACTTTATCAGCATACATAATTACTCTACCTTCAACGTGCCTTGCAGCTCTACCAATAACTTGTATTAAACTTCTTTCACTTCTTAAAAAACCTTCTTTATCTGCATCTAATATTGCAACTAAAGAAACTTCAGGTAAATCTAAACCTTCCCTTAAAAGATTAATACCTACTAAAACATCATAAATACCCTTTCTTAAATCTCTTAATATTTCAACTCTTTCTACGGTATCAATATCTGAATGTAGATACTTACTTTTAATACCCTTTTCAATTAAATAGTCAGATAATTCTTCAGCCATTCTTTTAGTTAATGTAGTTACCAATGTTCTTTGACCTTTTTTAATATTTACATCAATCTCTTTTAAAAGATTAGGTATCTGAGAATCATTCCACTCATTAGTATTAAAAAGAGGCATATCAGTATATCCATATTTTTCTATATCACTTTTTAATTTGGGATAGTTTTCACTTAATGCAGGTCTAATTTCAACTACAGGATCAAGTAGGCCTGT
>JBGSZB010000018.1:0-25043 GCA_041750555.1 Candidatus Dojkabacteria bacterium | reverse complement strand
GTGAGAAATAATTTTTTTAATTTCATCTACAAAACCCATATCCAACATTCTATCTACTTCATCTAAAACAATTGTATTAAATTCATTTAAATTTAAAACTCTTCTTTCAATTAAGTCTTCTAATCTACCTGGAGTACCTATTACAAATGTAAAACCTCTTCTTAAGTTATGTATTTGACTAGATATATTAGCTCCACCAATACATTGGACTGAAAATATTCTTAAATCTCTAGTTAGAGAATATACCTCTTCATTAATTTGATTAGCTAATTCTCTAGTTGGAACAATTATTAATACTTTGTTATTCTTATTCTCAATTACTTTTTGAAGTAATGGAATTAAAAATGCAGCTGTTTTACCAGTACCTGTATTTGCTAATCCTAAAAAGTCTTTTCCATCTAAAATCTCTTTAATAGCTTTTTCTTGTATTGGAGTAGGTGCCTTATATCCTTTATTTAAAATATTTCTTTTTAAAATATTATCTACTTTTAAATCTTTATACTCCCATTCAGGAATATGTGGGGCTACTTCTACTAATTCAGCTCTTTTAATATATTTAGCTTCATTAATATTTTCTCTAGCCATCTTTGATCTTCCTCTTGAGAATGATCTATTTCGACTACCTCCAGAGAAACCTCCAGATCTACTTGATCCAGATGATTGTCTTCTACTAAAATTAGATCTACTAGATCTATTTGAACTATATTCTCCCATTTTAAAATTTCCTAACAATTAATATATACGTTAAAACGTATTTCTGCACTCTTTTAATCGAAAGAAAATTGGGAAACATTCTTTCGGAGGCAATGCTCCGAATTCTTTTACTACAATGTAAACTTCGAAGCTAGGTTTTTTAGACCAAAGTATTATAGCACATATACCCCATAATATTACAAATATATTTATGTAAGGACTTTGTAAGAAGTTTGTTAGAATTCTGAGTATTAATCTAAGTCTTTAACACAAAATATTTGATAGGAAGTACTTGGAAATATCTTAACAATATATTGAGTTAAATATGATATTCTTTCCCAAAACCAACTAGGTTTAAACTTAGTTTTAGCATATTCACCTCTTAAGAACTTAAAACCATTTAAACCATATACCCTGTAACCTCTTTTTCTCATTTCAGAATAACTCCAACCAGATTTATGTACTTGATATGGGTTATTATCATATTCTCCTTGATGAACAAATCCATTAGGTGTAAATATTATTACTCTTTTTTTAGCAATACTCTCCATGTCTTTAATAAGTTTCTCACCCTCAATTGGTGTTAAATGTTCAATTAAATCTAGAGCAATTACACAATCAAAAGTATTTGGTTTAATCGCTTTATCAACCTTTAATATATCCATAACCTTATTCTCTTTATGTGACATTAAAGTCTTTGCAGTTTCAATTGCAGGTTCAAAAGCATCTACACCTAAAGAATACTTCATATGTGTAATATATTTGCTAACTGGAGAATAATGACCACATGCTAAATCTAAAAGTGAATCACAATCCTTAACTTCTTTTTCAAGTAATTTATGGTATTCATCGTAACCTGTATAAAACTTATAGAATAAGATTTTATCTATACCTATTAAAATATTTTTAACAAACCTAGGTAATCTTTTAAGCATAAATATTTATTAATAATATAATTTACCAAACATTAACTACACTTTCTGGATCAATATACCCTCCATTCTTTAATACTGAGAAGTGTAAATGAACTCCAGTACTATTTCCAGTTGTACCCATCTCCATAATAGCTTGACCTTGAATAACTCTATCACCAGTTTTTACATAATATGTTCCATCACCATGGTTATAATAGGTTTTAACAGAGCCTCCATGATCAATTCTTACACTAAAACCTCCTCCATCAGTTTGCCATCCTGCATATTCAATTACACCTGAAGCCATTGCAACAATAGTACACCCAGGCCATCTAGCTAAATCTACACCATTATGATAATACGTAAATCCTCTAGAATATGAATATCCACTACATGAGGGGTGAGATAGAGGATTAATAAATGCACCATTTGGAATACCATCAATAGTTACAACATTTAAACTTAAGTTACCATCAGGGATAAATAGCTTTTGACCCTCACTTAAGATATATGGTTCACTTAATCCATTAAACTCTACAATATTAAACTTATTTGCTTCTTTGTTACCTTGGCTTGTAATATTAACTACATCATCAATACCTTGACCTGCCCTTACAGTGTATAACACTCCATTAATTGGAATACCATTAGGGGCAGGAATCTTTAAATCCCAACCAACTTGAACATTATCTGAAAATGGAGCTAATAAATCAGGATTAAACCATTTAATAGTATCTTTAGTAATCTTATACAAATCTGCAATAGAAGTTAAACTATCTCCTGGAATAACTCTATGAGTAATAGTTGAGATTCCACCTGTAATGCTACCATTTTGAGAAGTTAAAACAGTTTCTACAGAAGCTCCTTGAAAAAGTAAATCTGTACTACCAATAACATTATCTCCTAATACAACATTATTACTTGATGAACTATATATTCTTGAAGATATACCTGAAATTGCAACAGCTATGGTAATGGCAATCATAAAGAAGTGAATTACATTCTTGTATAAGTTACCTCTTCCCCAAAATAGTCTAGATACAATACTTTGTCTTAAATATGTTTCAGCTCTTGATACATTTTTAATAAATCTAGTTCTTTTTTTTTCTTCACTCTTGTAGGTTGAATAATCCATTTAGTTTAAAGCACTCTTTAACCTCTCTAGTATCTCATGTTTTGATAAAAGTTGCATAGCTTCAAATAGAGGAGGAGAGAATGGGGAGCCAACAATACACATTCTTAAAACCATAAATGAATCACCTCCTTTTAAATTATATTTCTTAGATAACTCTTTCATATCATTAACCCAAGTTTCTTGATTCCATGTAGTTACATCCTCACTATAGCTCTCTAATATTTTAATAATGTCTTTAATGATGTCTAAGATCTTTTCTTTATACTCTTTTACTTTTTCATTATCCCAATTTATATTTACTGGAGCTGTGTAATAAAATCTAATTGAATCTAATAACTCTATTAATGTAGCTGACCTCTCCTTTGATAAATTAAGTTTATTAAGTAAATCTTTATCATCTAAAACTTTAGAATATATATCTATATCACTATAAAAATACTTAAGCCATTCAGTAAACTTTTTATCTAGGTTATTAATAGTTTTTATATATTCTTTATTAAACCATAGTAATTTCTCTTTATTAAATATCGCATTACTGTTATTTAAATCTTTTAAATCAAATAACTCTACAAATTCACTTAAAGAAAATATCTCTCTTTCCTTTTCACCAAATACTCTATCTATTGGAGCAGACCAACCTAGTAACATTAAAAAGTTAAGTAGTGCTTCACTTAAATATCCCTCTCTTAAAAATTCTTTAGTAGAAACATTTCCCTTTCTTTTAGATAATTTACCCCCTTCTGGATCTAATATTACTGGGAGATGGTAGTATGGTGGCATCTCTAAATTAAGAAATCTATGAATTAATACTTGTTTAGGTGAACTTGGTAACCACTCAATTGCTCTAAAAACATGAGAGATCTTCATTAAATAATCATCTACTACTACAGCTAAATGATATGAAGGTAAACCATTTGATTTAATTAACACTTCATCACTAACAATATTACTATCAAATTCTATTCTTCCTTGTAATCCATCATTATGAATAATAGTTTCATTGTTTGGAACTTTTAATCTAATAGTGAAAGGTTTACCATTTTTAATCATCTCGAGTGACTTTGAAGTTTCTACATCTCTATATGGAGATCTAAAACCTTTCCCTTTAAATTCACTTTTTAAATTTTCTAATTCTTCTCCCTCTAAAAAACAATAGTACGCATTACCACTATCTATTAGTTGTTTAGCATATTTCATATATATCTCTTTTCTTTCACTTTGGATATATGGACCATATTCACCACCATGGTTAATACTTTCATCAATATTTAAACCTAACAAATCAAAAGCAATAAATATCTCTTCAATTGAACCTTCAACAAATCTTTTAACATCTGTATCTTCAATTCTTAATACAAACTTACCATTATTTTTTTTAGCCCATGCATAAGCATATAGAGCAGTTCTAACTCCTCCTATATGTAAAAAGCCTGTTGGACTTGGTGCAAATCTTGTTCTTACAGTACTCATAATGATATATTAAATGAATTATTATATCAGATTACTAATATTTTTAATTAAACACAGCAAGATATATCATCAATATCTTTAATAACAAATTTCTTGCAATACAGAGTTAAAAATATATAATGAGTTAGATTTAATATTATTAGATAAAATTTTTATGGATACTCAAAATCAAGGAAATAATACACAGGTAAGTGGATCAAACCCAGTTTTTCCACCTTCATATAATGCTAGTGCAACTGATGCAACAACACCAGTTAGTACTGATTTAACAAATGTAGAAAACACAACTCCTGTAGAAAAGCCTGATGAGGCATTAGCTAGTCAAGCTTTGGAGGAGGCATCTAAAGTTTTAGAAACACAACCTTTAGCAGAGGTTGCTAATCCTGTTAATCCAGAACCACAACCTCAAATGTATACAGATTTACCTAAACAACCAGAATTAACACCTGAAGTTAATGATGCTAATGAACCAACTATTCCATTAGTTGATATGAAAAGTGATATTCCTAATGCAACTGTTACTCAAATGAATGGAGGTGTTATGGAATTTAATAACGAATTAGTAAATGAGAATGTTCAAGCTGATTTAGATCAACCTAATTTACCTAGTAATGTTGTTGGTCAAATGCCAACTCCTGTAATGAATAATGAAACTAATCAAACATTAATTAATGAGACTCCAATGCAAAGCGAACCATCAGCTAATGTAGAAGCTCCTGTAGTTAATGAGACTATGAATACTTCTGAAATTAAAGGTAATATACAATCAGAAGTAAGCCCTGTTTTAGATCAACCACCTGTAAATGAAGAAATGATTCAAAATACTCAAGATTTAGTTAATCAACCTGAAACTACCGACAATAATTTATTATCAAATACACCTATGGCAACAAACACACAAGCTCCTGAAGTAAAGCCTGAAGAGAAAGCAAAAGCAGAAGATACTACAGGTAAGAAAAAGATTTTAGTAGTAGATGATGAACCAGATGCTAAAGATTTATTTGCAGAGTTACTTAGAACCAATTCAGGATATATGGTTGAAACTGCAAGTGATGGTAATGAAGCATTAGAAAAGTGTTTAGCTAGTAAATATGATTTAATTCTATTAGATATAGTTATGCCAAATCTAGATGGAGTAGGTACACTTTCAGAATTAAAGGGTAATCCAGATAAATATGGTGATCCAATAGTTATCATGCTTACAAACATTGGAGGGGACATTGCTATTCAAGAAGCATTAAAATTAGGAGCAGTAGGTTACAAATTAAAGATAGATACTGAACCTGAAGAATTAATGCAAACTGTACAAAAAGCCCTAGATGCTAAATCAAATAACGCTTTAACAAGTCAACCATCACAGAGTGCTGCTTAAGTTAGTTTAAAAATATTAAAAGGGAGAGCTTAATGCTCTCCTTTTTTTTTATCCTGAGTAATTAATTATTTGATATAAAGAAAGTATTTAAATATTTACAGAACTCTAACCTCAGCATCAATAAATATATCAATTTCACCATTTAATACAGCATCTGTATTAGACGTTTCTACACCTGTTCTAACATCTTTAACTAATTTATATGGTTGTAACACATAGTTTCTAATTTGATTACCCCAACCTGCTATCTTGTATTCACCCTTTTGATTAGATAATTCATTTTTTCTTTTATTCTCTTCAATCTCATAAAGTCTAGCTTTAAGTAAAAGAATAGCTGCTTCTTTATTCTGTGATTGTGTTCTATGAGCAGATGATTCAATAACAATACCTGTTGGTTTATGTACAATTCTAACTTTAGTTGCCACTTTATTTACATTTTGACCTCCTGCACCACTACTTCTAACAGCAGTAAAATCTAAATCATTTTCATTAACTTCAATATCAATATCTTCATTAACTTCAGGTAAAACTTCAACCCCACTAAATGATGTTTGTCTTAAACCTTGAGCATTAAAAGGTGAATTTCTAACTAACCTATGAGTACCATGTTCATGTTTTAAATATCCATAAGCATAGAGTCCTTCAATAAAAAGTGTAATACTAGATATACCGGCTTCAGTACCATCAACTTTATCTAAAACGGTAACTCTCCACTTTTTAGTATTAGCATACCTTGTATACATCCTAGAGACCATTTCTGCCCAATCACAAGCCTCAGTACCACCTTGTCCTGCTATTACTTTTAAAATTGTATTATTACGATCGAACTTACCAGATAAAAACGTTTTTAATTCAGATCTCTCAATCTCTTTTAAAACACTATTGTATTCATCTTCAATCATTAACGTTAATTCACTATCAAGTGTATCTTCACCTGCCATATCTATTAAATTAACAACTTTTCTATCTAAATCATTAATCTCTTTAATCTCGTTATTTAAATTACCTAACTTTTGCATAACCTTTTGTGCAACTTCATTATCATTCCAAAATGTTGAACTTGAACTCTCTAATTCTAATTCATCTCTTTCTTTAATTAAGGTATCCAAACCTATTCTTTTTTTAATAGAATCTAATCTTGTTTTTAAATCTTTAACGTTATCTAACATATTAATTTATCTCCTTATACACATCCTTTCTATGTCTAATTCTAATAATATATATAATTAATTTATTTTTAAATAATTGGTATACAATTCTATAATCTCCTACTCTTATTCTATAATATTGCTCATAACTTATTAACTTTTTACAGCCATTAGGATATGGATCATTCTGTAAATTATCAATTGCTTTAATTAGTCTTTTTCGTAAAAGGGGATCACTTCTTTTTAAGAATTTTGCTGCCTCTTTTGTTAACTTTACTTGATACATATTCACTATTTAGCTCTTTTTTTAAATCCTCATAATCTATTAATTCAGTTAAATCTACACCTTTTTGAATATATCTTAAATCCTCTAAATCCTCACTTGCTTCAAGCATATATTCATATATTTCTGGAGGAACCATAACAGATTTAATTTTAGAATTTACAATTAAATATGTAGGGGCATCTTCTTTCAGTATAGAAGCTCCATTTCTTTTTATATCTTGTATTGTTGTTGTATTCATACTTTATTTAGCACTTAATTTAGTACTATTATATCACACAAGTGAAAATAGAATTAAACCAATAGCTGTTAACATAATGGCTATAGACTTTAACTTTAAATTATCTCTCTCTTTAAAAAATATTATTGCTAATATTACTGCTAAGATTGTTGAAGATGATGTAATAGGACTAATACTTGAAGCATCTCCTCCCATTTGATAAGAACTAAACTGCGAAATCATTCCAAGTCCAAAAGTAATTGAAGTTAATAAAAGAAGTAATAACAGATTTGAACTTCTAAAAGCTTTTAATTTAATAATTGTTTTAGGAAAAGCAATAAGAATCATAAGACTTGGGAATATAAAGGTTAATGAGATATAACTTAATAAGTCTCTATCTCCTAATACATAGGTATCATTAACAAAAGCTAAACCTATTAGTAAACTACTAAATAATGTAACTAGACCAACTTTATCTATCTTTAATCTTTTTCCATCTAAATTAATTAATACTAGTGAGATAAAAATTAAAAATAGAGATATTAATTTAAATATAGTTATCTCTTCGTTTAATATTATTAATGAAAATATGAAAGCCCAGATTGTAGTTGATGATGTTAAGATTAACACATCTGATACTTTACCTCTTTTAAAAGCATAAGCTATTCCAAGTCCTGCAATAGAATATAGTACTATCATTAACAATATATTAGGTATGTAGTTTTCATAACCCGAATAATTTAACCCGTTAATAATTGCGAGTATTAATAAAATAATACCTACTAAAAATTGGAAAGCAAAAGCAAATACCTTTTCATCACTACCTCTAGTTTTAAGTGCTAAACCTTGAAAAATTCTTGATACAGCTATAAATATTGAACTTAATATTGCAAGCACAAACCAAGACATATATTTAATAATAATAATAATTAATCAACCTTTAATGCAGCTAAGAATGCTTCTTTAGGTATCTCAACATTACCTATAGCTTTCATTTTCTTTTTACCCTTCTTTTGTTTCTCAAGTAATTTTAACTTTCTAGTTACATCTCCACCATATAGTTTAGCTAAAACATCTTTTTTGTATGCATCTATTGTTTCTCTAGAGATAATTTGACCACCAATTGCCGCTTGAATTGGAACTTTAAATTGTTGTTTAGGTATTAAATCTTTAAGTTTAGATACCATCTCTCTACCTCTTCTTTGAGCATTATCTCTATGTGTTAAAAACGATAATGATTCAGCTACCTCACCATTAACCATTATTGAAACCTTTACAATATCTCCTTTTCTATAGTCTAGTAGTTGATAATCCATAGATGCATAACCGTGAGATATTGATTTTAATTTATCAAAGAAGTTAGTAATAATCTCTAGGGTTGGCATTTCATAAACAATAATTGCATGCTTTTTACTATTTACATTCTTAGTTAAGAAATCCATTGATCTATAGACACCTCTAGATTTCTGACATAGTTCCATAATAGGGCCAATATATTCTTCTGGGGTAATAATATCTAATTTAACCCAAGGCTCAAATACATCAGAATACATACTTCCATCAGGAAACTCTGCTGCAGTTCTAATACTTGCAATATTTGTTTTAGGGTCTATATTTGATGTATTGATATTACTTACTTTTGAATAATCAGATGTACTTAATTTTATTTGAAATTCTACAGTAGGAGTTGTACTAATTAAATCAATATTATATTCCCTCTCTAATCTATCCTGAGCTATCTCTAAATGAAGTAACCCTAAGAAACCACAAACATATCCAGTACCCAATGCTTGTGAATATTCTTTTTGATAAGTTAGGGCTGCATCATTTATACTTAATTTCTCCAGGGCTTCTCTAAATTGATTAAAGTCATTAGCGTCAACTGGATAAAGACTTGCAAATACCATAGGTTTTGGTGGTCTATATCCTTTTAAAGGTTCTACCATTAAATATTTATCATCGTTATCAAATACAGTTATTGTATCTCCAGAATGAACTAAGTTAATATCTTTTAAACCTGTAGCAATGTATCCAACCTCTCCATTTCTTAATGAATCAGATTTAACCATTTTAGGAGTCATATATCCTATCTCTATTGGATTAACTACTGTACTAGTACCCATAAAGTATAACTTTTGATTTTCTTTAACCTCTCCATTAACAACTTTTACTAATGCAGTTACTCCTTTGTATTCATGAAAGAAAGCATCAAATATTAAAAGCTTAGTTTGATTAGTATCTCCACCTTCTAATATTTTTAAAGTACTTTCTTCAGGAGAAGGTATTCTTTCTACAATTGCATCTAATATCTCTTTTATTCCTATTCCTGTTTTACCACTAGCTAATATTATCTCTTCTTTTTTAAAACCAAATGTATCAATTATCTCTTCAGTTACTCTATCAACTTCTGCAATATCCATATCAACTTTATTTAATACAGGTATTATCTTTAAATCATATTCCATTGCTTTATACACTGTTGTTAATGTTTGAGCTTGAATTCCTTGTGTAGCATCTATTAAAAGTAGGGCACCTTCACTTGCAGCAACTGAACGTGATACTTCATAACTAAAGTCTACATGTCCTGGAGTATCTATTAAATTTAATATATATTCTCCATTTTCAATAGTATCTATCCCTTTATTTAATTCTTTATCTTTAGTTTCTGAAGTAGATTTATTGTAGTGATAGTTTAATCTAGCAGTTTGAAGTTTAATAGTTATTCCTCTTTCTTGTTCTAATTCTAATGTATCTAACATTCTATCTTTAATATCTCTTTTAGATACCATACCTGTAGATTCAATTAATCTATCAGCTAATGTAGATTTACCATGATCAATGTGTGCAATTATACAAAAATTTCTAATTCTATTTATTTCCATATACCTTATCTCATAAAACCAATTGATTATATCAAAATATATAACATTAATGATTATTATCAACTTGTTTACAAAATTAAAAACTTAAGATTATAATTGCCTCATAATTATTACAATAAATTTATGGAAAATGTATTCATGTCAATCCCAAAAACTCCTGAAAGAGCTGTTGAAATTCACCAACAAGCTTTAACTTCACTTAGAAATTTAATAAATGCAAATGATGGAAGAAGTGTAAAAGAAATTAGGGAGGTTATTGATTTAATAAGAGAAACTCTTTACACTAATCCTTTTATGCAACCTTATCTAGCTGATTTTCAAACTTTGTATACATCACTAGAAAATTCTGGGGAGGTTGATAGATCTGATGAAGGTTAATTTATAAATTTAATAATTAATAGTATGGAATATCCTGAAGATTTAAAAGCATTACAAACTTTAGAGGATGATCACAGAGCTTTTATGGAGAAATACCAGACTGCATTGGAAACGCTTGGAGACGATATGGATAAAAGTTTTTATATAGAAACTATAGAATCATTATTATCAAAAGTTAAATTTAATCAACAAAAGATTAGATTGGTTTTAAGAAGAAATATTACTAATGCTAAAAGATCATGGCTTAAAGATTATATTACTAAAATTGATGCTTTTATAAAGGAATTAGAAGATTCAATTAAAAAGTTTCAAGGTTCAGATGAAGCCTAGTTATATTTAAGTGATATAATCCACGAAGTTAAAAATGAATATGGAGATCAGTACAAAATTAATATTAGAACAAAACATACCTCAAGAGATAAAAGATGAGTTATTAGACGCATGTGAGACATTATTAGAGTTTGAGGAAGAGAAATCAATTGGATTAAATATTTTAGATTTATATTCATTCTCAATAAACGAATACCTATCAAATTTAAAGTTACTACAAGATAGATTATCTCAAGAGGATTCACCAGTAATGGCAATAGTTCAAGAACTTATTACGAGATTCGAAGCTTTAACTAATCCACAACAACCTGAACCTTAATTGAAATTAATAAATAAAAACTTCCCACTTCAGGTATACTAATGATAAATTAAATATTACTTAAATATTAAAAATTTATCATGGAAACAATAACATTAATACTTGGAATTGGATTAATACTATTAATAGTTGTAGTAGTATATCTAGTAACAAAAATAAATAATAAAAAGGATAATACCGATGACAAATCAATGTCATTACTACAAAATCAGATAAGCTTACTAACTACACAACTAACAGAAAAGATTGATAGAACAAATAAAGAGATAAATGATAGATTAAGTGATCAAAAAAATACACTTAATGTAAATCTTCAACAACAATTTGCAGTTTCTCAAAAAAGCATGAAAGATTACCTTGAGAACATTAAAAATGTAACTCAAGAATTAACTAAATTAGGAGAAACAAATAAACAGATACAAGGCTTTGCAGGACAACTACAAAGCTTAGAAAATATATTAAAAAACCCTAAACAAAGGGGAATATTAGGGGAATATTTTTTAGAAACAGTTTTAAAAAATGTACTACCTCCTAATTCTTATCAAATGCAGTATAAATTAGGAGTAAATCCTGATACAGGAAAAGACTTGATAGTTGATGCTGCAGTATTTGTAAAAGATAAGATAATACCAATAGACTCTAAATTCTCCCTAGAAAACTATAACAAAATATTAGAGGCTAAAGATCCAATTGAACGAAAAAACTTAGAAGTAGATTTTAAAAATGACTTAAAGAAAAGAATAGAGGAAACATCTAAATATATTAAGCCTGAATTAAACACAATGGATTTTGCCTTTATGTTTATACCAAGTGAAGGAATATATTATGATCTATTAATAAACACTGTAGGAACAGTTAAACTTAATACATCAGATTTAATTAGTTACGCTTTTGCAGAGAAAAAGGTAATTATTGTATCTCCAACATCATTTTTGGCTTACTTACAAACTGTAATGCAAGGGTTAAGAGCATTACAAATAGAAGAATCAGCTCAAAAGATAATACTACAAGTTAAATTACTTCAAAAAGATTTAAACTCATTTGAAGATGGATTTAATAAAGTGGGTAGAGGATTAGGAACAACTGTTAATGCATTTAATTCATCTTTTAAAGCTTTTACCAGGGTTGATAAAGATTTGTTTAAATTAACAGGTGAAAAGATAGAAATAAATGGAGAAACACTTGAGAAACCATTAACACTAGGGGATTCAGATTTGGAATAGGTAATAGATGTATTTATTCCCATAATCCAGATACACTAGTATAATATCTTAATGAAAAGAATATCTACACTAATTATTCTCCTAGCTGTAACAATCACTATAGGTGTAGTTACATACTATCTCTACACTAATCCACAAATCACATACTCATATCAAAACAGTATTACTAAAATATATTCATCAAATAAAAGTGAGAAAGAGATAGAGCAAGAAATACTTTTAAAAATAGAGAAACAACCTAAAGATATATCACAATTAAAAGTAACAGGGTGGATACCTGATTGGGATTTAAGTGATGGATATGAAACATTAGTAAGTCAAAGTAATCGCTTTTATTCTATCTCCCCATTTTGGTTAATACCAGATAATGATGGAACAATTAAAGAGGTAGTAAATGTTGTTAATCCAGAGATAATAAACTATACAAGTAATAATAATATTAAATTAATACCTACAATTCCACTTTTTGATCATGATATATTATCTAGTATTTTAAATAACGAAGAGAATTTAAATAGACACATTAATGAAATATTAGAGAGAGTAGACTTATACAACTATGATGGAATAGATTTAGACTATGAATCAACTAAATTAGAAGATAGAGGGCTATTCTTTAATTTTTTAGAAATATTATCAAGGGAATTAAAGAGTAGAGGAAAGATATTAAGTTTTACAGTTATGCCAAAATGGGGAGATAAGATATATTATCCATCCCTACCTCAAACTAGACTTATTCAAGATTATAAAAGAATAGGGGAGTTAGTAGATGAATTTAGACTTATGACTTATGACTTTAATGGTAAAGCATCCCTTGAAGCTTCCCCAATTGCACCACTTGAATGGATAGAAAGAGTTATACAATATGCAATATATTCTGGTGTTCCAAGAGATAAAATATATTTAGGAGTACATACATATGCATATGATTGGAGTAAACGTCCTACACTAGAAAATGTAGATTTAATTAATTGGTATGGCAATCTATTACCAATTAAAGATCTACCTGAAGCTAGTGCATACTACTTTGCATCAGTTGAAAGCGTAATTAGAGATTACAGTATGAGTTATACCTACAATACAAATTGGGGAGAAGCAATAGGAGAATATGTATACAATGGAGAAGATAGAATAGTTGTATTTCCTAATCAACAATCAATAGATGATAGAAAGAAACTAGCAAGTGACTATGGAATAGCAGGGATCGCTGTATGGAGAATAGGAGACGAAGGATCGTTGAAATATTAATATATGATATACTAAATATATATGTTAGAAGATGAAAAAAAATCTCTCTTACAGTTCTTAACAGATAACAATTGTTTGGTATTAGCAACCATTGATGAAGAGAATAATCCATGGGTTAGTAACATTTACTATGCAGTAGATAATGACTTCAACTTAATATTCTTTACTCCACCTCATACAAAACACTCTACACATATATTAAGTAATAGCAGTGTAGCATTTGGATTAAATTGGTATAACAAAGATAATTTAAAAGATAGAATTGGTATACAAGGAACTGGCATCTATGAAAAAGTAAGTGATCCAATATTAATTAGTAGATTTTTAAATACATATCACACTAAATATCCAAATAGTAGGGAAAGTCTTACTGAAGAAAATATGTTAATGAATAAGATAGCTTCCCGCCTTTTTAGAATTAAACCTAAATACATTAAATATTGGAATGATAAACTTTTTGGAGAAGGTAATTGTAAAGAATTATTCTTCTGATTGTTTAAAATTTTAAATACCAATTAATCTACTATACTAGCTAACCCACTTAAAATATCTTCTTCAACTTTTTTGTATTTAACATCCTTAACTATCTTTCCATCACTATACTTAACATTTACTTTATCATTTCTACCATATTCACGTCTTGAAGCATTTAATTTTTTACCCTCTTCTTTAATATTAGTTATTAGGTTTCTACTGTTTATTAGACTCTTACCACTAGATAATTGTTTCTTTAAGGTTTGTTGAAGCATTGAGTCTCCTTCTACAAATTCTCTAGATCCTGTATTAATATCATCTATTTGATCAGTATTAGTTTTCAAGTTATTAATATTTAATTTGGAATCGGATACTCTAACCTTTTGAAGATTTAATATCTTGGTACTTAAATTATCATTAAGTTTAGTGATAAAAGAATTAAAAATACTAAAAGCTTCATTTCTATACTCAACTAAAGGATCTTTTTGAGCATAAGAACGTAATCCTATACCATCCCTAATATCTTTCATTAATTCCAAATGATCTACCCATGTAGTATCTAACTCTTGAATACTAATGCTTTTAACTATTGATGGAAAATCTTTAGAGTACTCATCTAACTTTAAATCAAAAACTTTAGAAGATATATCAATTAAATATTCTCCAACCTTCTCTTCATTTTTTAATTCAACTACTTTTTTATTTAACTCTTTACCTAAATCAATAGAGGAAATATCTAACACCTTACTTAATTGAATTCCTGGTAAATATGTTGATACAACTTTAATTAATTCATCAGAATTTTTACTATCTACTCTAGAATACTTTACAAAGAAGTTTTCAATTTTAAATCTTAAGCTCTCTAAATATATTTTTTTAATATATTGCTTTAAATTCTTTAAACTATCTTCCTGTTTACTAATTAATGATTCATCATCTTTAACTAATTTAACTTTCCCATTAATTACAAATTTACCACTTGCTTCATCAGTTGAACGAATAAAGTTTCTTCTTCTAGAGTAAAAGATCTCTCTATGTTTATTCATTACATCATCATAATCAACAACTCTTTTTCTGTTATCAAAGTTTAAGCTTTCAACTCTTTTTTGAGCAGACTCTATTTGACGAGAGATAAACTTTAATTCTATTGGAGTATCTTCTTGCATTCCAACCATAGCTAATACTCTTTGCATCATATCTCCACCTAAAATTCTCATTAATTGATCATCTAGGGCTACATAGAATCTTGAAGAACCTGGTTCACCCTGTCTTCCTGTTCTACCTCTTAACTGATTATCAATTCTTCTTGCTTCATGACGCTCTGTACCTATTACATGAAGTCCACCTAACGTTGATATCTCTTCCCATGCCTTATCACCCCTGCTTCCTCCACCGATTACAATATCAGCACCTCTTCCTGCCATATTAGTAGCAACTGTTACTGATCCCTTTCGTCCTGCTTCTGCAACAATTTTTGCTTCTTGTTCATGATATTTTGCATTTAAAACTTCATGAGCTATTCTCTCACTATCTAATAGTTTGGAAAGAATTTCAGATTTTTCAACTGAAGCTGTACCAATTAGTACAGGTTGTCCTAGGGCATTTCTTTCTTTAACATCTTTAATAACTGCTCTAAACTTAGCTTCTTGATTTTTATATATTAAATCAGCAAAATCTTTTCTAATAACCGGCTTATTTGTAGGTATTGGAATACTTTCTAATCCATAAATTTTAAAAAACTCTTCAGCTTCAGTCATTATTGTTCCTGAACCACCTGCTAAAACTTTGTATAGTCTAAAAAAGTTTTGAAAAGTTATAGTTGCAAATGTTTTGCTCTCTTGTTTAATATCAACTCCCTCTTTAGCTTCAATAGCTTGATGTAACCCCTCACTATATCTTCTACCTTTTAAAATTCTTCCTGTAAATTCATCAACTATTAATACCTCACCACCTCTAACTAAGTATTCTTGATCGTTTTTGTATAATACTTCTGCCTTTAATGCATTCTCAATGTGGTATGCAGCGCTATAGTCATTCCATAAGTTATCTATACCTAATCTATTTTCTACATTTTTAATACCATTTTCAGTTAATACAGCACTTCTAGATTTATGATCAACTGTATAGTCTTGATCTTCAACTAAACCTTTAACCGCACTTGCGAATTGAGAATATTTACCCACATTAGCTTCGCTTGGAACTCCTGAAATTATTAATGGAGTTCTAGATTCATCAATTAATATTGAGTCAGCTTCGTCAATTATACAAAAGTAGAGTTCTCTTTGAGATATCCCATCAATATCATAGACCATATTATCTCTTAAATAGTCAAAGCCAAATTCATTGTTAGTTCCATAAGTAATATCACATAAATATGATTCACGTTTTTGGACTTCAACTAAATTTAATCCATCTAAATTATTTATCTGTAACTTCATATCATCTCTCTTAGATGATACATCTTCTCCTTTTACATTCTTTAATTCATTATCAGCTACAAATTTAAAGTTACCTTGAGAAGTTACAATACCAACACTTAATCCTAATTCACTAGCAATATGACCTGCATATTCACCATCTCTTCTAGATAAGTAATCATTAACTGTAACTAAATGAGCTCCACGACCTGCTAATGCATAAAGAAATAGTGGTAATTGAAAAGTCATTGTTTTACCCTCCCCAGTGTAAAGTTCAACCAATCTTTGACCTTCTGCTAATATTATTGCTGCTTGTAATTGAACATTATGATACTCAAATCCTAACTTCCTTCTATATACTTCATTTACCATGGCATATACCTCTGGCATAAATTCATATAGTTTTTTTTGAATATCTAATTCATATTTAGGCAGGGCTTTGGTTCTATCAATTCTTTTTAATGAATCTCTAGCTTCTTCAGGTATTTTATCTGTTAATATCTTTAATTCACTCTTCATTTGATTAACTCTTTGTTTAAATTCATCAAATGGTTTATCTCTAAATTCTTCTTTAAACTTTTGTATTAATTCTAATGGGGGTAATGTCTTAGTTATTAAGTTATTACCAGGGTTAAATATCTTTCTTATTTTTTCAAACATTTTTTAATTTAATAATATTTTAATTACGTATTTACTAATTACACTTTTTCAATATTGTATTATACAGCCAATACTATATTTTAAAGCTATAAATTCTAACCCTAAATGGATAATTTTGTCATCTCAATTAACTAAATCTGCTTTAGTTTTAAATATTAATGCTAAAGTTTGTATTCCACTAAATTGACTAAAGTATTCTTCCCTAAATTTAACCTCTGTATATCCATTCTTTAAAACTATTAAAAATGTATTATTATCTTGAACATAGATATCAAAATTATCTGTTCTTGGTTGAACTGCATTAACATACTTAGTAAAATCTAAGCCTACTAGATCTTGATCTTCTAAATCTAAATAACCATCTGGAATAATAGAAGTTGGATCATATGGATCAAATGGTTTTTCTGAAACATAGTTTTCTGTAGGAATTTCGCTAAACTCATAAAATTTATTAAATACAATATATACATTTTCTTCACTTAATCCTTCTGATAGTAACAAACCTCTTTTTAATCTTGCTAAATCACTACCACTTACATTAACTAAATCAGGAACATATATATTAATTACTCTAATTCCTAAGTTTGGTAATTTTTCTGAAATTGTAAATGTAGCAACTACACCACCATTTGAATCTGTTACAGCTCCATTATCGTTAAATATTAAATCACTGTTGTTTGGGTTATTTAATTGAAAAAGAATAACGTATAGAATTATTAAAAGAACAATTAAGGATAGAAATAGTACTACTGTTAGTGAGAAATTTATTTTCAATTTAGCTAACCTCTTTTTAATATTTTTTAACAATTTTTTCATATTATAATTCTAAACCACAATATTCTTTAACCCAAGGAGTAGAGTCTATTGTGTTACCACTAAAATATTCCTTTTCAACTGCATTAGCGCTAATTATTGCAAAGTGTAGGTGGGGATTTGCTGTACTCATACATGAACTTCCATCTTTATCTCTTGTACTATATTTCTCCCACTCACCACTCATTTGACCATCATAAACTCGACCTAATACACTTTCACCCCTAGTCACTTCATCTCCTTCATTAACTTGTATATCCTTCATATGTACCATTCTCCATAAATTACCTTCGCTATCCAATATCTCAACTACAAATCCACCATCATAATAGAATTCACCCTCATCATCAATTGATGGATCATAAATAAATGTACCAGCTGTTGTGCAGTATTTTCCTGATAAACCAGATCCAGAACACGGAACTAAGTTTAAAGAATTAACAATATCCATATTAGGTTGTGAGTTATCACTACCACCATTAGGCAATCTAATATAATCACATATACCACCCCCATACCTTTGTAATGTCTCAATAGGAGTAACAATATTTTTAACAGTTCCACTAACTGGTGCAACAACAATTGCGTTAGGTGCACCAATGTCAGTTGGTAATTGTTCATGTTGATGATATCTAGATTGTAGAGACTCTGAATGTGAGCCACCCCCATTACCTGTATAAGATACTCCACTAGAGTTTTGATAAATATATGCATTTGAACCTTCAATATCTTGTATAGGACATGCAAAATCTCCTTTAATAAGGGAATCTCCACCACCAGTTAATTTACAATCAACTAATTCACTCTCTGATACAAAATATGTTGTTGGATCCATACTACAAGAGCCAAGTGTTGCACTACCATAACCATCATAACAATCTGTATGTCTTAATTCTAAATGTAAATGAGGACCACTACTATTACCTGTGTTACCTGTAGTTCCAATTGCTTGACCTGCATTTACGCTATCTCCTATTGCAACATTTACACTCTCTAAATGTTCATAAACTACCCAGAATGTTTTACTACCTGTCTTACTCTTAATTTTAATATAGTTACCTGCATCACATATTAATTTTTCTAAAGTTGTTGCATCACTAGGACATGGTGTCCAATTATCTTTTAATCCAACAACAGTGCCTGTTGCAGAAGCATATATAGGGGTTCCAATAACTGTTCCATAGTCTAGAGCGTTATGCAAATTTACTCCATACCCTTGGGTTACAATTGCAGTTTCAGATTTCTCTTTAAGGGGATGAATTAATCTAATTACTCCATCATCACAATTAGCATCAGGAATACCATCTGGAGAACTACATTCATATGCTGTAATAACATCACGACATAGCTCTAAATTTTGAGATGCATATGTATTACAAATAGTTTGAGTAAAGATATCACAATAAGCTCTACCATACTGTTCACATGCTCCTAAATATCGTTCAGAGGCTAATTCAATCTCTTCTTTACTCCAGTCATAACATTTATCTTTAGTTCCAGAATCGTACTTTAATTTAGCTGCAGCTCCACATAATGCATAACCTAATACAGTTCTATCTAATACACCCTCACTCTCAAATGGTCCATTAGTGTAATCAATTCCAAGGGTATCTAAACATTTTTTAGTAGAATAATCCACACCTTCAAAAAAGTTACTTCCAATCTTACCAAAGCCTGAACCAATCCATGCAATATCTGCAAATTGCATAGGACCCCATGCTACAGCACTTCCAACTCTTGGATAAAGTTTTTCTAAAGCATTACCCTCAACATTAGGTAATCCAGATGTAATTTCTCTTTCGAGTACTGCTAGAATAAGTCCTGGATTAACGCACATACTTTTTTCAACCCTATTTAATAACTCTACTAAATTAGAGTTAATCTGAGAAAGAGAAGTTACAGTTGTATCATAAGAAGTTTCAACTTCAACTTCACACATATTAACTTCACACTCTTGATCAACTTCATACCCTTTATCACATAAAAATATTGCTAAATTATCTTCTCTTTTTGATTTATATCTATCAATACATGTGTAGTCTTTATCACTATCTAATTTATTTGTATATGGACAAAATGAAGTAGCTAAATCTTGAACATATTCATCACTAAAACTTGAATATTTATCTAGACTTCTTAATTCATTGTATAACTCAGTATTAGAATACTTTTTACATATATCAATTTGATCACAAGAGAGTATTGGGAAACTTAACATCTGACTAGACATTCCACTAACTAATATTTCAGGTTTATTGTAATTAGGTAAACTTGAATCACCTGCATCAAAAAATGGATTATCAACATATCTTTCAGCAGGTAGAGTAGAATTGTATGCATAAGCCATTAACCACTCTTGCATAACATCTAAATACCCTAAATAGCTATAATAGTCATAACGAGTTTTAGTATTTGATCCACTAGCTTTTCCAAAGGTATTATCATAAAAATCCACTGGTTCACACATTTCTGTATTGTATTCTTTATCAGTACCTTTAAATAAGTAATCATCAAATTTTTCAGTGTATGGAGTAATTTCCCCTGTCTGTTTATTAATATAGTTATCTCTATTCTTATCTCTAATTATTGAATCTACTTTAACTTCCCAACCAATATCTTCTCCAAACTTAATTTCAAGTAATCGTTCACTCATTACAGTTTGTAACCTTTGATAACTTCTAAATAGTGCATCATAAATACCTTCAATATCATATTTATTAGTACTAGAATATCCTCCAGTTGCAAACTCCATATTAATTTTCTCATTGTAGATTAACTTAAAGCATGGTCTAAAACCGTCATCCATACTAAATTTACCACTCTGAAACTCTTTATCTAATGGACTTTTTTTAACTATCTCATAATATGTACCATTAAAAGTTAAACTACTTGCAAATCCTTTAAAATCAAAAATACCATAACAAAATGGTTGTATCTGACATTCAACCCCTCTTTCTGCTCTAAAATTGTTTTTAATATTTGGATTAACAATTCTTTGTCCATAATGCCAACACATATCACTTCCACCACCTCTTTCCTCTAATTCAAATTCCTCTGTAACAACTTCTGGACCTGGTAATAAATCATCTTTGTTTTTAACAAAAGTTAAATCACCACCACTATTTTTCTCTACCTTGTAATATATTCCAGGAGTAGCAAATGGATCATATGCTCTAAATGCTGAAATAATTTGTAATGATTGATCATTATCAAAACAATATTCAGAATTATCTTCAGTATTTTTTAAACAAACAGTTTTCTCATCAGGAATATATATAACGCTATCTTCAATAACACGATATGTATCTAGGGCACTATCAACTTCCCCCGCTAACTCTCTAATAATATCTTGATAAGTTTCAACTGAAGATTCTAAAACCTTAGCAAACGGATGATAGTCTGGATCTATCGTTGAGAAATCACTAGCAAATTCAGTGGTACTTAATGAGAATTGAGCTAAACAACTAATTAATGACCCGAGCCAAGGCATTGGATAAACATCATTACCGCTACTTAATTTACCAGCAAATTGATTTAATAAATCATAACCATTTACATCAATTTGACTAGCTAAGGATGCACATACAGGAGTAAATGTTTTAAACCTTGCACTATTTGATGCTGTAGTACTAGCTAAACTTTTAATTGGAAGAGATATTTGCATTGTATTAGTTTGCTGTGTATAACATTTCTCTGTATCACACTTAACCTTAAGCCATGCTTTTTGATTTTCAACTTTAGGTGTAAAACTAGCTACAGGTTTAGCAATACTTTGATCAGTGTATTCATAGGAGTTACTAACACATGAATCAAAGTTACAGTTATACCAACTTGCATTTCGTTTACTAGATTTTGATGGTGGTACATCACAACTATCTATCATCTCTTTTAAATCATCAATAGGAATGACAGGGTCTTGCCTTGGTACACTTGCATTTAATTCTTGATAATTAGGTCTAAAAAACATTATTCCATCTACTGTTTCATCTTCACAAAGTGTTTTATAACTCTCCTTTAGACCTTCAATACCCCCAGGAGCACTTGAAAAATATCCAAATTCAGTAAATATCATTAATAAATTATCATTAGCTTCTATATATGCCTTGGCTCCACTTTCCTCATACCATTTAGTAGCACTTCCTCCCTCTAAATCATATGTATTACCTAATAAATAATCATAAAGAGATGGATCAATTGAAGCGTGTCCTGTTGGATTTAAATATTCTTTAGTATCATCATTTTCTCTATTAGCTAAGTTAAATATTGCAGGAGCTATATACATATTACCTCCATTTTCAACCCTATAATCCTGCAATGCACTAGCTGCCGTATTAGACATTTCAACCAATTCTGCATAGTTAAGGGAACTAAAACCAAACCCTAGGGCCTCTTTTCCAGTACCTGGCTCATTTGGTCCAACTACACCAATAAATTGATAATCAGTACCTGCTAAATTATTGTTGATCTTCTCATAAAATGTAATTATGGACTCTCTTGTAAAACTACATCCACCATCAAAACACAACCTAATTATTGGCATGTATCCGTTATCAAAAGTTTCTTTAATAAAATTGGTAGGATCACCCCCTGGATCAATCTCTAAAGATAGCAAGTAACTCATATTTAAATCTCGATTCTCTAAAAAGGACATTTGTGTATTATGCTGATTAGTATCACCCTGATTTAAACCTGCTTTACTTAAAAGTTCTCTAACATTACCACTACCTACCTCAGCCACTGTCCTAACTGGATTATTTGAAGTTGGATTAATAACCTGACATCTACCCCAACTATCTACTATTTGATATTCAGTATCAATAGTTGTACCTCCATTACCTACATATGAATTAAAATTAGTATATTGAGCTAATGCCTTATTTATACTTAAAAAAGGTTCTATTCCACTACTAGCTAAACTATTAATTACATTAACCCCAGATAGTACAAAAATTAAAAAGAATAGAGAAAATATAAGAAGGGATGATCTATTCTTTAATAAGGATAGATACTTAAAACTTAAACCTTTTTTAGGAATCTGTATATACATAAAATATAGTTATGCTTTAACTATTCTATAGATGTTAGGAACATTTTTCAATTAAAAGTAGACATTTATTGTATATTTAAAATATTTTGATCTCTAATTATTAAAAATATATTAACCACTTAGCAGAGGAGATATCTCTGTGATAAAATACATTTATGAATATTAGTGAACTTTTTTCAAAAAGAACTGAAGTTGCTCTAAATAATGCATATCTTAAAGCTCTGGAATTTAAACAACGAAGTATAGATACTGAGCATATACTTTATGCCCTAACGCAAGATCAGATTGTAATGGTAAAAATCTTTAAAGAGTTAAAGATTAATATAGAGGATTTAAGAGAATTAGTTAGTAAACAATTAACAACTGGGATAAGCGAGAATAAGAATATATCATTTACTCCAAGAGCTAATATGGTTATTCAATTAGCATATAACGAGGCTTTGCAATTAGGACATAAATATATTGGAACTGAACATATATTTTTAGGATTAATATTAGAAAATGAAGGTATTGCATCTCAAATATTAAAAAAGTATGCAATTACTCACCAACTTGCTCGAAGTATTGTAGTTAAAGTGGTAGGTGATGGTAGAGATGGAGAAGAAGTTAAAAGTGAAACACCAACCCTTGATGAATTTAGTAGAGATTTAAATATATTAGCTCAAGAAGATAAAATTGATCCAGTAATTGGAAGAGATAGAGAAATTACAAGAGTAGTTGAAATATTATCCCGTAGAAAAAAGAATAATCCTGTATTAATAGGAGAACCAGGAGTTGGAAAAACTGCAATAGCTGAAGGATTAGCTCAAAGAATAGTTTCAGGTAATGTACCAGAAATCTTAAGAGATAAAAAAGTTAAAAGCTTAGATTTATCTAGTCTTATTGCGGGATCAAAATTTAGAGGGGAATTTGAAGAGAGAGCTAAGAACTTAATTAAAGATTTAGAGAAAAGTGAAAGAAATATTATTCTTTTTATTGATGAACTTCATACAATAGTTGGAAGTGGAGCACAAAGTGGAGAATTAGATTTTTCAAATATGTTAAAACCCTCTCTTGCTTCAGGTAATTTACAAGTAATTGGAGCTACCACACTAAATGAGTATCAAAAATATATTGAAAAAGATGCAGCTCTTGAGAGACGATTCCAACCTGTATTAATTGAAGAACCCACAGTTGCTGATACAATAACTATTCTTAAAGGAATTAAAAATAGATACGAATCACACCATAAATTAGAAATAACAGATGAAGCATTAATTGCAGCTTCTAAATTAAGTGATAGATATATTAAAAATAGATTTTTACCAGATAAAGCAATTGATGTAATTGATGAAGCTTCTAGTAAAGTTAGACTTAGAGCAACTAGTGAACCAGAAAGCTTAAGAATATTAAAAAATGAGATTAAAAAGTTAGAAACAGAAAGAGAATCATATACAAGAGCTAATCAACATAGGGAAGCGGCAGAAATTAAAGTTCAAATTGAAAAACTTAAAGAGAATTTAAAGCCAATAGAGGAAGAATGGTTAAAACAAAAGGGTAGTGGTACTCCAAAAGTTATGGTTTCAGATATAACAAGTGTAATATCAAGTATTACAGGAGTTCCGGTTACTGAATTAAATTTAGAGGAAAAAAAGAATTTAATAGATATTGAGAATAAATTAAAAAAAAGAGTTGTAGGACAAGATGATGCCATAAGATTAGTTTCACAAGCGATTAAAAGAGCAAGAACTGGATTAAAGAACCCTAAGAAACCAATAGCAACCTTTATCTTTTTAGGACCCACAGGAGTTGGTAAAACAGAATTAGCTAAAAAACTGGCTGAAGTAGTATTTGGAGATGAAGATAACTTAATAAGGGTTGATATGAGTGAATATATGGAGAGCCATAGTGTAGCTAAATTAATAGGAGCTCCTCCAGGATATATAGGTTATGAAGAGGGAGGTCAATTAACAGAAAAAGTTAGAAGAAAACCATATTCAGTTATTCTTTTTGATGAAATAGAAAAAGCACACCCTAG
>JBGSZB010000017.1:0-18601 GCA_041750555.1 Candidatus Dojkabacteria bacterium | reverse complement strand
AGTAACT
Source organism: Candidatus Dojkabacteria bacterium (assembly GCA_041750555.1). Taxonomy (GTDB): domain Bacteria; phylum Patescibacteriota; class Dojkabacteria; order J137; family J137; genus JBGSZB01. The sequence continues at coordinate 18,594 of JBGSZB010000017.1, read as the reverse complement.
TTTAAATCTTTATTGAGATACAATACATTTGATCTATCTTCAGAATTTGTAAAAATATATTGATCCAGTGAATTACTTTCTAATTGAAAACTCGCGGGGATATCTAATTCAAACTCACTAGCTTTTGTAATTCTTTTAATTGATGGAATATTAAGTGGATCATTGTATTTAATTGAATTTATTAAATCATTAATATTAATATCTTTTCCTGGGTTATTAAGTATATAACCTCGTATTAATAAGCCTACTCCAATAATTAAAACAAAACTTAAAATTATAGTTACTAATACTATTCTTTTTTTATTTGAATTATGCTCTTTGATATCTTTATTTATTAAATAATTGCTGTTTACTTTACTATCCATTTTGCTAATATATATTCTAGTATCTTTTATTATAATTTGTATGGGGAAAAAGTCCACAATTCTATTAGTTATTTCAGCAGTTGTAGTTTTGTTAGTTACTGCATTTGCAGTCTACTACATAAATAATAATTTAGCTGTTGAAGATTCAGATGCGGCTTCTCTTAGTACAGGTGTATATAACTCAAATTCAAGATATCAAGTAGATTGTGGAAACCTTGACTATAATAAAAATGGTGTAATAGATATCCCTGACTTTTCTAGATTTTCTCAACTATATGGACGAAGTTGTAAAACTACAGGTTTAGATTTTACTGGTTGCGGACCAATGGACTACAATAGTGATAAAGTTTTAAATGAAGCAGACTTTAATGCACTTGTCGTTAAATGGGGGAAAAGTTGTACAGGCACTGAATTTGTAGATTGTGGATATATGGATAGTAATGCAAGTGGAACATATACAATTTCTGATTTTTCTACACTTGCTACAAAGTACGGGAAAATATGTAGAGGAGTACCTCAATCTACAGCGACAATTGATCCTGCAGGATGCGGTCCCTTAGATACTGATTATAGTGCAATTGTAGACGGACCAGACTTTACTGTTTTGAAATTAAAATTTGGTGAAAGTTCATGTAAGACAGGAGTTACAACAGGATACAATACTGGAGTTTGTGGAGATTTAGACTATGATTACAATAATCAAATTAAAGCAGATGATTATCAAACTCTTTTTGAATACAATGGATTTAGATGTACTGATGCATCAATTGCTAGCAAATCAAGTTGTGGTAAAAAGGATATAAATGGAGATAATGTAATTGATCAAAAAGACTTTGATCTTGCAGAAGATAAATTAGGAGATGAATGTGAACTAATATAATTTGATTGATAGAGAATAATTCTGTATAATCCAGATTGTTAAAGAATAAATTATGGCTAAAACACAGGGTCCAACATACAACCCAAGTAAAATAAAAAGAATTAGAAAATTTGGATTTTTAGGTAGAAAATCAACAACTAAAGGTATTCTAGTACTTAAAAGAAAAATTCAAAAAGGTAGACATGTTCTTACTGCTTCTAGTGAATTTAGAAGTACAATGGATAAAAACAAGAAATTCTCTAGAAGAAGATAATTATATCTTTATACTATTAAGTTTACGTTTCTCAGTAATAATATTGTTTAGTTCAATTAATAGATCTTGATTCTCTATATCGTGATTTAACTGGGATTGTATCTTTTTAATCTTAACCTCATAATACTTTTCAATAATTATTCTCATTAAATAATTAATATCATCACGGGCTAGTTTACCTCTTTTTAAATCAACAACTAATACATCTTTTAATATTTTAATTTCATCATCATTTAAATTAACGGTTAGTGCATCAAACCCTGAGTCAGCTTTAGAATCTCTAAAATTAATGAAAATCTTCTTTAGGGCTTCATTTGTAAATATCTCTTCACTTAAAATATTAGCTACAGCCTTTAAATCTCTATCAATTAAATATGATAAAAACCTTTTTAACCTACTTAATCCAATATCAATCTTAATCTCACTAATACTCTCTTTTATGTTGTCTTTATCTGAAAAATGTTTAATTAATGCCTTCTCATTCTTATTTATACCATTTTTAATATATTCAATAGATACATCTAAAATTAAGGATAATTCATTAATATAGTGGTTAAGCTTAACTTCATCTTTAATGTTAGATAATACAGGGAATATATTTCGAGCTAAAATTGATTTACCCTCTGCACTATTTAAATTTAAATCTCTACTAAATTTATTAATTAAATACTCAATAGTATCCATTGCACTATTAACAACATTTATCCATTCTCGAGGCTTTTGACAAATTAATTCATCACCATCTTGAAAATCTCCTAAATTAATTACTTTATGTCTTAAACCTACCTTCTCTAATATTTCTATACCTCTAATTAAAGCTTTAGTACCTGCTTCATCAGTATCAAAACAAAAATATATCTCTTCACAATATCTCTTTAATAGTTTAGCTTGATTCTCTGTAAAAGCTGTACCTAGGGGAGCTACAATATTTTCAACACCAACTCTGTGAGAAGATAATATATCAATATTCCCTTCAACTAAAATAGCATAGTTACTCTTTCTAATAGCTTCTTTTGCATGATACAACCCATAAAGAATATCTTGCTTTTTATACACTAATGTCTCAGGAGAATTTAAATATTTAGGTGCTAATTTACTCTTACCAATGTATCTACCACTAAAACCTATTACATCCCCTCTTTCATTAAATATTGATTGTATAAGTCTATATCTAAATTTATCAATTACATCCCCTTCTCTATCTATTAATAACCCCCATTTAATTAAATCCTTTTCGTTAAAACCTTTATTAATTAAAAAGTTTTTTAAATTTACTCTACTTTGTGGAGCATAACCCACTAAAAACTTTTTAGAAATTTCAGAAGTTATCTTTCTTTTTTTAGCATACTCTCTACCTTTATCTCCCATTGAATGATTTAAAAGGATATAGTTAAAGTATTGAGAAGCTAATGTATTAGCACTAATTAATTTTCTTTTTTCTTCTTCTAATTTTTTATCCTTCTTATTTATGTTTCCACTTAATTCTACTCCTACTCTATCTGCCGCTATTTTTAGTGCATCTATAAATTCAACTCTTTCAATCTCCTCTATAAATTTAATTGCATCACCTGCCTTACCACATCCAAAACATTTATACATCTGAAGTGTCTCATTAACTGTAAATGATGGAGTTTTTTCTTCATGGAATGGACATCTAGCTTTATATGTACTTCCAGCTCTTTTAAGTTCTGGTAAATAGCTAGATACTACATCTACTATATCTAATTTAGATTTTACTAGCTCTATATCACTCAATTTTGGGTATTTAACTATATGATTTTAACATTAGTAGTACATATATTTTAAAATTAGGTGATATACATTTTAAAATTTTGCAAAAAATGGTTTTGTACACTAATATAAAGGGAATACAATATTAAATTTTCATTATGAATATATACATCTCAAGTGACCATAGAGGATTAAACTTAAAAGAATTAATTAAATCTAATTTAAATATTAACTTAATAGATTTAGGACCAAGTGAATATATAGAAAGTGATGATTATACAGATTATGCATTTAAATTGGGTGAAAAAATTGTTGAAGAAAGCTCAAACAATATCCAAAGTTTAGGAATACTTTTATGTAGATCAGGCATTGGAATGAGTATTGCTGCAAACAAAGTAAAAGGAATATATGCTGCATTATGTAGTAACCCAAAGCAAGCTGAACTCTCTAAATTAGATAATAACGCTAATGTATTAGTTATTGATTCTGAGGAATTCAATGAAAACAATATAGATGAATTAATTGAAATTATTAATACATTTCTAAATACATCTTTTAGTAATTTAGAGAGACACTTAAGAAGAGTAAACAAAATTAAAGAATACGAAGATTCAATTTAATATTTCTTAAAAATTAAATAATGGATATATTTCAATCAATAATACTAGGTATTGTTCAAGGATTAACAGAGTTTATACCAGTTTCTAGTTCAGGTCATTTAGAACTATTACCTAAAGTTTTAAGCTTTAATGAACCTTCTACTGAATATATAATATTTCTACATTTTGGAACATTAGTAGCATTAGTTATTTACTTTAGAAAAAAGATATTATCATTAATTAAATCAAGTATTAATTATCTTAAAGGTAATAGAGATAGTATAGTTAAAAGCGATATTAACTTAATAAAACTTTTAGTAATTGCAACAATACCAGCAGGAATAATTGGATTAATTTTAGAAAATACTATAGAAAACTTTTATGATTCCTCAGCTAACTCTACAGTTGCTGCCCTATTAACTATAATTCCATTAATTGTTGTAGGAGTTTTCTTTTTATTTACTGATAAATTATTTAAAAACTCAACAAAAGATTTAGAGAGTTTAAATGTTAATAAATCATTAACAATTGGATTTGCTCAAGCTCTAGCTCTAATAAGAGGCGTATCTAGATCTGGAATAACTCTTATTTCAGGACAAGCTCTGGGATTATCAAGAGTTGCTGCAGCTGAATTTGGATTTTTAATGAGTATTCCAATTGTAACTGCTACATCACTATTATCAATTTACACAATTATTTCAGGGAAGCTAGAATTATCCTCAAATGATACCCTAATTTATATAGTGGGGTTTTTAAGTGCATTTATCTCAGGCTTTTTAGCAATTAAGTTTTTATTATCTTTCTTAAAAAAGAATGGTTTAAGAGTGTTTGGAATTTATAGAATAATTATTGGTTTAATTTTATTAATCGTTATCTTTTAAAAAATATTAATGTCACTATTTAATAAAAGAATAAACGAATTAACTTTTCAATACTATTACTTCAGAATCTCTTTTTTAATTGTAGATATAATTATTAACTCATTCTATTCAATATTAATATTTAAAACATTTAACTCCCCTACTAATATCTTTATAGATGCACTAATTTTACTAATCTCTATGTGGGTAGGGGTAATTATTGGAAGTTTTTTAATTGGATACTTTGGATATATAACTCTTTTTAAAATATCATTCTTCTTTTTATTCTTATCATCTCTTTTTATAGCGCTATTTATTAATCAATTTGAATTACTATTTATACCTTTTGCAGTTTCCAGAGGATTTGCTAGGGGGTTATTCTGGTCTAATCACAATATATTTATTTTAAAAGAATTAAATTTAAGTAAAAGAAACAGAGCCTTAAGTAATATATTTAGTTTAAATTCTGTATTTTCTATAGTATTTCCTGTACTTCTTGGTGCAACTATTAGTTTTCAGGGTAACTATCAATTAGTATTTATCTTAGGAGCAATTATCTCTTTAATGATTATTATCCCTAGGTTTAAATACAATAAGATAATAAGAAATGAGATAAAGCTAAGTGAGTTTAAAAAAGTAATTAAACATAAATGGTTTTTTAAATATGCAGTTTTAGTTGGTATGTATCAAGGTATTGACGCTGCAATGATAAGTTCTTTTCTCTTTATTCCATACATCTTTATTAATCAAGAATTTGGATTTGGAATATTCATTGCTGTATTTAACCTAGTTGGAGCATTCTTAGCTTTCTTTTTCAGAAACATTAAGATAGAGAAATCAAAAAGAATTGGTTTCCTTGGTTTATTATTTAACTTAACAGGAAATATACTTCTTTCATTTAATTGGAGTTTGACCGGATTAATTGTTAGAAATATTTTAGTAACCTTGGGTAACTCTACATCAAAACCATTAGATGCTAAACTTGATTTAGGTATTAGATACAAATTAATTGGAAATGAGGTAAACAATATTGGTATTGAAACTAATTTAATATTAGAAAATATCTTTACAGTTGGAAGAATTATTTCTTTAACCTTAATACTTATTGGAATATCATTAACTCAAAATATCTTTTTAATATTTTCAATTCTTATACTCTCTTCTTCAATATTTAATATATTTTATCAATTTCTTTTTTCAAAAATATATACAAATAAAGAGTTAAATGAAATTGATAACAGTGAAATTATGAGTGTAGATACTATTAAGAGTAATTTAATACATACTTAATTATCTTCCTTTCTTTTATATATTCTTACTTGAGCAAATGGTAATGGTTTACCTTCATCCCTATCATAAACTATACCCCATCTTTTTCTCTTAGGTCTTACAACTGATCCAAGAAGTAAAAGTCCTAATTTAGAAAAGAATCCACCTCCTGTTAGATAGATTGATGCAATTGAAGCTAGTCCTATTGCTCCTATAAGTGGAGCTATTGGTAATATTATTTCTGATAAATTTTCTGGTAACTCTAATCCCTTAGATATATTTTTAGTTACACTATCTATAAAGTTAACTTCTTTAAATATATTAAATGTAAATGTTTTGCTAATTTCTGATATAACATTTCCCTCCTGATTTACTAATTTAATAATAATTGTATAACTATTACCTTTTAATAATTTAGATAATTCTTCAGATGTAAATGTATATTCTCTTAAATTTATATCTAATTCTTTACTTATCACTACATTATTTTCACTATCTAATACTTCAATTAAGAACATATATTCACTATTTAAATTACTTCCTGCTACATTCCAACTTAATTTAAGTGAATCTAATAAATCACCTAAATTATTACTGTTAATAGTTACGATATTTTCTTTTTCAGTATAGTTAATATTAGAAGTTAATATATATTCTTCAAATATTTCAAAGTTTTCTTCCTCTGTTTCTTGAATTAAACCATCATTTGAATTTAGCGCTTGAACTTTCCATGTATATATTCCTAAATCTAATTCATCCTCTACTTGATAAGATGTAGCAGAAGATTTTAATACCTCTACATAGTAGAGATTATTTAAATATATTACATAACTCTCAACTGTTGTATCACTAGTTGCATTCCAATCAAGGAATGGAGTTGTATCATCTATTTTTATACCACCAATTGGAGATATTAAGGTTAAACCAATATCATTAGTTACTAGAACTTTAAAGTTTTGAGTAATACTCTCTCCACCTATTCCTCCATTCTCTCTAATGCCTACTATCTTCCAAGTAACATTATTACTTAATGGTGTACCGCTATATTGATACTCTGTAGTTGCACTAGATATTGATGCTACAAAGTTACCATTAATAAATAATTGATAAGATTCTATATCAGGGTCAAGTGTAGCATTCCAATCAAATAATGGAGTATCATCATCTATTGTAGCTCCATTTATTGGGTAAATTAATGTTATTGGATAACTTTTTACAGTATAGTTTGGGTTATTAAGCGTATAAAAGTTTTCTGAGAATTCACTAGTTGCACCTAAATTGTTAGTAGCTAATGCACTAAAGTATTTATCCTCACTTCCATCTGCTCCTGTAATAGTTATATCTCCACTCCAAGTTGTTAAACCACTAGTGTTTTGAGTTACATTCTCAACTAATATACTACTTAAACATCCTCCACCATTCGTATTTCCATCACTAACACATACTTCCATTTCAATTGGTCCTTCTCCACTTACTGTATTATCTAAAGACCCATTTACTGTATATATTCCACCACCTATATATTCAATACTTTCAATTACTGGTGAATTCATTAAGTTATTTACTCCACTATCGCTATCTAAACTATCATTTGAGTTAACTAAGTTAGCATCTTCACTTCCACCACTAATATCTATTACAGCTTTAGTTGTATTAGTTGTTTCAAATACATTAGATTGTACTTTAACTTTAGAGTTACCTAATATTTTAATTGATGAAGTAGTGTTATCTCTAAATATATTGTTATTTAAATTTAATACATAATCATTTACATTAGCAGTATTTATTTCAATTCCTAATTCATTATCTTCTAATAAGTTATTATTTATTAATATATTTTTATTTGGTGAAGTAACTGTTAAATTAAGTTTAAATCCTATCTCGTTATTTACTAATGTATTAGACTCAACTTCATCTAAATTAGATTGTGTTGAGCTAACAACACCATATCTCATATTAGCAATATAGTTATTATTAAACTTTTCTGCATATCCTGATAGTGCTATTCCATCTAGTGCCACATCTCCTAAATTTAGAGTTTGATTAATATCTGTTCCAACAACATTATTTAATATATCTACAGCTGTTAAAATCATTGTTGTGGTTGCATAATTATCACTTATCTCTTTAACACCTTCACTTACACCTGCTAAAACTTCAAAATTTCCTGTAGTAAATTTGGTTGTTCCATCTTTTGATAAACCACAGTAGTTATTCTTAATTTCACTTGATAAGCTTGCATTAGAACCTGTTGCAACAGTTAGACAAGAGTAATCTCCTCTTAAATAATTTCTATCAGATTCATTATCCCCACCAATAATTGATCCTTCTTCAAAATTAGATATAACTATAGGGCCAACCATATCCATTGCTGAGTTGCCATCTTTTGACACACCCATGTAATTTCCAGATATTGTACTATTATTAAAGTATGATGTTCCTAAACCACCAGAACAATTTCCTATTAAGTTATCCTTAATATTAATGTTATACATCTCAGCCATATATATTCCTTCATAAGCATTATCAAAATCATCTGTTGTTGGGAGTCCTTTTACATCTGTACACAAATATGTGTTTAAAATATTAGATCCCTTTGAACTAATTCCACCTATCTGAACTGAAAATCCATTTATTGCTAAACCTTTTATTGTATGTGCATATTCTGAATCTGAGAATAAATTATTTGCTTTAACTGCAACTATTCCATTTGTAGCAGTTCCACCCACCTTTTTAATTTCAATCTCTGGTCCATTAGTATTCCTATCCCCCTGATTAGTTGTTTGAGTTGTGGCATCTATAAATATTCTTTTATTAGCTAAAGTTGAAACAATACCACCTAGATTAGTTGCAGGTCTAATACTCCAGTAATCATCTCCATCTACTCCATCACCACTAGAAGGTGTATCTGCATCATCATAATCTCTGTAACCTGTATCTGTTGTTGGAATATTAAAGTATACATTTATTCTATTATCAATTGTGACTGTATTAGACACTGATAATGCTTCTCTTAATGAAGTTTTACCATTTGATAAACCATTTGTAGCACTTTTAATTATTCCTCCACTTCCATTGCCTGCCCCATCATTAAAATATGTAATAGTTCCATTACCTAAATCCTCAGTACTATCTACTGTTATTGTGTAACTTCCATCTCCATTTAGTACAGGATTTGCATCTACATATTCAACTTCCATTATTTGAAATCTACCCCATTCTCCACTTGCTACATTTCTTGCATATGTTGGATTATCTACCCAAGGTTCACCTCTATCTGCATATGTAAATGTATTTATTGTTCTATTAGATCCAGTACTTACAGGTTCACTTGTAGAATCTCCATCAAAACTAAATGTATTTGAACTAAAATGATTATCTTCAATTTTAAATGTTGAATAATCAGTTTTATTACCACTATTATCTATTACATACTCATTTACAACATATCCATACATTTGAGTTCTCATGAAATGACTTTGTCCATTAACTCCAGCTGTATGGCCTGTAAGAGGACAATCTGCTGCTGATAAACAAGCTACATTTCCATTTGCTAACTCAATACTTTCAAGCCTTGTAGGTATTCCATAGTTTAATCTTATAAAAGAAGTATCTGGTAAATTAATACTTAATGTATTTGAAGTGATATCTGTTCTTCTATCAGTACCACTTAATATTTCAAAGCCACCTCTCCATGCCTGTACAATGTTAAAACTGTTGTCTGTACCATTACCACTTCCAAAATCATTATCTACATACAATCTAGCCTCATTTGAGGGTATATTATCTATGCTTTGTACTCCATGATAACCGTTACCTTCTATACAATTTTGCTCTAATCCATTACATAAAGATCCACTATATGCATTCGTTCCTCCAATAACTGGCTTAGATCTTGAATTAACTACATTTGTAGTTAATCGATTAGAAGCACCACCTGCACTTTGAATCATAATGCCATCTCTATCATTATCAATTATTAAGTTACCTTTAATTATTGGGGAGTAACCATAAATAGTCATTCCGTATTCATTATTACTTATTGTTGAGTTTTTAATAGTTGTACTTTCGCTAAAAGATGCTTGGGTTAAATCTTGTTTGTCTAAAAGAATTCCTGAACTGTAGTTATGTTGAAGATCTACACTATCTATAACTGTAGTTACAAGACTTTGAGAAGATATTCCATCTTGCATGTAGTATGCTGTATTATTCGAAAATTCTGAGATTGAAGTTAGCTGAGCTATTTTAAACCCAGGTTTAGATGTATTTCCTAAATCTAAAGTTTTAGATTCATTTGTTCCTGCAATGTTATCTGTAATAGTTCCAAAGCTACCATTAAATTCAAACCCACTTGAGGAAATATTATCACTAACAGTGATTGTAGTACCACCTCCAAGAGTACCCATATACATTACTCCTGAAGTAAACTTTGCATCTTTATCCTCATTTAAACCACATGTATTATTCCTTAACGTTGCAATAAAACCATCTCCTGTAACACTTCCAAATCTAATATTTGTACAATAGCCACTTCCTCTTAATATATTACCCTCACCAGCAATAGAACCTCCAATAATTGTTCCTTTCTGTACAGAAGCAGTTGCACTGATAGCAGCAGTTACACCTATTGACGTATTTCCTAGTGCATTTACTCCAATTTTATTACCTTGAACCTTTGTATACTCTAAATCTCCACTCATTCCATTACTACTACAGTTACCTATTACATTATCTTTTATTGTATTAGATTCTCCATCCATAGCAATACCCGTTCCAGATGCAGCAATACCTGCTTCTCCTTTTGGATCAGTACATAAGTAACTATCTTCTAGTAAAAGGCCACTTGAACCTAAAAGCGAAATCTGTTGTGTGAAAGAATTAATGTTTAAACCTCTTATTGTAATCCTTTCATCAGCTGTTAAATCCTCATTATATCCTGTTGTACTAGCTCCATTAAAAGCATATATTCCAACTGCAACACTTGCTCCATCTTTAACTTCTATATCTGGACCACTAGTATTTCTATTAAAACCACTTAAACTCTCCTGTGTTGAACCATCTAAAACAACACTATTTGCTAATACGGCATATTGAGTAGCTGGCCTAATACTCCAATAATCATCTCCGTTTAAGCTATCTCCACTAGATGGTGTATTTGCATCATCATAATCTCTGTAGCCTGTATCCGATGTTGGAATATTAAAATATATGTTATGTCCATTTATTAAATAAGTAGCAACCAATTCTGTAGTTTCACTTAAAGCAGCTCTCAAGGTACACTCTCCTCCTGTGGTTAAACACACACCATTACCTGGGATATCGTCATCGTCATCTGCTGTACTATCTACTGTAAAAGTTGAATTCTCTAATGGATTAGATAAATTAGAAAGTATTTCTATTCCATTATTAACATATACTAATTCACTAGTTACATATCCTCCTTCTCTATTAGGAGTTTCTAAATAGAAAGTAATATCCCCTTTAACATTTTTACTAACACCTGTTTCTCCAATAAACTCTAATTTATCTGTCGCATTTTTTGAAATATCTGTACTATTTGTATAGTAAACCCTAACTCTATACTTTCCTAAATCACTATCAGATATATTTGTATTTAACACTTTACCTATAACAATCTTATTCCCATTAAAATATGTAGCTTGATATATTGTTGGAATTGGTAGGGACTCACTTATTCCGTTTTCTGAAACTTCAGAAGATACCGTATCATCATTTAGTTCAACTATTGGGTATGATGGTATATCTAAATTACTATCTAGACTTACAGTTTCTAAATTTGTGGTTAAATATACCTCTCTTTCAACAATTAAGTTATTTAATGTTGTTTGAGTATTTCCATTAGAATGTAAGAAAACTTTTAGATATAACTCTTTAGTAGATTTACCAACACTATCTACCCAATTATCTAAAAAATAGTTAACCTCTCTAATACTATTACTGCTTTGATAACCAACTGTAGTTTTACTCCATTCTCCACGTCTTAAAGAAATATCTGTTAAATTATCTAATTCATTTAAATTAGCGTATTCAAAATAGTACCAATCTAATTTATTAGGAGATAATTGATAAGTTATATTACTCTCATTATCTAGTGAACTCTCTCTTAAAACATTAATAATTGAAGATTCCCTGTTGTTAACATTGCTCTCCTCAAATATATTTTTTAATACAGAATATTGAATTGGATTATTAAATATAATTTCTGGATTATTTATTGAATAACTCTTAATAACCTCGTTATCTAAATTATTTACATTACTATCTTCATTTATACCTGTATTCTCAATTTCTTGAGCTTGTACACCTTGTACTTCTGGAGAACTTAGAGGATTAGTTAATTCTTCAACAACATCTTCAGGTAAGGTTTCTAATATCTCTTCAGGTATTACAATTTCTTCTTCAGATTGATTTAATATTTCATTTGGATTAACAATAATCTCTTTCAAACGAAAAGCTCCATCTACAAGTTCTATCTGATTAAGATCATAAGTTGCATTACTTAAGTTAACATTTTCTTCACTTCCTATTAATGCACTAGATGGATCAATTCTTGTTCCAAATATTACAATTCCACCTATTACAAAGAAAAGAACTTGTAAAAGAATAATTAATAAAGTGGCTATTAGTCCAGCTATAGTTGGATAATATCTAACTCTAAATTTTATTAAATCTTTATTTGCTTGTTGAATATTAGCTTCATCTAAACCATCCTTACCTGAAAGTATAGTAAATAGTGTTAAATTAACACTTAAAAGTATTTGATTAAGTAACCACTCTATAAAGAAAACAATATTAATAAATAACGGTATTCTAATTGAGGGCTTTTTAACGTTTCTAATTAAATCAATTAAAAGTGTAGATCTATTACTTTGTCTTATTGCATTAATTCCAAAGTATCTCATTACTTTATTAAAGAATCCTATACTTGGAGAGCTTTTAGTATTTAGTGAATAATCAATAGCTGCAACTAATTTATTTAAGAAATCTCTATCATCTTTATTAAGCTTTATAGTATTTACATAGTTAGTTATAGGTACATTTTTACTTTGATGTATTAGAATTACCGGGGTATTCCTCTCCCTTAAACCTTGGTTAGATTGTAGATACTCTACAAGTTCTAATCCACCATATTTTGGAAGAGTTGTATCTAGAATAATTACACTAGGCTTTGAGATAAATATATATCCAACGCCTTCTACTCCGTTTTCAGATGTTAATATATTAAGCTGTTTACTAAACCTATTTTTAATAAGTTTTTTTAAAACATCTCTTATTACAAAATCGTTATCTATTAATACGATTAACTTTTGAATATTATTTTGAAAACTACTCTGCATCTATATACTATTACTTTTAATAGTTTAAAGGGAATAGATATATAAATCAATAATTTTGTAGTCTCACTAGGTATTAAAAAACTATTTATTTAATTAGTTTTAACACTTTGAAGCTAACTGTTTTTGATGGCAATTTTACCTCTACAATATCTCCTACTCTAGAGTTTAAAATTGCTTTTCCTATTGGAGAATCTGTTGAAATTTTACCCTCACTTGGGTTTGCAGCCTTTGTATCTTCAGAACCAACTAAAACTACTGTTCTTTTTTCTTTAGTTTCTAAATTTTGAACTTCTACCTTTTCACCTACACTTACAAAGTTATCAGATGTATTTTCTATAGCTATTTCAGCTTTTAATATAACTTCTTCTAACTCTAAAATTCTATTCTCATTTAATTCTTTTCTTAACATTGCATCAGAGTATGCATGATTTTCTGATAAATCTCCTTCATTTGCGGCTGTAGCTAAATCTTTAGCTATTTCAAGTCTTAATTCATTAACTCTGTAATCTCTCTCTTGAACTAACTCATCGTATGCACTTTGAGTCATTCTAATTTTGTTTTCTTGTTCGTTGTTTACTTTTTTAGTTCTTGCCATATTTATTTTCTTAAGCTCATGGATTATCCCATATAAAAGCGTTTATGAAAAGAGTATTACTTAAACACCTCAATACTAATATTAGATGATGTATCTAAATCATCAGTAAAGATAAGAGTGTTACCTGAATAATCAATTTCTGGGTTAACATTTAATATTTCAAATAAATCATCTAAAACAATCTTACTATCTAAACTAGAAGCACTTCCCAAAACTTTATACGTTAAAAACTCTAAGGTTTCTGAATCCCCTACAATATTTGGATTAAGTTTCCATTTAACACTTATCTCCTTTTCATTAATTAATCTTAATACCAAACACTTTTCATTTCTAGCGGAATTAATTACATATCTCTCCTTTGGAATATCAGAAACACTAATATCGCTTTGAAGAACTGATAGAGGTAAACATATTTGTAAATCTGAATTACTTCCAAGTGATGGGATTTGAATATTACTTGTATATGTTAATTCGTAATTGCCACTAACATCTATTTCATTTGATATATTTAATAGTGGATATTTTTCAATATTAATAACTTTTGGATCTAATACGTTATATCCATATCTAACTGAGAATGTAGATTGATTGTAATTAAAGTAGTTAAAGTTTGAAGAATATAAATAATCATTAATATTTAATTCACTTAAATCTAAAAGAATTTTACCCTCCTCAACCCCCTTTTGAAGTATTGGTAAAAATTCAACAATATATTCTTTTGGATTACTTAATATTGGATATATTGTATTAGCAAATATTTGAGATAAATATTTATTTTTCTCATCAATACTTTCATTAACACTTTGTAAACTTATAAGGTTTGTTAAAAATGCCAGTTCTGTTATTTCAATATTATCTATTAATACTTTTTCTTCATTACTATTTAAAAGGGAGATAATATCTTCTAAAAAGTTTAAATCTAGTGTTACCACCCCTTTAATCTCTCTCTCAAGTGTTTCACTAAATACTTTATCAATTAATTCACTAAATATCTTTGGATCTGAAACACTAGTTAGATCATCTAGTTCTAAATCTTTAAGTGTAGATATTTGAAACTTTCTAGAATTAATCTCTCTTAAATCAAATTCATCTAAACTTGAGAGATCTAAATCAATGTCATTAATACTTTTTAATGTAATTTCTGTAATACTTCCATTATTTAATGTTACTAGTGCAAAGGATGCGATCTTTCCTCCAATTGGAGTAGGGATACTGTTATCTAATAATAAAAGAAGTAATGTATTAGGTTCATTTAATCCAAGTAATTGTGGTATATACTCTACATTCTTAAAACTATTAATACTTGTTTTTAATGTAAATATATTTTCATTAATACCAGTTATTTGAGGTAATAATATTGAAGGGAGTAACCCATAATTTATATTTTCTAAACTAGTTACTCCTTTATTAAATCTTTCAACTGAAGATTTTAAATATGCACTTTTTTGATTAATACTAGTTAATATATCTTCATGATTAATTCCTGTGTTAGTAGTTGAGATATAGCTTTCGGTACTATTTCTTAAAATTAAGTTACTTTCATAACTATCTAAATATTGATTAAACTCAACATATACGTTATTTAATCCCTTTAACCCTTCAGAAATGTTTAAATATGCTTGTGTTAATTTTCTAGTTTCAGAATACGATTCTTCTAAACCAATAAAGTTTAGTATTCCCTTAAAACTATCTAAGGCATTTAATGTTTCATCAAGTGAATATGTTAATAAATCACTATTAAATTTCTTTTCTAAATAAGTATTATCATTAAATGAATTTAATTGATAATTTAATTCAGGAATTGCTAAGACTACACTTCTTAAGCTTACCAAGAAAGGAGATAGGATATAGAAAAAGAAAGCTAAGAATAATATTAAACCAGATAACATTACTCCAAATTCAAATGGAGATTTGTTTTTTAAAAACCCAAATGAATTACCAATACTTAATGATAAATCCCATAAGGCTTTATTAACTTTCTCACTAAAAGTCTTTTTTTGTTTACCTCTTTGTTTTAATGTTCTAAATTGTGCTAAATCTTGACTATGTTTTTTTAATTCTTCACTTTTTCTTCGCTCAGAAATTAATTTAGATATTGGACCATCATTCTCTTCTTCAGCTTCTTCTGCTAGAGCAAAGAAACTTTTAATTTTACTAGCTACATTATCTTCTCTTGTATTTATCTTTTTAGTTTCTAATAGAAATATTTTAGCTAATGAAAGAGACTCTTTTAAGGCTTTTTCAAAAGGTATCTTAGCTACCCATCCTATGATATTTAAGTTAGGAGCAGGTTTATATAGTTTTATTGATGGTAAATTATCTTTAGAGTCTACAAACTCAATCTCTTTTATATCATCATCTATCTCTTGTAACTTATATGCAATTGATAAGTGAGTTAATGGATTATCGTATGCAATTGAATATATCTTTCCTTTAGTGTTTTTAGTAAATTGAGCTTTAATTACTCCATAAGCTGCATCTAGTAAATGAACAAACCATTCAGATTCTAAACCATCTTTATGTAATTTAAGACTCTCTTTTTTAGCTGCATCTAGTACTAAATTATTTAAAGAACTCTCTACTGAGAAATCTATTCCTTCTCCAATTATCTCTCCGATTCTTACTATTCTTGAATCAATATTATGTTTTTCTGAGTATTCAATAACTAAGCTCTCACTATGTCTTTGAAGTTCAGAAATACTGTATACCTTATGTGTTTCACTTCTTTTAAAATCTAACTCATCATAGAAAACACTTAGTTGATTAGCTTTAATTGATGTTGATAAAAGAAATTTAGCGTCAAACTTTTTAGTCAAGGATAACAATATATCTAAGTAGTTAGAGAATTTTACAAACTCACTAGTAGTTACTTTATCTGAAAAACTACTAGCTTCATGATTAAAGTAAAATACATAATCTAATCTTCTTACCTCTTCATCTAAATGAGGGAGAGATGTGTAATCTATAAAGCTAATAAGGCTATCTTTTGGAAATATATTTAATTTTTCTAAATTAGCTTCTGTATATGTATCAATTATTATTACATAACCACCTTGCTCTAGTAGGGAGTCTGCTATTTCAATTCCAAGTTTAGTTAATCCACCTATTATTAGGGATGTTGGATGTTTAACTGTATTTTTTAATTTAAATTGATTAGCTATCATATATCTTCAATATTTAATGGTTGTTTCATTAAATCTACTTCTAAAATTAAATTGTATTTACTTAACTTATCTCTCTCTTCTTGATTAGATGGTAATATATTAAATTCTAAAGGTTCATAACCATTCTTAGAAATATTTATTAAGTGTTGTTTAGATAAATCTAACTCTCTATCACCTCTCAAGCCTCTTAAAACTTCAGGTAGGGACGAATCTATTTGGAGAGACACATCTTCTACACTTGTAGTTATATATAGTTTTGTTGGTTCGTTAATTATCTCTTTAATTTCAGGATAAATTATATGTCCCTCACTGTATTCTTCAACTGGTCCAATGTTATATGACATTACAACATTAGTTCCTTCAACAAATGTTACTAATTTATTTATCTCTTGATAACTATTTAACACATCACTTTTTCTCTTTAATGTAACTATCCGTTCCCCTGGTTCAATTTTTGATACTGTTAATGGTGAATCTTCTACTGTTATCTCTCCACTGTATTCATTATCTAAATACACTTCTATTGTCCCACTTAATGAATATACTTGAAGCCCTGATAATGATTCTATCTCTGAAACTCCAAATAGTCCTCCTAAATTAATATTAAGATTTCTCCATGGAGACCATAACCCAATTACTGAGCATGCTACAAGTATTATTACTAAAATTACTAACTTTTTCATTAAATATATCTAATGTAGTGATATTCTACTAGAAATTGATGAAGTAGTTAACAACTTTATATTAAATATTACAGAGCTAACTCTTTTAATATTTTAACTTGATTTAGTGCACCCTCTAATTCGTCAAGAGCGGGAGTTTCTAAAATGAATGGTAAGCCTTTAAGTTTAGGGTGATTTAATATATTTTTCATACTATCTAACCCTATTAAACCTTCTCCTAAATTAGCATGTCTATCTTTATGTGATGCAAATTCAGTTTTAGAATCATTAAAATGGATTGCCCTAACGTTTTCTAATCCTAAATATTTTTCTATATCAGAAACTACATCTTCTAGGGAATTAATTAAATCATAACCTGAAGCAAACATATGTTGAGTATCTAAACAAAATCCTAAATATTGTTTGTATTCATCCTTAACTCCAGAATATATTCTTTGAAGTTCCTCCATTCTATCCCCAACAACGCTTCCACTTCCTGCAGCACATTCTAAAAGTAACTTTTTACCCATAATTTCTGAAGGTATATTTTCAAATATCCAATTTAATCCAAAAACAACTCTATCAAAGCCTACATCTTCTGTTGTATCTTTAAAAGATCCTGTATGAAATATTACTCCATCACCATTTATTTTATTTAATAAATCTAAATGATGCATTACACTAAGTTTTGATAAATGAAATTTCTGACTATCTGGATTAGCTAAATTTATTAGATATATTCCATGAAAAAACACTTTCTCTATATCACTGTATTCTCCCTTCAAGCTATTGTATTTATCAATTGTCTCATCTTTAAAAGGTGCGCTATTCCATCTTTGAGGTGGGGAGGGATGAGTC
>JBGSZB010000016.1:0-94484 GCA_041750555.1 Candidatus Dojkabacteria bacterium | reverse complement strand
AGAGCTCTACAGTTAACTGCTAGAGGTGGTAGAACAACTGCTAGTGGCCTTAGAAATTTAAGATACAATGCAACTAAAACTTATGAGGAAGCTTTGGGTATTAAAGCTGATGTGAATAACCCTAAGTCAATCGCTTTTAGGAGAAGGCAAGAGAATCTTAAGAGAAGGCAAGAAATTTTGGCACAGTTAGATGAAACCGAAGGTGATCCACGAAAATATTTTGAGAGACAAGCACTTCTTGGTGAGCTTAAGAGATTAGATGTTGATGAAGCATTTCAAGGTAAAGAATTTAGTTCTAAGTCTGAAGAAGGTAAAGATAGAGATTTGAAGGCCGAAATTCTATATAACAATGGAAGTAATGCTTTTATATTTGACTATGCAAGAATACTAACCCTGTTTGATAAACTAAGCAGTGGTGCTAATGGAACTACCTCTGAAGTTGAACTAGGAGTAATTAAGATAACTGCGGAAAATTTGTTATTGGATAAGGTTGAGACAGTTATTGTAGGAGATACTATGAAGAGTGCTAAAAACTTAGACATCTTTAAAAGTGTTATGTTCGAGAAATTTAGAAATTTAGGAACAGAGCAAATCTTTGGTAATAAGATTAGTGATGATAAAGTTATTGACTATTTTGAAACTAGTGGAGGGGTTGCGTTATATAAAAAAGACTATTCAAAAGGTGATCCTGTTGATAAAACTCAAGGATACTTTAGAATTAGGATAGGCTTTGGTGAAAATAGTGATCCAAAATACCCACCAAACACTTTCAGTGTTAAAGATAACAGAAATATAATGTTACCAATAATCTTAATTATAGATCCAAGAGGAGATCTAACTGAATTTGAAAAAGCATTTGGAAGGTGGGATCAAGCTAACAGAGCCTTTGTTGGAGGTTACTTTACAGAAGTAGTCCAGACTAAGAAAGTTTCATTTAAGTTGAAATCTAAAAATATTGCAACTCTAGGTGTTAATATTCAGATGAAAAAGTCTTCAACGTAATTTTTTGATATATAATAAAATATGAGTTCAAATGTAATAGGATCAATTTCTAATGTAATTGGAGGTGCTATAGACAAGTATGGTGGTGATTCTAAAGATGATATTTTATCTAAATGGATTGAGGAGGGTAAAAAAGTTGGTGGGGAATCTAAGTTACTTTTTGACTTACTAGACAAAGTAGGTCAAATTCCTAATGGTATAGATATATTATTAAAGATCCATGGTATAAAGCCTCTTGCTAAATTCTTGTTATTAAGACTTCAACTATTTTCTCGATCAAGGGCAGCAAATAAAGAGGATCAACTTAAGCGTGAAAAAGCTGAAAGTGATTTAGAAGCTAAAAGATTAGATCAAATTAAGAAAGAATTAGAGGCTTTAGCCACACATGAGAGTTTACTTAAATCAGAAGACTCTGTAGCTATCAGGTCTTCCTATATGGATACCTTTAGTGAATTAGTTTTTGAATTAGATTCTACTAATACCAATAGATCTAAAGATCTTGACTTATTACAGGATCTTTTAGTTTATGATGATATATATGTTTGGTCAGGTATAGACATACAGTCTGATAGTGAGCCAAATTACCAAGAATTACTTAAACAAAGGCAGCTACTAAATCAGTTATTTATTCCTACAGCAGCTACTTCAGTGGAAGAGTATATGAAATACCTTAATCTTGTTGAACGAAGATTAAATAAAGTAGATAACAAGGATATTCTTGATCAATTAACCCCTCAACAGAAAAAAGCCTTTCAAGACCTTGGAGGAACAAACCAAGACTTGAGGTTAAGGATAAGAGATGAAATTTTATTTATAAGAACAAGAATTAAAGAAGGAGATTCATTAAACGATATATTTGAATATATGGAGGACTCGTTTGAATTCATTAGAATAATGTTAACTCTTGATAGCAAAGAAAGGTCTACCTTAATATCTAAATATAAGGAGGTATGGTATTTATCTAAAGCATACAGTTTGATGCCTTTTAATTCAGATTTATTTAGGTCTTCATCAATGGATCAAGATGTTCAAAATCAAATGGCCAGTCTCGGTTTTAGATATATTGATAAGTCTAATGGTAAGGGAACTCAAAAAGCTTATAATCCTTTTTTACTTTTAGGATTTGGTAATACTCCTTCTATTGAAGACTTAAATACATTAAAAACAGAATTTGATAAAACCCCTGAAACACTAGATCCTGACAAGATTGATAAGTTTTATTCGTTTTTAGATAATACTCCCATATATGATGAAGGGGAAAGAAATCTTTTAGAATTCGAATTAAACAATTTAGATATTGGTAAATATAACTCAATAAAAAAAACTGGGGAAACTCTTTATAGAATAGATAGATTAGGTAACCATGATATACAAGTTGATATATTGAAGTTTATTGATGGAGATATAGATATATATGATTTAATTAATAAGTATTTTACTAGTCCAGATGTGGCAACGAGTGATTTGTTTAAAGAATTAGAGGCTATGGTTAGATCTACAAACGATGAAGCCGAAGTATATAAAATAATATATATATCCTTAGTAATTGATAAAGGATCTTTTAATCTATGGGATGGCCTCTATTTCTCTAATTCAGCATCTTTTGAAGGAATTTTACATAGAGGTGATATTAATACAATTACTACAACCTATAGTGATTTAAGAAGTTTAAAAATAAGTACAATAGATAGGTTAATTGCCGAGTACGCAAAGGGAGAAACACATATTGATAAACTAAGGATGGCACATACGTCCCACTTAAAAAGTATAGCTGAAGGTAGAGTTGTAAATCCAACTATATTAGAAAGAAAGGGAAGAGATCAGGAAGGCTTAATAAAGGGAGCATCCAGCATTTTAATGGATGTCAATAATTTAAAGAAATGGACAAATAGAAACAGTTTAGGTTTTAAAGATAATACTCTTTGGATCATGTTGTCTGATATAGTTGAAAAAAATGAGGATTTGGTTCAGCGAATAGATCAGATTCCTATTCCCCACGAAGGCAATTTATCAATATTACTAAATGAGGAATTAAAGGAGGATAAACTTGATGGCACAGGAGAAACTTCAAAAGGTTATAGGCAGTTTAATAGATTAATTCAACTTTATACCAAAATAGGACAGATTCTACTTACAAGATTCTCAGCTATATCAGATAGTGCTAGTACTGTTGAGGAGATATCAGAGATGAAGTTTATTCAGGAGATATTGACCAAATTAAGTGTGATTGGTTTTAGAAAGAATGAGGATGGAACTTACTCCATAAACAATAGAATTTTAGCAATGTATTTGAATGGGGTTAATACTGATATTTTTTCAACTGTAATAGGAAAAAACTCGTATTATCCAATAGACCAGTCTCCCCTTTCTCAAAAAGGAATCTATATATCAGGGAAGGTTAAGGTTGATAGAATGAAAAAAGATCCTAATGCTTACACTGTTTAAATATATTAAAATGTACAAATGAGTGATATTACCCTAGATAAAAATGAAGAGCTTAATGAAGAATTAAAAGGTCTTCAACAAGACTTAAAGCGTGCTGAAGAAGTTCAAGAAGCTATCAATGAGAGTAAAAAGCCTGATAGTAAATTAGGAAAAGCTGGTAGTTTAATAAAGAAATTAAGTAAAATTCCTGGATCCAAAGCTGCAATAACTGCATCTTTACCTGCTATTTTAACTATTAGTCTTATTGGAATATTTGTAATAGTGGGTATTGTAACCTTTGTAGTTTTAGAAAGACATAGAAGTCAAGGTTTAATTAAATCAATTGATCTAGCTATAGCATGTGAGGGAAATGCAAATATTGAATGTCTTAATGAGTTGTATAAAAAATCAGTTGAGAATCAAGAATCTAGAGTAGAACCTCAAGAGTTAGAATAATATTACAATTTATCTTCAGTATCACTCTTATCTTCATTGTCATTAGTTGTAGTATCTTCCTTAGCTTTCTGTTGATTCTCATAAAACTCTGCCCAATTAGTAGAATTAGGATTAAATCTAGGTAATATATCTTCTGTTTTAGTTTTATCATTCGTACTACTCTCCTGTGGCTTTAAAGTATCAAATTGTACGGGTTTATACAACTCTTGCTTATCTTCCACCTTTACTTCTGCATTAGTTTCACCTACTACTGGTTTTATCTCAGCTTCTATACTTGGTTCACTTTGTTCTTTTGTTTCAGGAGTTATTACTTCGGGTTCCACAGGAGTTGGAGAGGGTTCAATAATTTCCTCAGTTTTTTTTACCTCTTGGTTATTCTCTACCTCTTTTGGAATATCAGATGTAATAGGTTGTGCAACATTCTCCTCTGTCTTTTGATTTGATTCTTCTACAGTTGGACTTTGAGTTAAGTTTACATTGTTTTCAATATTAACATCCATAGGTTTAGGTGTAACAACATTTGGAATACTTACAGGTGCCCAATCTTCTACTACAGGTTCTGCAATATTACTTGGTTGTGAGTAAGTATTAGCTTCAGGTATAGGTGCTTGTGGTGTATTAGTATTACTTGTATTGTTATCAATTACTTCAGGTTCTACAAACTCCTCTTGTACTTCAGGTGTAATAGTTGGAGTGTCTTCTTTAACTACAGGTGTCTCCTCTGGTTGTACAACTTTTTGAGGTTCTACATTGTTATTAATATTTACATTAACATCTAGAGGAGTAGTATCTCTATCGCTAGGTTGATCTACTGCAGGTTCACTAGGTTTACTTAATTCAGGATATTGCTTTAAAAACTCTTCAAAACTAGAAATATCAATATTTTTTTCTTCTGTACTTGAATCATCTTTCTTAACTTCACTCTCCTCTGTCTTAGCTGGTTCTTGAAATTCTGTGACATTTAGATCCACAGGAGTTGAATCTTGAGTTTGAGGTGTATCAGTTTGTATAACTGATTCAGGCATAAATACTTTTTGAATATCTTCAGCACTTGGAGTATTCCCCAATTCAGGAACAGGAAGTGGCTCTTTAGGAGTATTTGTAATATCAATATTAACTCTATCAACTCTATTTCTTCTGTTTTTAATTATTAAAAATATAGCCCAAGGAATTAAGAGTAATAGCATAGCTAAAAGACATATTAGTAACAGAGTAACTAGAGAATCTATTGGAATATCTCTTCCAAATAAATTAAAGGTATTAGAATTATCAATATTTTCATTAGGAGTTGATGAACTAACAATATCAAAATACCATTCTTGATCTGTAGTTTTTTCTGATGTATCAGATACACTAGCCTTAAGCTTATGTTTACCTAATGTTAAATCTCTTGATAACTTACAAACGAATCCTTCTCCCGTTAAACTACATTGATCAAGTATATCGTTATCATTAAGAGAAATTGTAAAAGTTTCTGTGTCAATGCTATTTCCAGTTGATGCTATAAATTTAGCTGAAATTTCAGGTCTTAATTCTGTAATTTCAGAACTGTTTTCAGGCCTTAATTCGTAAATTATTGGCTGACTTGTGATATCCTCATTATTTTTTATATTTATATTACTAATAACTTCCTCACTAATACTATTTTCACTATCAGTTACTTTAAACCTTAAAAAGTATTTACCATCAGTTATATCACTTACATCCCAAGTATATTCTCCAATGGATTGAGTATCATTATCTGTAATTTTAGTAATATTAATCCATTCCTTTTCATCAAGAGAATATTCTATTTCTATTGAAGATATTCCATCACTATCACTAATATTCCATTTAATTAAATTTTGTTTACCACTTAAATTACTATTAGTTTTAGGAGAAGAGATATTAATTATACTTGCCTCATTTAATTCATCTTCATCTAAATCTTCACTAGGAGTCCCGCCGTTATTATTATTTTGAGGTAATGGCTTATATACAACTATTTTAAATTCTTGAGTAGATATTGCATTAAAAGTATCCCTTACTTCTACTACAACCCTATACTCTGCTCTATATACTCCACTAGCCAAAGCTTTACTACTAGAATTTGTACTAATTAATCCATTAGTTGGATTAATATCTAGAAATGAAGGCTTAACAATTAATCTATAGCTTAAGTTTTGATTATCAGGGTCTGATGCATTAAGTTGATATTGCCAAGACTCTGTTTCTAATATCTCATTATCACTTGGGGGAAGAGATGAAATTACAGGAGCTCTATTGTTATTTACAATTAATACTTCTCTTCCATTACAAGAAGTATATGGTATCCCATTATCAATTAAAGCTAAACAAATTTGTAAACAATAGAAACCATCACTTAAATTTGGATTAGTATCAGTGCTTCTTGTATCCCAAATTAATACATTATCAGCGGTTTTACTTGATAATCCATTACTATTTGAAGTAATATTCCCATAATTTGTAGTTTCACAAGTTTCTCTATCATATACTTTAGCTGAGTATTGAATGCTTTCTTGTTCATCATCATACATTCTCCAAGATACAGAGATACTACCTTTAACACTTTGATTAGGTATTGGAGAAGTGATGTAAAATATATCTAAACCATTTGTAGTTTGAGCTAAAACGTTTAATGTGTTTCCAAATACTAATGCAAAAACAGTAAGTGATAATATTATTTTAAATATTTTATTTGTTAAGTTTTTCATAAATCCTATTCTTTATATTTATATATCTATATTGTTTTAACACATATATTAATTGGTCTCTGATTGTAATCTTCCTTTATTAGCAATTATACTAATAATTTCCTCTTCATAGTTAGTAATACTACTTTGAGAAATACTTCCACTTCCAAAAGCCTCAATAAATGCTTCTCTTACTAATGTTCCATTAACTAAATCGCTACTTAATACGTAAGGCAGTACATCATTATATGTTTTTAAATACTCATCATTTATTAGTTCTTGTGACATGTCGGATCTCGGGTAAAGTATTCCAAAGTATCCATATTTATTTTTAATATTACTACTTAAAGTCTTTAATTGTTCAGGTTCATTTAACCACTTTAAGAATGCCCAAGAGTATTCTCTATTAGGTCTATTAAGTGTTACAACATTACTCCAGTAATCACCAAAGTTAATGATAGGTTGTTCTTGACCTGTTAATTGAGGAAGAGATGATACTCCAATATTAATATCGATACTATACCCTTCATTGTAAGTTAATATATCTCTTAATCTATAACTTGGGGCTACTAACATTGCTAAATCTTCTTCTAAAAATTCAGACGAATCATTTTTAAAATTAGTATTCCATGTAGCATTAGTTCCATTTTCAAAATCTTTTAAGAAATTTAAACTAGTTAAACTATCACTATCTGTTGAAAATGAAGGTACTCCACTGCTATTAAATATATCTACACCATTTTGAAGCATAAGTATTGTAGCTAATTCAAAAGCATAAGAGACATTTTCACTTGTACCACCACTAAATCCTGCTTGAGTAATAGTGCTACCAGTTTTTTTAGTTAATTTTTGTGCTAATGATCTAAATTGGGACCAATCTGTTGGCGGAGTGCTTACTGATTGGTTTGCAAGCATCTCTTTATTGTATATTACAGAATAAGTATCTAACCATAAAGGTAATCCATAAACTCTACTAGAGTTACCAAAATCACTAACAACTACAGGATAATATGTATCTGTAAAATCTGAATAAGAGATATTGCTACTTGGGAAAATATATCTTTCATAATCTCCTACCCATAGGTTATTTATCATAAATATATCTGGAAGTTGTACACTATCATTTTCTGTTAAAACTCTATTAATTTCAGTTTTATAGTCGTTTTCAGAATCTTTAAATGGAGCTTCACTCCATTTATTTGCATACTCTATAGTGACATTAGGCGCTATAGTTTTGTATTGATCTAGAAGGGGTTGTATTACATCTGGATCTAGAAATGTACCCCACCATTGTAAATTAACTGCTTTATCTGGATCTAAACAATCATCTCCTACACAGTCATTTCCTGTATTAGGTGTTTGATTAAATAGTAATAAAAAAAGAATTATTATTAATATTAATCCAGCTACAAAGAGAAGTATAAAAGGTAAGTACTTCCTAACATCTCTTTTAGGTTTAGTATCGCTATTTATATTTACCTCTACTCTGTTTCCATCGGGATTATAGTAATTATATTTTTGAGTATATTCATCACCCATTTATTTGCATTAATTATCAATAGTATATTCTACAATATACAATGTTAAGTTTAAACAAATTAATACTACAGTGTCTTTTTTTGAGTAATTAATGTGAATTATTAGTATATTTTAATACCATCCTTCCTAATTTCGTGTGGTAATGATAGATAGGGATTATAGAAAGTCTCTTTATTAAACCCGTGACCTTCAATCTTAATTAAATCTTTTCCCCTAAATTTATAACTGTTCAAGTATGATACTGCTTTACACTCATCGCTGAATTTTTCTGAAATTACACACACATCTATATCGCTATATTCGTTTTGAGCTCCCCTAGCATAAGAACCAAATAAATATACTTCTTCAATATTAAGGCCGTCTGCTTTCAATATCTCAATATATTTATCGATTTTATATTTTATTTGTTTTTGTACTCTTTTCTTAGCCATATTACAATTTTCTCACATACTCTAAATTTCTCCAATGTAAAAGTTCTATTGCACTGTTTAAAAAAATTGACTTTGGAATCATGATACCTTGTATTAATATTAAATTCTGAGATTTCGGTTAAATGATCGATAATATCAGATGAGGTATTTACATTTGTCATTTGTATTAGCTCTTCCAACTTATGAGTATAGGGTGCAGGTTTTTGTGTATCTCTTAAGATTAAACCTTTAATAAGTTTTTCTATAGTTAAATGGCAGAAGAATAGACATGCATAATAATCCTTTGATTTAAGTAAGTTTTTTGAAGTCTTCCAATTTACATTAGCTTGTAAAACCCATGAATTAATAATTTCTTCTTTTTTATTCATGGAGTAATTTTATGATTTAGGTCTTACAAAATCTTTACACGAATAATTAAACTTTCCAAAGCTTAAAGAAATACATATAATAGAATAAATAAATATTTACTATGGCAACACTTTATCAATCTGCAGAAACAACTAGAAAAATAATAGTAGGCTTTTTAGTATTAGCTGTAGTTATTCTAGTAATAGATATAGTAGGTAGAACACCAACTACTACTAATACTAATGTTAATGCATCAAGATTCTATATGAATCCTGATAATATATTTAAAACATTAGACCCAATAAATATTCCTAAACTAGATACAGATATATCTAATGCATCATACGCAATTGAGGGGGTTGTTGGAGTTTATCCAGATGTAGCATATGTGTATAAAATTGATGAGCCTAGAGAAAAGCTATTAGTATTTGAAAATGCACAAGAAAACGTTGATACATTAGGTTTTGATCCAGATGACTTTACTCAAAATGAAAATGTATATACATGGAAAAGTAGTGATGAATCAAAAACATTAATATTTGATAAGATACTTCAATCTTGGAATTTAACAACATCATATGAAGATAATGTTAATGCTATTAAGAATAAAACTATTACTCGTGATGAAGCATATTACACCGGTAGAATGGAGAATCTTTTAAGATCTCTAAGTTTTGATATTAATGGATTTGATGATGCAATAATAGATGTTAGATTTTCAAAGTTAACTAATGGAATATTTGAGGAAAAAGATAGTAATTTAGAAAGTGATTATGTAATTATAGATAGCTATAGACAATTAAGATTTGCTGATTTAAAACCAAGTAGTGAGTTACCAGAGGTAAGTAATAAGGCGCTAATCCCTAAAGAGGTAGATGCTCAAGTATTTAATAGTGATCCAAGAAAGGGACAATTAAGAGTTATTGCATCAGAAAACTTTACTAATTATTTAAATGAATTATATGAATTAGAATACACTAATTGGCAGTATTCTAATGAAACTGGTAAATATTTAATTATTACTCCAGAAGAAGCATGGACTAAGATCTCAGAGGGTAATGGTTCTTTAGTTTCAATATTACCTCAAAACTTTAATTACTTTTCAGACTATCCAAGTAATTTAAAAGTTAATAGATTTGTTGCAGATATGACACAAACTGTTGTAGCATATTGGGAGAATAGTGAGTGGGATGGATATTTACATCCAATTTATGTGTTTACAGGAAGAGCTAACTTAAGTGATGGTAGATTAGCTAACTTTACATATTTTATTGATGCTATTAAAAGATAATATGGTTAAGAATTTACGTTTAAATATATTAGATATTAAGTTATTTTTAATATTTATACTTCTATTAGTATTTAGCTTAACTATTGTTAAGTTAGGGGGTGTTGGGGTTGAGGCTCAATTAACTCAGTATGGAAATGAATGTAAAATAAATTATGGAACATGTGAAGATGATGATGTTAATATACAACAGTATTTAGATGAAGGAAAGATAGTATTTGCAGGAGATATTACTTCTCAAAATCTTCAACAATCCTTACTTGCCACACATTCAGATATTGCAAATAATCTAGCTGATCTATGTCTGAATAAGAAATTCTTAGATGAAGAAGGAAAAGTAACAGTATTCCCTGTAAATAGAACAGATTCTCCTGCTGATCAATATCCTAATAACTTAGATTCAGCTGTTTACGATAATGATTTGTTGGCAGATATTGTGCCCAGAGCGTGTGAAAATGGCTATGAACTTATGGAATTTCAACCACACCCTTCTTTGAATTATAGATATTATTCTGCGGCATGTTGTCCTTCAGGGTATGTTGCAGTATCTCAGACCTCAGGAGGTGTTCAACAAGGTAAGAATAGGACCTATGCTGCAGCGTGTTGTCTTATTCCTAATGATCAGAGCCCTGGGAACATGCCTAATGAATATATTGATAATGCTTCGCCTGTTTGTTACCATAGGAACAGTGCATTAGATGATAGAACTGAGGTTGTATATTCAGAGTCACAGAAAGATTTAGAAAAAATAATAACAGAATCTTTTGTAAGAGGACTTCCTTTTGGTACATTTACTTATGGCTCTGAGGTGAGTGGTTCAGAAAATATATGCCCAGATGATTCTGTTTGTGCTATTGTTAACCCTTCAGATAATTTCCTAGGGATAGGAGTTGCGCTAGATGACGAAGACCTAAACGTTATATACTCAGATCAATTAAAGGATAGTAGTCTGGGTGAGGCTGAGTGTGTTAGGTGTTATTCTGATGAAGAGGCATTGGCTGTTAGAGGTAATGAGTTACTATTTTGCTCAAAAGGGAGTCTTACTTATGGGATTCCTTTAAAAAATAATAGCATCACCGATACTATTGCATGGTTAGCAGCTCAAGATGAAGATAATGCAGAATATATTGAAAACTGTAGAGCTCAAGGAGGTATCCCTACAGCAATAGGATGTATAGATACAACACCAATTGGAATAATAACAGGGTTAATTAGAATATCATTAGGAGTAATGGGTGGAGTTGCTTTAGTACAATTAATACTAGTTGGTATTAACTATCAAAGAGGTAATGAAGCTGAAATTAAAAAAGCTAGAGAACAATTAATAGCTACATTAACAGGTTTAGCAGTATTAGTATTTAGTGTGTTAATATTAAGAATAATAGGTGTTAATATATTAGATATATTACCAGCTGGATCATTCTAAAATGACATTTAAAAATTTCTCAAACTACTTAAAAAAAATAGAAGATATCTCATCTAGAAATGATATTACAATTGTTGTAAGTGAATTAATATCTTCTCTACAATTAGAGGAATCTAGACTTGCAATGTATTTAATAATGGGACGTATAGCTCCAAAATTTGTACCATTGGAATTTAACTTCTCATCTAAATTAATAGTAAAAGCGCTAGATACTAAATACAGTAATGTTTTAGAAAAATATAAGAAATATGGAGATTTAGGAACATTAATAGAAGAATTAAAACTTAATGATAATGTTGAGGTAGATCTAGATATATCAACTGTATTTGAAAAATTAAAAGAGATAGCAGTAATTAGTGGAAGTGGTTCTCAAGAGAATAAAATAAATAAATATTTAGAATTAATAACTCAATTAGATTTTCAAAGTAGTAAATATGTAACAAGAATAATTGTTGGAGATTTAAGACTTGGTATGAGTGATAAAACAATATTAGATTCAATATCATGGTATGTAACAGGAGATAAATCAATTAGAAAAATATTAGATAGTGCTTATGGTAAATATGCAGACTTAGGTGGAATATTAAGTTTTGTTAAAGAGTTAGATAATATTAAAGAAAGTACTGAATACAGAGATTTTGTTATTAAAACATTAGAGACTATTAAATTAAAACCTGGAGTGCCTGTTGCATCTAAATTAGTTGAAAGAGAAGTAGATTCAGAATCTGTATTTAAAAGAATGAATGATAGTTATGTACAACCTAAATTAGATGGTTTAAGAGGACAACTACACTACTCTATTAATAACTTCGAAGAATTAGATACTAATGTTGCAATATATAGTAGGAATATGGAATTAATGACTAACCAGTTTCCTGAGTTAACCACTTCTTTAAAATCCCTTGGGGTGAAATCAATAATATTAGATTCAGAGATAATTGGAGTAAAAGATTTAGGTTATGCAACTTATCAAGATACTATGAAAAGAAGAAGAAAGTATGAAATTGAAACATTTTCTAAAGATATACCTGTTAAAGCAATGTGTTTTGATATTCTGTATTTAAATGGAAAAGATTTAACTGAATTACCAATAGATGAAAGATTAAAGTTACTAGAAGATATTTTAAAGAATAACAGAGATTCATTAGAGATGTTAGAAACTAAAAGAATAAATACCTTAGAAGAGTTAGAGAGTTACTTTAGAGATAAAGTTAGTAGGGGTTTAGAGGGAATTATTGTTAAAGATAATAATACAAATTATGAACCAGGTACTAGAAACTTTAAATGGATTAAATTAAAAGCTAATACATTAACAGAAATGGTAGATACTATAGATGTAGTAGTTTTGGGGTATTACAGAGGTAAAGGAGACAGATCTAGATTTGGTTTTGGAACTCTTTTAGCAGGAGTATATAACCCAGAGGATGAAAAATACTATACAATTGGAAAAGTAGGTAGTGGTTTTAGTGAAGAATTAATGAATACAATGTATAAGGATTTAGAAAATATTTCAACAAACGTAATGCCTAAAAATTATGTAGTAAATAACTCATTAACTCCAGATGTTTGGGTAACTCCAAAAATTATCATGGAAATTATTGCTGATGAAATAACTAGAAGTCCTAACCATACTGCAGCTATTAATATATCTTCTAAAGTTAAAAACGATGATTCAACTAAAGGCTTATCAATAAGATTTCCAAGAATGAAGATATGGAACAGAGTTGATCGTGATTATCCAAATAACGTAAGTGAAATAATTAGAATGTATGAGTTAAGAAAAGCTAAAGATTAAGCTTCAATTAATTCATTAATTAAATCTGAAACTTCATTAATACTAACTAACCCATTAACCTCACTATACTCTGCTAATCTTACTCTAAAGCTACTTTCACACTCACAATATTCAATTATTAACACTCTAAAACAATCTAATTTTTCTATATCACAATTTTCAATAATTATTCCTGGTATATTGATAATGCCACTATATGGAATTTGAAACTCTAGTCCCTTAACTCTATATACTCCACTTTTACCTAATTTAGCTTTAATAATATGTTTCCTCACTCTCTCAGAATCTGGAAATAAATGCATTCTATGAAGTTTCTCAAAGCTTGAACCTAAAACAATATTATTAGGGTTAAATTCTCCATCAGAGTAAGAAATGTTTGTAGGTAATCCTGCTAAATCCATAATTAGGGGGATTATACACCACGTAGTCTCATTTTTTTAGCTATATACAATATCATGTCCTCCTACTCTTAATACAATAATTATGTTGGTATCCTTTTTACTAAATGTCCATATAATTCTAATATCACCATCAACTCTTGAACTCCAACATTTACCAATTTTAGAAAGGTTAACCATATGAGATTTAAGTCCTTTACTGTAGGGGTCTTTCCCAATTAGAACAATTACATCATCAATTTTGTATTGTGTATCCCTTCTTTTCTTAAAAGATTTATAGTTTCTTTTAAACTCGTTGGAAAAATAAAGACTATATTTATTCATCTTCCTTTAAACTATTAAGATAGGATTTTACACTCTCCTCATCTTTAAGAATTAGTGCATTCCCTGATACTATATCATTTTCACTTTCTTCAAATATATCCTGAAGTGAAATTGATGTAGAGTTAATCTCTTCTACTTTATCAATAGCTAAGTGCACAATATACTTTGAAAATGAAATACCGTAATTCTTTTTAGAATAATCATCTAAAACACTTACAACAGTGTTTGGAAACCTTATACTTTTTAATTTAGTTGACATAATATAAAAATATTACATTTAATATGTATTATTATATCATATTGACATCAAAATGATGTCATTTAGTTATAGAAAGCAAAAGATTGATGAGCTCTGTATGGTAAAAATTCTTCAGGAATAGTTTTTTTAGTTAATTTATCAGCTCCTGGTCTAATATATTTACTTAATTGGAAATCACTTAAGTTATTACTAAAGAATAAAATACCTCCAGGATTTAATAGGTGATTTTGAATATTTCTAATTAACTCTTCATGATCTTTTTGAATACTAAATACTTTACCCTTATTTCTAGAAAATGATGGAGGATCTAAAACTATAATGTCATAAGTTGTATTAGTTTCTATACAAACATTAATAAAATCAAAAACATCCTCTTTCCAAATATAGTTAGTAGCACTACTATCTGAATTATTGTAATTAACTTTTAAATCATTAATTTCAAAGTTTTTTTGAGACCATAAACAATAAGTATTAGATAAATCTACACTTGTAGTAGTTTTAGCACCATTAAGGGCAGCATAAACACTAAAAGATGAAGTATAGCTAAATAGATTTAAAACATCTTTATTCTTTGAATAACCCTGAATTAGTTCTCTTGAAATTCTATGATCTAAAAATAATCCAACATCTAATTTATCTTTAAGTCTTATAATAAACTTAATATCATTTTCTATTACAATAATTTCGTCTTCTGATTCAACTCCTGCAACTAATACGGTTAAATTATCAAGTTTAGGATCATTAATATATCTCTTTTTTAAATAAATACCTTTAAGTTCATATTTAGTTAATAAAGAATTTGAAAGAGATTTAACCTCATTTAAATTACTCTCTTCATCCTGAGATAACTCTTTATATAAATGTAAAACTCCAAAATCTGCATAT
This sequence comes from Candidatus Dojkabacteria bacterium, assembly GCA_041750555.1. Lineage (GTDB taxonomy): Bacteria > Patescibacteriota > Dojkabacteria > J137 > J137 > JBGSZB01. The sequence goes on along the minus strand of JBGSZB010000016.1, from coordinate 79,216 downwards.
TTATCCAAAGCCCAGATTAAGTTTTGGTTATCTAATTTTTGTTCTAATCTTTTAGTATTAGTCATTTGTTAATTAAGTTATTTAAATACAATATACTTTAGTATAAAATAACATATCTAGAGATATAATTTACTTATGTATATTAACATTAAATGGAATTACCTGATATAAGAGGAAGAATAAGAGCAGTAATTTTTTTAATAGTTTCCTTTATAGTTCTCTTTTTCATTTTAAGAATACTTTTTCAATATTTTGAACTAGAAAATCAAGGATTAATTGGTTTAATATATTCCATAAGTGATTTCTTTTTATCCCCTTTTAATGGCTTAGTAAGTATTCCTTTTGATGGTTTCCTTCAAAAAATTAATTTTGATTGTGTAATAGGTATGATTATCTATTCAATATTTTCAATAGCTATTTCAGAATTAATTACATCATTCTTTTTTGAGACTTTTAAAGATGTATTTCAAAACTTTTTAGATGCATTGTATAAGATTGTAGAAGCATTTCTTTTTTTAAGAATAGTTTTAGAGTTATTTGGTATAGGTGTTACAACAAATTCTCCAGCTATAATTACAATAATTTATTCAACAACTGAGTGGTCTCAAGGTAATTTATTTGAAATTAGCTTTTTAAATGGAAGTATTGATTTATCAGCAATTTTAGTTTTAGTAATAGTAATAATATTAGATATATATACTGAACGAATTGTAGATAGACTTATTCTAATATTTGGAGGTAGTTCTAAAGTTTTATCAAATTACTCTAGTAGAGTTAAATTATCTAAAGTTTCTATGCCTAAATTAAAAGCTCCAAGATTAAATAAAAAGAATATTCCATCTAAACCTGTTGAAACAACATATGGGGAAAGTACTCCACTCTCTGATGAATTAATTAAAGATGTAGAGGATAGTATTAAGGATATGGATAATGAAAAATAATTAATCTTTCTTAATTAAACTCTGAGATCTTAATTTTCTATGAAATGTTATTCCGAATCTATGAGCTTCATCTCTAATTCTTTGAACTAAGTAAAGACTTTCTGATCTTCTAGGTAGATATATTCTTGTAAATACTTTTTCAAATTCTAAATTGTATTCACTAAAATCTTCTCTAAATTGATGAGTTAATTTAAAAACTTCTTCATCTCTTTTAGCTAAACCAATTATTGGAATAATATTATGTAATCCTAAATTGTATAAAATTTTATAACTTGAACTTAATTGCCCTTTACCTCCATCTATTATTATTAAATCAGGTAGTACACTAAATGATGGATCAATATCTTTACTCTCTTTATAATCTTCAATATTTTCCAAATTATCATTTAAAACTATATCTGAATTTTGTATGGTATTAATATTTACATGGCTAAATCTTCTTGTAAGCATCTCTTGAAGCATAAAAAAATCATTAGGAGTATTCTTCCCCCTAATCTTAAATTTTCTGTAAAGACTTGGAGATAAACTACCATTAATCATTACAGTCATAGCTCCAACTGGATTACTACCTTGAATATTACTAATGTCATAACACTCTATTTTAAAATCTTTATGGTAACTTAATTTATCACTTGGGAACTTTAATTCTTCAATTAATTGATTTAAACCTTCTCTCCTCTCCTCTAGTTTTAAATTAGATACAACAATATCATCTACATCACTATCAATTCTAATATTTTTAGTTACATATTTAATATCATTTATCTTATCTCTAATTATTGCAGCTTCTTCATAGTTTTTAATTTTTGAAAAGCTACCCATCTCCCGTTCTAGGGAATTAATAATACTTAGCTTTTCTCCTCTAAAAAATCTCTTAATTTCATTAAATCTTTTTAAATAATCATCTCTAGATTCTAAACTGGCACATGGAGCATTACATAATCCTATATGGTAGTACAAACATGGAGTACTATTATTAGTTTCTATAAGTAAGGGATTATCTGTTTTTTGTATTAATTTCCTATTACAAGTTACATATGGAAATACCTTCCTAAGTCTTTTTAAAACATTTCTTAATGGAACTCTATCTGGGAATGGTCCAAAGTATTCACTTCCATCATCTAACTTTTCTCTAACAAGTTTTATTCTTGGAAAATCTTTAACACCTTTAATATATTTCTCAAATTTAACCCATGTATAGTTTTTATCATCTATCATTAATGAGTTATATTTAGGTTTATATTTCTTTATTAAGTTAGTTTCTAGAATTAAAGCCTCAATCTCTGAATCTACAGTTATTAATTCTATATCAAAAGCCTGATCTAACATTTGTTGTATTTTGATATCTAGCTTTTTATAGTTAATGAAGTAGCTTTTAACTCTATTAACTAACACTTTAGCTTTACCAACATACAATACTTTACCCCTATTATCTTTGTATAGATAACAACCAGGTAGTTTAGATGCATTAATGATTTTTTCTTGGAAAGTTGTATTTTTACTAGAGAGTATTGAATTCATAATTGATTATATCTTAATTGCACATTAATTTTAAATTGCACCTAAATATATTCATTGGTAGAATAAGGTAATTTAAATAATAATATGATAGATCTACACCAAATATTTTCAATAATACTTCTTTCTGGAGTATTTTCTTTTTTAATAGCTTTTCCTGTAATTAATATTTTATATAAATTAAATATTACGAGAAGAATGGCAGTTGATATATCATCGTTAATTGAAAAACGAAACTTAAAAGTTGGAGTTCCAATAATGGGTGGTTTAATTGTAGTGATATCAGTTGTTGTTTTAAATTTATTATTTAATCCTAATAGAGGTATATATTTATTATTAGTATTATTTATACTCTCTGCAATATTAGGGGGCTTAGATGATATTTTAAATATATTTGGAAGAGATAGAGATAAACCTAGAAGTTTTAGTAGAACTATTAAGTTAATTAAGGTTCATAAAAGTAAGATTAAAAGAGTTCTATTAGTTTTAACACTACCTTGGAGTTTATATAAAGCATTCTTTTACATGTTAGGTTCAAATCCCGGTAAAGGTATTCAAGCTCATGAAAAAATTATTGTACAATCAATTGTAGGAATTGGACTAGGTATTGCCCTATATTACTTTACTCCATTATCTAATCCTGAGTTATTAAACATACCAATACTTAATACATCTATTAATATTGGACTATTTCTAATTCCATTTACATGGATTACAACTGTTTTAATGACAAATGCTGTTAATTTAGCAGATGGAATGGATAGTTTAGCTGCTAATCAATTACTTTACTCTTTTGTTGGATTTTTAGTTATTGCCCTACTTAAAGAAGATATTAGATCAGTTATATTAATAGCTACAATTATTGGAAGTATATTAAGTTATATCTACTTTAATATTCCCCCAGCAAGATTTCAAATGGGAGATATTGGTTCATTAAGTTTAGGAACACTATTAGCGTCAGTTGCATTTATACTTCAAGAACCTTTAATGTTATTAATTATTTCACTCCCATTTGCTGTTACTCTACTATCAACAGTTATACAAGGTATTGGTAGAAGAGTTTTAGGTAGAAGAATATTTGCAATGGCTCCTATTCATTATCATTTTCAAATGAAGTATGGTTGGAGTGAAGAAAAGGTAGTTATGAGATTAACACTATTCTCTATCGCATGTATGGTTATTGGTATTTGGATATATACGCTATAATTAAGTGATGAAAAACATTAATATAAATATTTCTTATAAAAGTATACTTTTAGTTTTTGGAGTAGCTATGTTCTTATATTTAGCTTATCTTTTAAGAGGTGTAATTCTTTTGTTATTTGTTGCATACATTGTTAATGCAGGACTTAGACCTTTCGTTAATTTTTTTGTAAGTAAAAAGCTACCTAGAAATTTTTCTATTTTTCTAACATACTTAATATTTTTTATACTCTTTATACTTTTATCCTTAATTATTGTTTTAACAGGAATTAATCAATTAAGAGATTTTTTAAGTGATATTGATATTAAAGTTATTAATTTAATTAACTTTATTGAAATTAATTTACCTTTCTTAAAGGAATATATTGGTATTAATAGTTTAGATAATATTAAATCGGTTGCTGATTTATCATTAACTAGTTTACAGGGTTTAGATCTTAATAGTTTATTAAATTTGATCTTTCAAGCTTTTAACTTTATTGGATTAAATAGTATTTCATTTATTAGTAGTGGCATAGGGTTAATATTTAGTTTCTTTATTGTAATAATTCTTTCAGCATATATGGTTGGTAACAAGAACCATGTTTATGAACCTCTAACTAATTTATTACCTCAAAAGTATATTTTAAGAGTTAATCCTGTCATGGAGAGAATTGAAAACAGTTTAGGTGCATGGTTTAGAGGTCAATTAATTTTAATGGGTTTTATTGGTGTATTAACATATTTAATTTTAACTATTCCATCTCTTTTTATTCCTGATTTTCCTTTAACTGAATATGCATTAGTTATTGCAATAGTAGCAGCTCTTTTAGAGTCGATTCCAAATATTGGTCCATTAATTACTTTAATTATTGGTGTGTTAGTTGCTGTATTAAGTGGTGGTGGTATCCCCTTAATTATCTATGTAATTGTATCTTTTGGCTTACTTCAACAATTAGAGGGGTTATTAATTGTTCCATACATATTTAAAAAAGCTATTGACTTACACCCTATTCTTAGTATCTTTGCAGCTATTGCAGGGTTAGAATTAGCAGGTCCTATTGGAGCTTTAATTGCTATACCAATTGCTGCATTAATTCAAATTATTGTATTAGAGGTATCTAAAAGTATTAAAGGTTAACCTTCAATAGTTTGGCCTTCTAATTTTGATACAATGCTATCCATCGCCAATTGTATTTCCTGGAAATTAACATCAGGAATAATATCGTCTTGAATATTACGGCAAAGCGAATTTAATGTTTCATAATCTTGTAAGTATTTTATGCCTTTTCTCTTTACTGCTTCTTGTATATAGGTATATTCCATAATAGCATCAATAACCAGTTGTTCTCTTGTTTTTCTAACCTCTACAGTTGCTCTAGATTCCAATCTTCTTTTTATTGCCTCTATTGCCGTTTCATTCATAGTTTGGGCACTACCTGTTCCTTGGATTTCATCAAGAGTTGCTTTAACTCTAGGATACGTTTCTGCTAAAATCCTAATTTCTAACAAAATTAACATAGCCATATATTCTTGGCTAATTTTCATCTCAGAGAACATCTCAGGATCTTTCTCTTTAATACTGTCTATTAGTAAGTCTAATCTGGAGTTTATATTATTCATTCTCTCAAGTGCTTCTAAAGTATCGTCAACCACAGTTCCATCTTCTAGATACCCGATCTGACTAGATTTTGTTTTTCTGTAACCTTCATTATCTTTATCGAACATATATTAAAATTAATAATTAAACTTCTAATCTACTGTATTCATTAGCTATAACATATCTTGCAATTCCTCTTAAGTTATCTTCAGGAATGGTTTTAAATGTTTTTACTAAGTCTGCTACTATACTATCTAATTGTTGCCCAGTAATTACATCCTCTAAGGTTAGATTGCCTGCCTGAATTAAAGCTTTAATCGATTTTATAACACTTTCTTTTATTGCATTATTGAACACAGAAGTGTCAACTGATTCTATTAAGGGATCATTAGATCCTAACATTGATGTCTGCATAAATTTAATATTACAAAATAATTAACTACAACCAGTAGTAGTACCACAATCAGCACATACAGTACAACTACCGTTTTGTTTCACATTCATACTACCACAGTTACTACACATCTCTCCTGTAAAACCTTTTTCTTTAGCAATTCTAATCTTATCTCCTATTGAATCAATCTTAGAGTCATTTAAATCTTCTAATGGTTTAGTATGATCTAAAGTCATTTGAGAAGGTTCAGCTTGAGTTATCGCTTGAACTTCTACAACCTTTATACTCTCCTCTTCATTAATGTGTAAGATTTGTCTAGATTTAACCTCGGTATGACCACTTCCATTTACATATGGAATTAAAATTCTAAAATTACTACCCTCCCTATATGATCTTTCAACTAACTCTTCATTATGATAAAGTTTAGCTTTTTCTGCAGGTAAGAACTTTAATCCTAACCATCTACCAATGTAGTCAGTAATAGATTTAACTAATGGTATTTCTTTGTTTGAAGTCATGCCAGATGGTTCAAATTTAGTACTAGTTAACTTTCTAACAATAGCTTCTAGGGGCACTCCATATTGTAAATTAAGAGATAAACTTACAGCTAATGCATCCATAATTCCAGATAAGAAACTTCCTGCAGTACTCATTGTAATAAAGACTTCTCCGGGAGTACCTTCTTCAAATAGTCCTACAGTAATATATCCTTCATGACCTGCAACACTAAACTTATGTGTAAGACTATGTCTCTCTTCAGGTAATCTTCTTCTTCTTGGTGCACTAACTTCTTCTTTAATAGCCTTTTGCATTTGAATTAAACTTACCTCTTCTTTAATGTCCTCCTCTTTGAAATTAAATAACTCAGCATATTTAGAATCACTAGAAGTATTTAGTGGTTGACTTAATTTTGAAGAATCTCTGTAAAGTGCATTTGCTTTTAACATTAACTCCCATCCTTTAACATATGCTTCATCTATATCTTCTAAGGTCGCTTCTTCAGGTAAATTTACAGTTTTACTAATAGCTCCACTAATAAAAGGTTGAGCTGCAGCCATCTGTCTTAAATGACCCATTGTAGAGATATATCTTTTTCCTTTTTTACCACATTTATTAGCACAATCAAAAACAGAATAATGTTCAAGCTTTAAATGAGGAGCTCCTTCAATTGTCATTGCTCCACAAACATACTCTTCAGCTAATTCAATTTGTTCATTACTAAACCCTAAACTTTTTAATAAGTTAGAAGAATTAATATCCTCATTACTTAACTTTAAAGTATTTTTAAGAAAGTCTTCACCTAGGTTCCATTTAGAAAATACACTACTTAAGTTATATGCATTCTCTAAGTTGTTTTCAATAATTGTTAGTTCTTTTTCGGTAAAGCCTTTAGCTTTTAAACTTTCAAAATTAATATATGGAGAATCTTTAATACTTGGAGTTCCAATAATATATTTTTCAATATCATTTATTTCGGTTTCAGAATACCCTAAGTTTTTAAGAGCTGGTCTTATTGATTGATTAACAATCTTAAAGTATCCACCCCCAACTAATTTTTTAAATTTAACAACAGCAAAATCAGGTTCAATACCTGTAGTATCGCAATCCATAACTAAGCCTATTGTCCCAGTTGGAGCAATAACAGTTACTTGTGCATTTCTATATCCAAACTCTTCTCCCATTTTTAAAGCGTAATCCCAAGAAGCCATAGCGTTATATCCCAAACTTGCATCAATTAAACTAGAATTAATACCTTGAGGTTTAATTGTTAAATCTTCGTAATCACTATCAGGAGTGTTATATGATGCTCTTCTATGGTTTCTAATAACTCTAAGCATAGAATCTTTGTTATCTTCGTATTTATCAAAAGTACCTAATACTTTTGCCATTTCTGCAGAAGTTGCATATGATTCTCCACACATAATTGAAGTTAAGGCTCCAGTTATTGCATAACCTTTTTCACTCTCATAAGCTACACCTTGTTGCATTAAAAGTGCTCCAATATTTGCATATCCTAATCCTAATGTTCTATAAAGGTAAGTTCTTTCAGCAACAGATTTAGTTGGTAGATGAGCTGATAATACAGAGATCTCTAATACAATAGTAAATAATCTAATAACATGTTTATAACTTTCTACATCAAATACTCCAGTTTCTGGATTATAAAATTTTACTAAATTAATTGAAGCTAAGTTACATGCAGTATTATCTAAAAACATATATTCTGAACATGGATTAGATGCATTAATTCTGCCGTCGCTTGGACATGTATGCCATTCATTAATAGTTGTATCATATTGAACTCCAGGATCAGCACTTTGCCATGCTGATTCAATAACTTTATTCCATAAATATCTAGCTTTTAATGTTTTAGAAACTTCCCTGTTAGTTCTATTTATTAAATTCCAATCACTATCATTTTTTAGGGCTTCAAAAAATTCATTAGTAACTCTAATTGAGTTGTTAGAATTTTGTCCTGAAACTGTATAATATGCTTCAGATCTAAAATCTGTATCATATCTTTCAAAAGTAAAATCTTCACTTTTAATTCCATTTTCAACCAACATTAATATTCTTTTAATGTAGTTTTCTGGTACATAATCTAACTTAGCTTGATTTATTAATTTTTTTAATCCTGGATTTTTAACTGGATCAATACCATTAGTTTCTGCAGATAACATTATTCGTTTTAAATGATCGTAGTTAATGTAGGAACCTGTAACTAATGCTGCTACCTTTTGTTCCTCTCTTGCTTTCCAAACAATAAATTGTTCAATTTCTGGGTGATCCATATCTAGAGTAACCATTTTAGCAGCTCTTCGTGTAGTCCCTCCAGATTTAATAGCTCCTGCTCCTGCATCAAATATTTTTAAAAAACTCATTAATCCACTAGAGATTCCTCCTCCTGATAATGTCTCATTACTAGCTCTAATAGAAGAAAAGTTAGTTCCAGTTCCTGATCCATATTTAAATATTCTAGCTTCAGTTTTTAATACATCAAAAATTCCGCCTTCATTTACTAAATCATCTTCAATAGAAAGTATAAAACATGCATGAGGTTGTCCTCTTGTATATGCATCTTCAGATAATTTAGATTTTTTTGTTTCTGGATCAACATACCAGTGTCCTTGAGCTTTACCATTTATTCCATAAGCTAAGTTTAATCCTGTATTAAACCATTGAGGACTATTTGGAGCTGCAATCTGTTTCATTAATATATATGCTAATTCATCCTCAAAGCTATCTGCATCATCTTTTGAATTAAAGTATCCATATTGTTCACCCCACCATCTCCAAGCTAGAGCTAATCTATTAATTGTTTCTTTAGCGCTTTTTTCACTACCTAATATTGCCTCCCCTGATTTATCTTTTAATACATTTCCATTTCTATCCTTTTGAGGAACACCTTTCTTTCTAAAATATTTTTGAACTAATATATCTGTTGCAATTTGACTCCATTCAAGTGGTACTTCAACATCCTTCATTTCAAAGACTGTTGATCCATCAGGGTTAGATATCCTTGAATCTCTTAAATCAAATTCAATGCCTTCATACCTATCACTACCTTTCTTTGTAAATACTCTTTCAATCTTAAGTCCTTTAGTTCCAATATTTTTTTTAAGTCTAGTTGAGTAATCTTTGTTAGTAATAACAGCTTCTATTGCCATAATATTTTTATTAAGAATTAATATTTTTGTTTACTCTAATTTTAATATTAGATAATCTTTCAAGTTCTTTTTCTACCTCTTCTAAAGAATTAAATTCTTTGTATACAGCAGCAAATAACAAACTTGCTAGTTTATCTATTTTAGTTAATCTCTTTAACACCATCTCTCCTATATCTACTGATTTTACTTCTGATTTCTCTGAGGTTAGTAATGAGTACTCAATATCGGATATCATCTCATCTATTATATTAGACGGTATACCTCTTTTGTTAACTGCTTTCATTACTCCTCTTTTTAATTTATCTCTATCAAACTCTTCTACTCTCCCATCTCTTTTTATTACATTTAGTAGTACATGCTCTACTCTTTCATATGTTGTAAATCTTTTTTTACAGTTATCACACTCTCTTCTACGTCTAGATGATTCTCCACTTTCTCTTTTATCTATTACTCTTGTATCATTATTTTTACAGTATGGACAAATCATAAAAACACTACTAATTGTATGTAACTTATAGAATACACACTAGATATAGTATAGTCAACGTAATTTATGAATAGTGTTTATGGTATTATAATTTTTTAGATTTAATATATATTTGATATAAAAGTGGTTATAGATTTTAAATAATAATCTCCATTTTTCTATAGTTATATTCTAAAACATAAATAAGTGATAATATTTATACAAGTTATTATTAAGTTATATGAAATGGTTTCATGCAATTGGAGCTAGTGGTAAAACAACTGCAAATGTATGTAAAATGTTTAAAGATATGGGTTGGTTTGTTACAGGTAGTGATTCACAATTTATAGCTCCTGCTAGTGATATTATTAAAAATAATGACATCCCTTTTGATTTAGATTATATCTACTACCATTTAGATAAAGAATTTTGGGAAAAGAAGTTAAATAAATCTCTTGATATACCTAATCACCCAGACCTGTTACTACTTGTAGAATCAGTAACTGATAAGAACAAAGAATATTTATATGCTAAAAAACTTGGACTTGATGTTAGGCCTTTTAGTGAAATATTACACGATTATTTAGTTAAAGATGAATCAATTGTTGTAATTGGAACAGCAGGTAAAACAACAACTACTACTTTAATTACAAAAATACTTAAAGATTTAGATTTAAATCCAAGCTATATGATTGGAGCAGATGTTATTGATTTTGAAGAATCAATAGGAAATACAGATTCTAATTGGTCAGTACTTGAGGGTGATGAATACCATAACCCAGTATTATCTAAAGGTGCTAAATTTCTTCAATACAAACCTAAATATTTATTAATCACTAAAGTTAGTTGGGAACATCAAGATATATTTCCCACAGAAGAACGATACATTGAAGAATTTGCTAAATGTGTAAAGATTATCCCGAGCAATGGATTAATAATAGCTCATGATGGTGACTTAAATATTGAAAAGGTATTAGAAAGTAATATAAATAAAGTAAGGGTAATAAGATACAAATTTGTAGAAAATGTTAATAACTTAGTTGATGGGATATATACAATTGTTAAAGATAGTAAAAACGAGAATGGAGATACAAAATTTCAAATATATAATCCTCTTAAAGAACTAGTATTTGAATCAGAAACAATACTTTTGGGAGATTACAATTTAGAAAATATATTAGCTTCATATATTTTAATTAATGAAGTACCAGCTCTTAAATCTAGTTTAGATAGAAAATTAATTAATAATTCAGAATTCTTAAAAACAAGTATTAATACATTTAAAGGTCCTAAAAAGAGATTACAGAAATTAAAGGTAAGTAGTAATTTAGTAATAATTGATGACTTTGGAGTAACTCCTGAAAGAGCTTTTAATAGTTTAAAAACATTAAAAGATAATTTTAATGATTTTGAAATTATTGGTATTTATGAACCTAATAGTGGTAGTAGACCATCTAATTTAGAATTGTTTAATAAAATGTATAAAGAATCATTTAATTACAGTAACTTAGTAATTATCCCTGAGTTATCAACTAGTAATAGTGAATTAATTGATGGAGAAAATATGGTTACACAATTAAATAACTTAGGGTTTAATGCAATGTTTTCTAAAACAGAAACGTTACCTAGTCTTTTAAAGGATAAGTATACAGTTAATTTAGGGGAGAATAAAAAAACATTGTTTGTATTCTTTAGTAGCTATAGGTTAACTGCTATGGCTAATAACTTAGCTAAGGAATTAGATTAATCTTTCAATATATATTTAACTATTGTAAGAATTAAGTTAACACTTAATTGTATAATTACATATGGCATTTGTATCAGCTAAATCAATACTAACAAATATTAATATATTAGACATTGAAGATGTAAAAGCGTCTAAGGGAAGACGACATGCCTCTAAAGAATTTCAAGCATTTGCATATAAGTTATCTAAAGATTTAAATGACCCTGATCATTTAGGAATATATATGAAATTAGCTAAAAATATTGATAGATCAGTAATGGAGAGAGCTTACTCATATGCAATTGACTCAACATCAGAATTTAAAGGAAGAGTGTTTTTATGGAAATTAAAACAATTAAGAGAAGAGAATAAAAAGGCTATTGATAAAAAAAACTTTGAATACTCATTTGTAATTAAAAAGATGTCAAAGTTTAGAGATCAGTTAAAGAGCAATTTATTAGATAAAAGTATAGGGATATTATCAAAAGAAACATTAACTAATTTAATTAGTGCATTAATATCCCTAAACTCAAACAATATTAATATATTAAGTATAGGGCCAATACCAAGTTTTAAAGAGATTAATGAGGGTATTAATGAATTAAATAAAGAGGTAGAAAAGAAACATAAATTAAAATTTAATATTATTGAAATCTCTAGGGAGTTAACTTTAGACTTAAAGACATTAATTAAGGGAAAGATAATTGTTAAAGATTTATTAAAGAATACATTTAAAGATAATAGCTTTGATTTAATTATTATTAATTCTTATTGGCAATTTATACCTTTAGAGAGTGAATATAAGTATTTAATGGAAGTTAAAAGGATAATTAGAGATAAGGGTATAGTATTAATTAACTTTAAAGAGAGTTTAGAAATTAAAGAAGTTTGGAATGTTTTAATAAAAGGTAAAAATGAATTAGAATACTTTAGTAAAGAAACACCATTTCTTTACTTTAAAGAGATGTTAGATAAGACAGGCTTTAATATTTTAAATGAATCTAAATCTGATAAATACAACTTTTATATTTTATCCTTAAAAAATGAAGACTAAAGATATATTGTTAACCCTTAAGCTAGATACTACTCCACAAGAACTTTATGATACTTTTATGGATGCAGAGAAACATTCTGATTTAATTAATGATGAAGCAGTAGTTGATGCCACAGAAGAAGGTGAATTTAGTTTATGGGGAGGTAGTATTACAGGAGTAACAGAGGAATTAGAACCTCCATTAAAGATTGTTCAGAAATGGAGATATGATTATGAGGATTGGCCAAGTGATTTTTATTCTGAAGTTACTATTGAATTTGAAGATTTAGGTGATAATGTTACTAAGTTAACTTTAACTCATAACAATATTCCTGAAATGTATGCTGATGATATTAAGGATGGTTGGGAAGAATATTACTTTAAACCATTAAAAGAACTTTATGGAAGTTAAAATTTCTAATTCATGGAGAAAATATTTAAGTGAAGAGTTTGATAAAGAGTATTTTAAAAAGTTAGTAACTTTTGTTAAAGGTGAGTATGAGAATAATACTGTTTATCCATTAGGTAAACATATTTTTAGAGCATTAAATGAAACTTCATTCGAAGATGTTAAAGTTTTAATTTTAGGTCAAGATCCATATCATACTCCAAATGTTGCTAATGGATTAGCATTCTCTAGTAATCCAGGAAATCCAATTCCTCCATCTTTAAGAAATATTTTTAAAGAGTTAAAAAGTGATTTAGGCATTACTCCACCAATAACTCCAGATTTAACACATTGGGCTCAATCAGGTGTATTACTTTTAAATGCTACATTAACTGTAAGAAGTGGGTTAGCTGGTTCTCATCAGAATAAGGGTTGGGAAACTTTTACAGATAGCGTTATTAAGTTACTATCGGATAAAAAGGAACATATGGTTTTCATTCTTTGGGGTGCATATGCACAAAAGAAGGAAATGTTTATTGATAGTTCAAAACAATTAATAATTAAGTCACCTCATCCCTCTCCATTCTCTGCTGATAGAGGTTTTTTTGGTTCTAAACCATTTAGCAAAGCTAATGAGTTTTTAACATTACATAATATACCAGTTGTAGAGTGGTGATTAGGCTTCTAATTGAGGTCTATCACTTAGAAATCCTTGGTCAAAACTAATAACTCGTAAATCCTCCAACTCACTTAAATATGTATTTGCCAACTCTACTGATATTTTATTCCCATTTAATTTTACTATTGCGTCGATAATTGTTGCCCTTGGGATTTGTCTTATGACAGATAATTCAGTGTTTAAATATCTCTTAGAGAGTGCATCAGCTAATTCAGCACCATTAATAATACTTGACACTTGTTCTGATTCCTTCATTCCGTCCATATTTTTTAATTTAACAAATACTTGTGGAATATACCTCTCATATTTAATTTAAACAATATCTTATAGAAAAATTTGTATTGCAATACATTTTTTTAAAATTAATAATTTGATACAATCAGGTTTACCTTTAATTAGTATATATGAATAATATAGAAGATATTAAAAAGTTAGAGGATGAATTAAAGTATAGAAGTACAATTCTAAGAGATAGTATAACTTCTGATTTAATTAAAGCTTCTGATATAGGGGATTTATTTAGAGAAAACTTTCCATTTGATGATGCAGTAGCTCAACAAAGATTAAATGAAGCTAGAATTGTAGAGATTAGTGACGCTATAAAATCTTTAAAGAATAAAAAGAAAAGCGAAGTAATAGTAATAGGTTCTAAAATTAAATTATTAAGGGATAATAATATTAAAGAATTAGTATTAGTAGATGAAGATATATTTAAATCTAGAATATATCCTAATGCAGTTACAGTAAGTTCAGTAATTGGTAAGGAGTTATTAAATAAAGGTATAGGAGATATTGTTAATGGATTTGAAGTATTAGAGATTAATTAAGCTTCAGAATTTCTAAAGTATATTGCCATAAGTTCACCTTTTACATTATTTGTAAATGTAGCAATTTCATATGCATGAGTATCATTTGCATTGTTTAAGTATGCAAGAGTATTAATATATACTTCTAGAAATTCTAAAAATTTCTTTCTATCTTCTTCACTTAAGTTGGGAGATTTGTATAGTTCATCTAATTTATTTAAAAATGCGCTATCTATAAAACCATCGGGGATAGAACCTGTTTGTGGAATAGCATTTTGGATTCTAAAAGATGGTAAATTAGCTGTATCACTTTCTACAACTAAAGCCAGTGGAGTAATATCTCTCTGAATCGGTAATCCATAATTGTTTTGAGGTGAGTAGTTAATATCATTAATATATGGAGCACCAAACATATATGCTATAGCTATGTAAAGTGAACCTATTTTAACTCTTTTAAGAAAATCACTTATCTGATCAGTCATTGAATTCGTATAATTGTCGGGATTATATACCCATGGTATTTTTTATACAACACTTATCCCTCATCTGTAAAATTATACTCAGATGGACTAAGAGTAAACAAAGTAACTCCATTTGATCTCTCCTCTGTAATTAACTTAAGGTTTAATAATTCTGCAATAAAAGCTTCAAATGCAACATCTCCCCTATTTAAGTGGAAATTTAAATCGATATATGCCCTATGTAATTCAGAGTAGGTAACTTTAAATTTATCATCAGATGTTCTACTCCCATATAAAGTAGAGTTCCACTCAGATGCAAATTCAGGAGACATAACTCTTTGATATATCATTCCAATTTGAAAACTTCTAATTGAAATCTTGTTTTTCTGAGATACTTGAGGATCGGGAGTTCCAACATACAAATCATGTTCATGCGAAGTTTCAATAACTGGAAGTGTTTGGGTATCATCTAAATTTAACATAAAGAAAATTTAACTAACCTACTCTAACAGCCAAAGAGAAAATATGGCAAGGGGATAATTTAATTTCTAATTTAGGTATAGCTATTTAGTACTTTCAACTCTAACCCAAGTTTTAACAAAGTTTTTCTTAACAACCTTTCTCTCCCAATATATTTGAATCCATAACCATAATCTAATTGGATACATTAAGAATGAAAAGAATAATTGTTTAATATTTTTAGAGTATCTTAGGGGAAACCAAACATACTCTAACTCTCTCCAGAATGATCTAGTTTTAGTACTTTTTTTAACAATACCATACTCCCATAACTGCATATATCCACCAGTTGATCTTTTCTTTTGTTTAAAATAGTCAGATAAATTAGTTGGATACTTAACATATGCTAGAGCTCTTGGTTCATACTCAATTCTACCCCCCATATTAAAAATCATATATGAGATATATGCATCATCAACTAAACAATCTTCAGGAAAACGAATATCATTTTTTCTCATAGCATATACATATCCAGAAACTGGAAAGAATGCTCTTTTCCTAACAAGCTTTAAACTTAAACCTTCTGGGTTATCTGTTAAATCTATTGTTCTTTTATGATGAGCTGCATCAGCTAATAAATTACCAAAATATCCCATTAAAGTACTCTTAGAATCACTAGATACTGGTCTTCCAGTTACTAACATTACACTAGGATTTCTAAAGTGTTTAAGAAGCCTTTTAAGGGCAAATTTACCTAAATGTACATCTCCATCAGTAAATATTAAAATGCTCCCTTTTGCGATATCTAGGGCCATATTTAAGGCAGTTGGTTTCCCCTTGCCCTCTGCTTTACCTGGGTCATAAACATGAATTAATTTATCTTCAATATTTAATTCCCTTGCTTTAAGGGTTGCTACATTATGAGTTTCTTTATCTGGAGCAGCTAATATTATTTCATAATCATCAGGTATTCCTGAATACTCAGGATTTGCTATACATTCAATAGCTTTTCCAATAGTAGCTTCTTCTCTAAAGGCTGTAATAATTACACTAATTAAATTATTCTTTTTCATATTAATTAATTATTATTTAATATTTAGTTCAGTTACAGCATTATATTCTAATAATTCTCTACATCCAAATATATTTATATGTTAAAGTGTATCAGTAAATCAAAGGTTATACATTAACATTAAATTATTACAAAACTATGTTAAAAATATTAAATTTCAAATCCCTTTTAGAAAAAAAGATACAGATAAATGAAACAACTTATGAACTTTACTATAGAGTTCCAATTGATTTTGAATATAAGGCTGGACAATTTGTAGTAATTAAATTTAATCCAACATATACAAGAGCCTATTCAATTGTAGAAGTTAAGGATAATTTATTAAAACTTTTAATAGATGTTAAACCAATGGGATTAGCTTCTAAGTATTTTATAGATACTAAAATTAATGATGAAATTAATATTTTAGGGCCTTATGGAATATTTAATATTAAAAATGTTGTTGAGAATAAAGTATTTATAGCAACAGGAAGTGGTATAGCTCCATTTATTCCAATGATTTATTCGTTAATTAATGATAATAGTTTTAATGGAAGTATTTATCTGTTATTTGGTACAAGAACAAGTGAATTAGATATTGCATATATATATTTTAAAGATATAGATTCTTCTAAATTTAAATATGTTCAATGTGTAACTAGAGAAGACCCCATAAACGAATACTCTTTTAAAGGTAGGGTAAACACTGTAGTTAGTGATATTTTAGATAATAAATACTCTAATTTAAATATTGATATTAATAATACAGAGTTTTATCTATGTGGTAGTAATGAAATGATAAATGACACTACTGTTGTTTTAAAATCCCTTGGGGTAAGTAATATATTTATGGAAAAATATGGTTAATGATTAAACTTGATTTTGATAATTCAAAAGAGATGGAGATAATCTATGATTTTAAGGGAGCTCATATCCTAAGAATCAATACAACTGATACTAAACTTTTTTTAGAGAAAGGAAAAGAGTTTGATGAGGGTGTATTAAAAAGGTTAGATAAAGATAGGAACTGTAGAATAATATATGTTGTAGATAAAACACCACCATTAACTGCTATTTTAAATTTTGTACAATTCCCATTTGACGTTAATTGGGGAGCTTATGCTGTTGTTATGCCAGAAGACTTAAGTATCGTTAGTAAATTTATACCAATAGTTACTTATGGATTAGGTATAACTGATTTAAGGCATAAATATGATTTAAAAGTATTTGATAATACTCATAGAGATAATTTAACTGAAGTTTTTGAATGGTTAAATAGTAGTAAACCTGATTAATCTATTATTAACTCAACATCAATTTTTTCTAACTCCATTGCCATTTTTTCTTGAAGTCTACTGTTTTTAGTTTCATCATTTAAATGTATAACACCTATTCCCATTTCGGATGCAGCTATAACGCTTTTAGCTATTAATATTGTATAGATATAGTCTAATATACTAGCTAATAAATCTGCACCTTGTTCTCTATTTAATTGATCTCTAATTTCATCACTAACTTCTACATCAAGGTATAGGGGCTCTACTTTATTCTCTTCTAAAAATCTATCTAAATACTCTTTCAATCTAAAAAAAGTTGTATTATCAATATCACTATTACTTGTTGCATATGTCTCATCATGTTCTCTAGCTAAATTTATGAGATAGTTATATTGAGATTTAGAATCTAAGTTAGAATCACTCAAGTTTAATTTTTCTCCTAATTCTAATACGGTATCTAATAAACTAATATCTTCGTCTTCAATTTGAGTTTCTAAAGTTTCTGAAGTTCTTAAGTATAAATGTGGTATATAGTTTTCTATCTTTAAAATTATATATGGATACATCTTAATCTTAATTAATAAATTAACAGCATAGATTATATCATTGCAGGGTTAAAGATTCTCACTAGAATTTAAATTTGGTCTTTAAATTGATTAAATAATGAATAAACCTCTCTTTCGTTTAGAGTTCTATTATATATCCTTATCTCATCAATATCTCCAGTAAACGATTGGTCAAATCCATTAAATCCAACATTCATAGTTGTTCGGGTTCCCGCAACTAGGGGGCCATCCTCTCTTGTTGTTATACTTTTAAATATTCCATTACAATATATTCTTTGACTTGTTCCATCAAAAGTTACAGTATAAAAGTTCCATTCAGTTACACTGTTACAATTATTACTTTCTACTCCAGTTCCAGAGAAATCTCCAGGAAAATGAGTCATATTGTTTACCATATTAGTAGATGCTGTTAGGGTTAATCTAAAGTTTACAGTACTCCATGCACTTGATCCTATGTTTAGTAAGGTTCCTGAATTACCACTTAATTTTGCCCACCCTGATATTGAATAAGCTTCTGTTAATCCTGAAACTGATAACACGTTAAAGTAACTCCCCGCTCCATCTAGTCTATATGCACCTCCATCAATTCCACTTATTCTTTCAATACCTGTTCCAACTGTTGTACCTACAGGGAATTTAGATGGATCGTTAGATGAGTTTAGTACTGTTGTACCACTCTCTTCATCTAGTTTGTAATATCCTTTTAATCCATCCTCTAAATCAATTTTATATATATTGTATTTTACCTTTGTACTATCTTCATAACCGTCTAATACTGCTATTGCTTTAATCTCTACAGTGCTTGAGATATTAAACGCCCCAGAGTATAGAGTGCTGGATGTTGTTGGTTCACTTCCATCTGTTGTGTAATATATTAGGGCATTAGGTGTAGTTGAAGTTAATTCTACAGAATAAACAGATGTTGAGTATTCAAGATCTCCCACTAATACTGGGGCATTTACTTTATTCCCACTACTAGAGTTTACTCTCTCTATTGAATAGTTATTAAACATAGGAGCAAAGTGCTTATGATTAGCATTAAATACTGTTCCTGTAATTGGTTGATAAACATATAGATGTAGAGGAATAGTTATATTACTACCTAAATATCTACCTTTTATTATTGGATTATCGTAATCTAGTACATCTCTTACAATGTAGTAATCACCATACGATAAAAAAGTTGAAGGATTAATGCTCTCAGTAATCTTATTTTCAAAGTTATATACAGTTAAATGAGCTTTCCCATATTCATACTTATTAGGTTTTAATAGTACTTTATTGCTTTCATCTATATATCTAGAGTAAGTTGAGGTTGAATCTGATAAATGTGTAGTTAGAGCACTAAATGTTCTTGAACTTACACCATCAAGTTTTAATATTGATCCACCTCTAGATATAAATTTGTTGTTACTTGAGTTATATGTTGTAACTGAACTATCTTGAATTACTAAGTCGGTATCAGAGATAATTAAGTTATTAGTTAAATTTATTGTTTCATATTTTCTAAAATATATTCCTTTGTATGGGTTAAAAACTATATTATTTGTAATTGTTGCATCGTAATTATTTCCAAAAGTTCCAATTAGCATACTTCCTACAGCCATTCCTCTTTCAGAATAAAAACTATTATTATCAATTACTAATCCTGATGCTCCGTGATTTGTACTGTAGGCTATTAAATCAGCTTGGTTGTTGTTAAATACTGAATTATATCTATATGTAAAGTTATTAACATGTCCATCAACACCGTGAGTACTTAAACCTGTAGTTGAATTAGAAAAGAATATATTGTTTTCAATATTTCTATTTCCAATAGTGTTTTGTCCATAAATTGAAGCTCCTCTCCAAGCTCCTCCGTACTCTGGAGTATCATCTCTAACCCCTGCCCCCCAAGATACTGTCCCATATACCTCTCCCCCATCTTCAATTCTATCCCAGAAACCAATAGAGGGATGTCCAGTATTATTTATATATAGATTTATTACTTTTGTACCAGGACCATGAAGATCAAATCCTGCAGATCTAAATGCACTTACATTATCTATTGGCCTTACTATACTTGAATTAGTTACTTCAAATCCCCAAAACCACATATGTGCAGCTCCAGATAGCGCTACTTGTTGTATTCCTCCATCTATTACAGCCCATTCATTTGGATAACTTTTAATAACGATTGGACTTTCTTCTGTACCTATTAATTTAGTTTGATAAATAGTTCCCGCTCCAGTTCCGTAAGTTCCACCTCTTAACCATAATGTATCTCCAGGTTGAATTGTATTAAAACTATTTAACCCTGTAGCAATATCCCATGGATCATCTATACTTCCATCTCCTGTAGGACTTCCAGTGGTTGAAACAAACCATTCACCACCTTTAAAACAACTTTGATTATATCTTTGAACTAAATATGCTAAATCTATTACATCTACACTACTATCACTATTGCTATCCATAGAACCACATCCCCAATGATAACTTGTATTAACACATTCATCATTGTATTTAGTTGCAATACTTGCTAAATCTATTAAACCTATTTCTTGATTAAAGTCTTTATCTATAGCTATACAGTTATCAGTAATCTGAGCTGTAGCATCTCTTTGTGATAAGTATCCTAATCCAAGTATTGGAAGAAGAGATAGCGATACATTTAAAAGTATAGATAGAGTAATAGAGGACGCTATAAATAGCTTAGGATAAATTCTTTGATTAAATGTTTTCTTTTCATAAGTTACTGTTAAATCATCTCTCTCAATTTCTTTCCTATCCCAAAGTAATCTATATACACCAGTTAATAAATCTAAATAAAGGTTATTTAAAACTATATACGATTTATTTAAAATATTATTCTTATATCTTTTTTCTTTTTTAGATGGATACAGTAACTTAAGTAATATTTTTTCAATAGTATCTATTTTTAAACCATTACTTAAGTTAAATTCTTTTAATTTAGCCTCTAAGAATTGTGAATAGTGTTCTACATAGTTACGATCTTCAGTAAATCTAGAGAAGTTTTTAATTATTATTGGTGAATTAATTAATATATTTTTATTTGAAGAGATATATTCACTAATACTTTTATCATCAGTTATATATTCTTTTTCATCAAAAATTATTATATCTGGATTAATTACAAAACATGTTCCAATTCCTTGTAGTGGATTAGGGGTTGTATATATGTCTAATTGATTCCTATCAACACTTAAGCTTTTGTATATTATATTCTTAATAACAAGCCTCGCTATTAAGTCCTTTTCAATTATTAGGATCTTCATACATGCCTATTATTGCAAAATATTATTCTCACTACAACTATAATTATTACTCAGTGGTAACATTATCAAACTCTTCATCGTCATTTAATGCATCAGTTTTTGTTGGATGTATTACTTTATCCTTATGGTGTGATGGAGAATATATTGTATACATTTTTAAGTCTACTGTACTTGATGTATTTATAACGTTATGGCTACAATCACTTGGTATTACTACACAATCTCCATCTGTAACTATATACTCACTATCATTTACAATTACCTTACCTTCTCCACTTTCAAATCTAAAGAATTGATCTGTTCCATTATGTACTTCCATTCCAATTTCTTCTCCTGGCTTTAAAGTCATTAATACTAATTGGGAGTATTTACCAGTGTATAGTACTTGTCTAAAGTTAGAGTTATTTATTGTTAATTCCTCTATATTTGCAAAAAACCCTTTTTTCATAGATATATGTTTTAAAAATATATCTACATTTTAGTACTTATCCGTAATAATTGGAATTAAGCTTCTAGAGAAGTTAAACAATGGGGATTATTAATATTCTGGATATTTATACCCTAAATTATTAGTTTTAATATATTTCTCTGGATCAAATTCAATATTAAATATTTCTTTTAATATTCTAGAGGCCACATATGCTTGTCCTAATTGATTCATATGTGATGGATCAATATCTCCCTCTCTCAAATTAAATAAATATGCTTCTTCCTTAGATAATTTAAATGTAAAGAATCTATTAGATTCTTCGTAGTTAAAAAAATCATATAAATTAATAAAGTGAATACTTTTTAGAATTTCTAAATTCTTAATCTTTTCTAAAAACTTTAGATATCTAGTATTTCTATTAGGTATTAATGCATGGTATAGAGCTGTTGCATATACAACATCCTCTACTCTACTTTTTAGAAATGTAAGTATTTTATTTAAGTTATTAGCATGAATATCATCAATTATTTCATTATCTTCTAAATCATTATCTCCTCCAATTAATATAACCATATCTGGTTTATAATCATCTATTTCACTAACCATATATTTTAAGAAATCTTTAGTTGATCCACCATTTAGTGCTGCATTTATAAATCTAATATTCCAATTAGGGAGTCTCCAATCTTGCATTGTCTTTTCTAACGTGTCTTTTAATACATATTCTATTATCTCTCTTGTATTAGGATGTACCCACTCTGTAGAAATTGTTGAATCTCCAAAGAATACTATTGTATATTTCTGATCTTTAAGTAATTTATCTTTTATTTTTTCTAGGATGTTCATTAGTGAATTATATTATATTTTTTATTGTTTGAAATGAAAAGTTTGTGGTGATATAATATTCTTATAAAAGGCGAGGGCGAGACCGTTTAGGCTCAATCTCGTTTTTTTATATCTATATAATAAGTTCTAAAGGATTCACTTCATTTAATAAATTCTTTCTTGTGTTTGAAGGTTTTGAATATAGTTTAGACTTAACGACTTGTAAGATTTTGTATTCATAAGAGTTTTTATGAAATATTTCCCCTTTTTCATATTCAAGGTAACATTTTATTCCATATGCTATTAAATCAGCTATCTGTTCTTCAATGTCATTATTTTTCTTAGAAACAAATGAAATTGAAGTTAATCTAGATCTAACCATAGAAGAGTCTATTTTTAAACTATAAATACCATTTGTTAAAAAATAACTTAAGGCTTTTAGGTAAAAGATATCCTTCTCCGAACTACTAGCTTCTACAATAATTCTTCCATTTGTATTTTTAATTGAGGTTAAAAGTACAAGATAGTTTTTAAAAAGTGACTTAGATGTTTCTTGTAAAACTTTTACTCTATTCCATCCTTTTTCTCTTGCTTTATCTTTATTAACTACACAGGAGAGTATTTTGAAGGGACCACTATTCAAAAGTTTGAATAAATCCTTTAAAAATTCATCTTTAAAAGTTGGGTTTTGATTAAAAAGAATAAAATCTTTTTGATTCCTCTGAATATCTATAGAGTGGAAAACAATATTAGTTCGATTCCAATATTTGAATTTAATTTGATCAGATAAGATTTTTAAATCCTCTTGTTTATCTTTTAACACAACTATTCCACAAAGAATATAGTATTCAGATTGCTTGTTTAAAGGATTATCATTACCAGTCTCATCTATATATAAACTAAGTGTGGTCATTTGTAAATTTAAATATTTATTTATACAATGATTCTTAAATAATTGCATTGTATTGTAATACAAATTCAGTTTTACCAATGGGGAATAAAGTGTTTAATCTTAATATTACTAACTATAGCTTCTCTTACAATGTTATTTTCCTTTGAATAATATATTACATCTCCCTCTTCACTATATTCTTCAAGTTTTTCATTAATGTATATAAAGTTTAAGTTTTTATCTTCAAATACTTCTAAACCACTTTTAATATAAAATTCTTTATTCTTTCTTTCACAAAATCCTATTAATATTAAATTATTATTAATTGCATATTTAATCATGTTTTGCATTAAGTATTTACCATAACCCATACCTTGTATTATTGATATTATTGCTTGTATACCTTTAATAGTTACTTCTATATCATTTATATATATCTTAATATCTCTTAATGTACCAAATGCTACTAATTGATTATTATCTCTAACTAGAAAGAATGTTCTATCATGGAATTCGTTATTTATTTTATGATCCCATACTCTATCTCTAGATAATCTAATCTTTCTATATTTATTAATTAATTCTAAATCTTCATTAGTTACTTTGTTACCTTGGATTATTTCTATTGTCATATTATTCATTTTTAAATTCCTTAAAGTGTTTGATAAAAACTTTTTGGAAAAGAATGGTCTTTTCATACATCCATTTAAATTTTTCTTCGTTACTATTATCATTGAACAAGTTTGAAATCTTTTTCTTTATTTTAATTCTTGAAGCTACAGATGCATCGACCCACTTCAAAGATTCACCAATTTCGCTTTCAATTAATTCTTTCTTTTCAATTAAGAACTTATAAAGATCTTTATTCCTATCGATATAGACCTCACATCCTATTAAGTTCTCCCGAGTATTTAAGGTAAGTGCAACATGACCATAAGAACTTCCCATACTTACATCATACCAATGTTGAGGTCGAGGTGTTTGTAACCTAATATTTTGATCTCTTTCCCTAACATAATTTTTAAATTTATCCCAAAATCCTAGTTGCTGTAATTTTGTCTCCGTTAACTCACCTGAAAGAGATATGGTCTTAATTGCTTTAGCCCACTCATTGGGATTTGAAATAATTTCGAACTTTGGAGCTGGATATGAATTATCTATTTGCCATAGTTCAACTTTTATTAAAAAGAAGTTAATAGATTCATCTGTATGCTCGTTTAGCCACTCAATTGCTTTCTTATGCTCGTCTCTAAAATTTTTAACAATCCATATAATAATTTCTGAGTCATATCCTGAAGCATAAGTAATAATTTTGCCTAAATGATCGTGATTAGTATCTTCGAGCTGATTTTCAATTATTATTTTTCTCCCAGAGGACTCCTCTTCAGCTAATATATCAACGTTAAATTTACCCACACTTGCCTCTGTCTTTATAAGCTTAATCTCAACTCCTATCTCTTTG
Organism: Candidatus Dojkabacteria bacterium; assembly: GCA_041750555.1. Classification (GTDB taxonomy): domain Bacteria; phylum Patescibacteriota; class Dojkabacteria; order J137; family J137; genus JBGSZB01. The sequence goes on along the minus strand of JBGSZB010000016.1, from coordinate 54,114 downwards.
CCTAAAATATCTAAATTCTCTTGCATTGCTAACCAATTAGTAAAATCTATAGCTTCATGTCCCCATACTTCCCTAAGTTCTACTTTAACCAATTTTGAAAGAGGTTTTGTCATGTTATATGTATTAATATATGTGATTATAAAACAAAAATTGTCCCGGTCAAATTATTAAGAATATCTTCTAAATTGCATTTTGTTTGTGTATTTCTTATTTTTGTCTGTTCCAGATTTCCTTTAAGTCATCTATTGCAAATTGGCATTTCTCTTCACTTACATCATTTACAATAGATATTAAGTGATTTCTAATTATAGGAATATATGAAATAAGAACATAACTGTTTAGGTGCAGCGTACCGTCAGTATAAGTAAAAGTATCTGTTGGTTTAGATCCTTTTCTAAGTATATCAAAAGCTTTTTCGGCATCATATATAGGTAGTCCAAGTCGTAATATTGCATCCTTATCATCTTTAGGTATATGTTTCCCACCGATTGGAAGTCCTGGAAAAGCAAGATGAGCGATCGTATTTCTAAACTGTTTCCAAGCAGATTCATAATTATTTGAGTTTAATCCAAGATCCAATCCTTGATTCAATAGGTACTTCATGAAACTCCTAAAATGATCTAAATCACTAGTTAGATTAGATTCGGGATTTTTTATATAACAAAGTCCTTTAATTTTATTATTTTTAGCTATTTCCTTTATTTCATTTAGTGCATTGACTTGTTTGGGAGATAATACTTTAGGCTTAAATAGTTTTATCATATAAAATATTCTTGAATAAAATCCTAGTATCGTCATGCCGGAGAAAGCAGTAAGATAGTATCCCTTTTCAGTTAAATTTTCGTAAACCTCATCGTAGGGGTTATTTGTCCCTAGTACTGTATAAATTGATGAATCGTACAATAATGAGTTGGCATCATTTATAATAGCTATCAAATCTTCTCTGGGTCTTCTCATTTAGGTAATTAAACTGTCTTTAGAAAAATACGGAGGGAACAGGATTCGAACCTGCGCTACGGATTACTCCGTACTAAGGGTTTAGCAAACCCTCCCCTTGAGCCACTTGGGTACCCCTCCTTAAGGTATTTGAATTATACAATATTTATGAGATTATATAACTATTTAGTTTAAGAAATATGGAACCTATAAGAGTAATGGATATAATTCCTCATGATTTACCTAGAAGTTTTAGTTTACAAAAAGTTTTTAATGGACAACCTTATCATTTATGGGATGAAGGACCTATAACAAGTAATAATACATTAGATGTATCAAGTACAGATATCTTAATAACAGAAGTAACAGATATTAATGGTAAAAAGAGATTCTTTGCTGCTGAAGGCAATCACAGATTACTTTATCTATTATGGAGGTATGGGAAGGAAGTTAAAATATCAAATTTCAGATTCGAAAGATTTGGTTTTTATGGATATGCTTCGCAAAGAATTTATGACAAGATGATAGAAGAAGATAAGTTAATACCTGATTTTGAAGAATATGCAAGATTAGCTGGTTTAGTATTAAATAAAGAAATTAGTATAAAATAGTATGACTAAAAAAGTAAAAGATTGGTTTGATACACAATTAGCTATAGATTTATCTTTAAAGATAATAAAGGAATATCCAGAATTTAATACTACTTCATTTATTAATTACATAGCTAGGGAATACTTAGACCTAGAATACAGTGGTAGAGTTGAATTAATAGCTAAAGCATTACATAAACATTTACCTAAAGAATATTCTAAAGCTATTAAGATATTAATAAGTATAATGGGTAATGAAAATTTAAAAGAAACTGGAATGTTTAAAGAATATTATTGGTTACTCCCTATTAGTACTTTTATTATTCTTTACGGATTAGATCACTATGATGAAAGTATAAATGCAATATATGAATTAACTAAAAGAAATACTGGAGAATATGCAATTAGACCATTTTTAAAAAAATATCCAAAGAAAACATATAACTTAATGAAAAAATGGTCATTGGACTCTAACTTTCATATTAGAAGATTAGCTAGTGAAGGAGTTAGATCTAGATTACCATGGAGCTTTAAATTAGATGAGAGTATAAAAAATCCAGAATTAGTATTAAGTGTAATAAATAATTTAAAAGAAGATAATATACTCTTTGTTAAAAAATCAGTAGCTAATAACTTAAATGATATGCTTAAAGATAACTATGATTATGCTATTAAAGTAATTAATGAATGGAGTAAAAGTGATAATGTAAATACTAAATGGATAGTTAAACACGCTACTAGAAATATTAGAAATCTCCCAAAGAAAACTTTGGGAGATTAATTAACTTCAATCTTTTTTAAGAAGTATTTTAATTACTCATTAATTGAAATACTCTTAGCTCTACCTTCTCCCATTTTAGGCATAATAATCTTTAATATACCATTTTTAAATTCAGCTACTGTTTTATCAGAATCAACCTTATGAGGAAGCATTATAGATCTATAAATACTTTGAGAACTTACTTCTTTAATATGATACTTCCTTCCATCCTTTCTTTCCTCTTCATGTTTATTACTACCTTCAATAATTAACATGTTATCTTCTATCTTTACATTAATATCATTTTTTTTAAATCCAGGAACTCTAGCTTCTACTACTACACTATCTTTTTCTTCATACATATCTACATCCATAGAATCTGTAAATACAGTATTTAAGTTACTACTACTAGGTGCATTAAAGAACTCATCAAAGAATGTATCAAACACTTGTGATGGTCTAATTAATGATATTCTTCTGTTATTCATAATATATATATTAAAAAGTAAAATAGCAGGTGAATGTATCACCTGCTAAATTATATATTAAGTAATTTTTTTTTGTCAAATTAGGCGGCAGCAATAAGAGCTTCTTCATCTGCTTCAGTATCCTGATTCTTCTTAGGGTTTTTAGATAGGTAATCTACTATTAGTGTACCTTTCTTAAATTTTAATACTAAAACTTTATATCCAATAAATTGTTCTAAATGAAGTGACTTATTCTCAGCTTTAGCAGACTCTATCTCAACTTGGTTTTGTTCTATTAATTGATAAGATTTATCAGTATCATTTGATCTCGCATCTCTTTTACCTGCAAGTTCTATTGACATTTGGGCACCACCCGATACTGATTTAACAGGAGATTCTGGGAATTCCATACCTAAAAAATATGCTTCCATAGCCAGTTTTGTAAATCCTTCAGGAGTTTCATCTTGGGAGGTATTCCATTTAACTGGTGAATTATCAGCAATTAAGTATGTCGTATTTCCTGTAGCTTCGTCATGAACTTCTGATATTTTTATCTTTGTTACATCTTCTCTTCGTATAGCATTAATTAATGCTGTATTGATTGGGAAAAACATTTCAAGTGTCGAAAATCCTTTTAAGTCTGTTAAATCAATTTCTTTTAGTTTCCCATTATATGTGATTTGATACAGTCCTCCCCTTTCTGTGCTATCTAAGCCTTGTGCATTGGCTAGATCTAAGCAAGAGAGGTTTGTATCAAATAAATTAGAAGTAGATATTTTCTCTAAGATATCTAAGTAGGTTCTTATACTAGTAAAAGTGGAATCTAAGCTCTCTTTAACAATAACTTTGTAATCATCTATACCATAAGTAAGCATACCTAAATAAGGTATAAGAGTATAAAGTGGTTTAATAGAATCATGAAGAATAAGCGGATACAAATAATTTGCAACATTCCTTTTTGTAAAGTATTTTATTAACTTTTCATACTCATTATTAAGTAATCTAAGATGTTCAATAATAGCTTCATAGTCTTCAATCGAAACTTCTTTAGTTTCATAGTCAGGGTCTTTTACAAGATTATTTAGAGTATCATAAACACTATTTAATTTATTTCGTAAATCAATTATTCTTTTTTGATAAGGTTCAAGATTAAATCTGCGGTAATCTGCTACTTTGGGTTCAAAGTCCTGAGAAGTCGGGGTAATGCTATTAATATTCATATGGGTATTTAATAATATAGAAGTATTATATAATCTCATGTATAAAAATCAATACAGAATATAGAAATTAGATTAAGTTATTAATTAATGATAAAGAATAAAAAGATATTAAAAACTAAACATGGTGAAATATCTCTACCTAGCTTTATGCCAGATGCTACATATGGATCTATTAAATCAATAACATTTGAAGATGCAAAATCATGTGGAGTTAAAGAGATAGTTACAACTACTCTTCATATTGAACAAAATATTGGGAGTAATAGAATTAAAGAGATGGGTGGTATACATAAATACTTTAACTGGGATAGACCAATATTAACAGATAGTGGTGGTTGGCAAGTATTTAGTTTAATTAATTCAAAAAGTGGATACTCTAAAAATGCAATAAGTGATTTAGGTTGTACATTTGTAAATCCTAATACAAATAAATCATCTCTGTTAACACCTGAAAATTCAATTCAAATACAAGATAACTTAGGAAGTGACATATTAACAGTATTAGATCATCCAATATTAATTAACTCAACACTTAAAGAAAGACGTGAAAGTGTTAAATTAAATACTAAATGGGCTAAGAGATCATTAAAGAAGTTTAAAGAGTTAGATAATGCTAAGTTATTAGGTTGTGTAATACAGGGAGCTAATGATTTTGAATTAAGAAAACAATCAGCATCAGAATTACTTGAATTAGATTTTGATATATTTAACTATGGGGGAGTACCACTAACTTCTGGAGAAACTTGGAGAAATGATAACTATACAGGGTTTTATCATGAAATGCTTGAGTATGTATCTAATTTAATACCAGAAAATAAAATAAAATATGCTATGGGAGTTGGACAACCTGAAGATATAGCTTACTGTGTAGAAAAAGGTTGGGATCTATTTGATACAGTGCTACCTACCCGTAATGCAAGACATGGATATATATATGTAAGTGAAGGAAATGGTGATGTAAATCGGGGATACAAAAATTTAAAATATGATGTAATGCATATTAAAAGTAAACGATATGAAGATGATTTAAACCCAATAGATAGTACTTGTAAATGTGAGGCTTGTTCTAATTATTCAAGAAGCTATATTAGACATTTATTAAGACTTAAGGAAAGCAGTGCTTTAAGATTATTAACAATACATAACTTAACTTTCTATAGTAACTGGATGAAATTACTCAACACTAGTTTGTCTTCTAATTGACATTAACAATCCATAATGTAAACTATTAACAATATATATTTTAATAGACACTTATGAAAAGACACCATATTTTAACTATACTACTTCTCTCAGTTGCACTTGGATTCTTTATAGTTGGAGTACTAGCTTCAACCATGATGGTTAATACTGCAACAGTAAATACAACTGATATAGATAGTAAAATTGTAGAATACGTTAATACTGAAGATTTCTGTACAACATTTCCTGAATTAGATTTAGCCTCTAGTGATGATTATGAAGATGAAAAACTATTCTTAACAGATACATATGTTAACAATTGTTTAACTACCTCTCTATTAGATGAAGATAGTGAGATAAATGATGAGAGTTTAACTGAAATCTCAAATGTAATTTCAAATAAAGGCTCAACTTCTTCTAGCTCTACTAATAAAACAATTAATTGCGGAACAATGGATGTATTGCCAACGGACTCTAAAGGGATTACTGGAACAAGAGATAATAGAATTACAATAAGAGATTTTTCTTTCTTAGCTCAAAACATGGGTAAGCAGTGTGATCCAACAGATGAAGCATATTTATCTACACAACACTGTGGTCCAATGGATGCAAATAAAGATTACGTTTTAGATTACAATGATTTTAAAATCTTTAGTGAGTTCTTTGGAATGAAGTGTGATAAGTTTATAGAACAACCTTGTGCATCAATTGATACAAATAACGATGGTAATATAACAGTTAGAGATTTTACTAGTTCTTTTGCAGGAGGTTTCCCATATAAATGTAAGGATGTAGTTGCAGGAACTCCTGTATCAGCTCCTAAAACAAATACTTGTGATGTTACTGCTGATTCAAATGGTGATGGATATGTAACTAGAACTGACTATAACTACTTCGTTAAAAACTTAAATAAAGGATGTCCCGTACCTAGTAGTTCAACAAGTAACACTACAAATAGATAACATTAAGTGAGTATTAAGCTAATAAATCCCTCCCGGTCATTTCGGGGGGGATTTCAATTCCCATAAGCTTTAATATTGTAGGAGCTATATCACTTAATCCACCAACTGTTAATTCTCTACCCTTTAAACCATTTCTAACAACTAAGAAAGGTACTTGGTTAGTAGAATGCTTAGTATCAGCATTTCCAGTTTTAGGATCAATTAATTCTTCACAATTACCATGATCAGCAGTAATTAAAAGTATTCCATCTCTTTTTAATACTTCATTAACAAGTGTTCCAACACATTTATCACAAATTTCCATAGCCTCTACACTTGCATCCATTACTCCTGTATGAGCTACCATATCAGGTCCTGCATAGTTAACTAATACAAAGTCATAATCATTTTTATCTAATTTATCAATTAACATCTCAGTAACCCACTCCATACTCATTCCTGGCTTTTTATCATACGTAGCTACATCTTTAGGAGATGGAACTTCTACCCATGTTTCTCCTTTGTATATCTCTTTATTTGCTCCATTAAAAAAGTATGTAACATGAGGAAACTTTTCAGATTCAGCAATTCTTAATTGTTTTAAATCATTATCTGACAATATACTTCCTAATGGTTTTAATACTTTTTCAGGAGGAAATGCTTTATTCTTTGGATATCCATTCTCATAATCAGTCATACCTACAAAGTAGAAGTCTTTAAACTTTTTAGTTTCAAACTCTTTAAAGGTTGGATCTTCTAAACTTAGTGTTAATTGATAAGCTCTATCAGGTCTGTAGTTAAAAAATATTACACTATCATTATCTTGTATTTGATAAACTTCACCATTGTAGTCAATTAATATTGGTTCAATATATTCATCAGTTATCTCTTTTTTGTATGACTCTTTAATAGCTTTTTCCCAATCTGTAACCCTTTGGGCTTTTCCATTAACTAACATATCATATGCTAATTGAGTCTTCTTCCAATTCCTATTCCTATCCATTGCATATGCTCTACCAATAATTGATGCAATTTTACCTACTCTTTTTTGTATACATACAGCTTCTATCTTTTGAATTACATCAATTGAAGCATCTGGAGCAGAGTCTCTTCCATCTGTAAATAAGTGTATTGCAAGTCTATCTGATTTAATTTTTTCACTAGCTGCCATTTTAATTAATGCATATAGATGTTCAACTGAAGCATGTACAAATCCATTTCCTACTAACCCCATAATATGAACTACACCTTTAGTTTCTTTTACATGATCAAAAGCTCTTTTAATCTGTTCATTTCTAAAGAAATCTCCTGTTGCAATACTGTTATCAATTCTAGGTAGGTTTTGAAATATTACTTTACCTGCTCCTAATGTCATATGTCCCACTTCACTATTACCATCTGTTCCTTGAGGTAGCCCTACATTTAATCCACTAGCTTCTAAGTATGCATGAGGATACATTGGCCATAGTTTATCAAGGTTAGGTGTGTCAGCTAATGTTACTGCATTACCCTGCCCTGGAGGAGCTACACCTACTCCATCCATTATTGCTAATACGATAGGTTTTGGTCTTTTAAAAAATGTAGCCATTAAGATAGGATAATACATCCCAAGAGTTTATTCAATGGCTTATTATGCTTCAACTACTCCCCCAATTTGTCTAGCTTGATTAATTAATTCATTAGCATTAATAGGTTGATCTCCCTCTGGTATATAATCATATGCATCCATATCATTAAATTTCCCCATATCACCTACTTTAAAGTTACCATCCTGCTTTAATAGATACATTAATTGATTAACTCTGTATGCAACTTCTCCTGCACCAACAATTATTTCACAATTTGGGAATAACTTTTTTGCTTCACTTACTAAATGTTTAATACCACCAGATACTGCTACACTTGCTGGAATAATAATTTTTTTTAAATTATTTAATCCTAATGCTTTTAATAACTTAAGCATTGCAAATTGACTCATACCAGTTGATATACAATCATCTGGTAAATATACATTCTCAATACTATCTTTTTCCTCTTGTGATAAATTTCTTAGAATATTAAAAAAGTCATAACCCACCCCTACTTCAAAATGGCCATCCATCATAACTAATCTTTTCATTTCAACTTCATAGTTATACTTAGCTAATGGTTCAAATCCTTTTTTCATTATCTTAGCTCCTCTAAGAGCGTATAAACATAATGATTTTTCTTTAATTGCTTCAAAATTACCTACATCTATTCCTAAATACTCTTTAATCTTAACTCTCACCATATACATAATTCTCATCTCAGCTTCTCTATATATTCTTCTTAATTCATTTACTTGATTAACATTAAGTTCATCAAAATTCATATTCGCGATTTCACTTAAAACATCTGCACAATCACTTAATTCCAATCTTTCTTCTGGACTGAAATTTTCAAATATCTTTTTAAATTCATTAGGTAAACTATCAGGATTAGCTTCTGCATTTTGATCAAGATTATCTCTCATCCAATCAGTTGGATGATTTACATTTATTGTTGCAAAAATTCTTTCATATGTTTCTTCGTCTATATGACCATTTGGATGTAATTCCTCAAACAATGGTTTTACACCAAACCCTTCAGGGATTTTACCTTCTAAATTATCTAAAGCTATCATAATAAAAAAATAAAAATTAAAAAAAAGAGCCTTCCGGCTCTTTAAGAGTTAAATATTGATATTTAAATTAATAATCTTCTTCACATTATGTTTTTATACTTTGAGTAGATTACAAAATTAAATTAAAACATGCAAATAATAAAATACTACAGGATACTATTTTAAACATGCTCTAATAAATTCAATAAAAAATGGATGAGGTTTTAATGGACTAGATTTATACTCAGGATGAGCTTGTGTTGCTAAGAAAAATGGGTGAACTTTTCTTGGTAACTCAATCATTTCCACAAAGAAATCATCAGGGGAAGTTCCACTAAATACAAATCCACTCTTCTCCATTTCGGATCTATACTCGTTCTTAAATTCAAATCTATGTCTATGTCTCTCTTCAACTATTAAATTACCATTTTTATCTAATACACCTTCATTATGTTTAGTATATATTTCATAAGCTAAACTATTCTTTTTAACAACACATGGGAAAGTTCCTAACCTCATTGAAGTACCTTCTCCCTTAATAGTTTGATACTTAGGATCAAACGGTATTGAATGAATTATCTTGTTTTTAGATTTTTCATTTAATTCTTCACTAGTTGCATCTTTAATCTTTAATATATTTCTTGCATATTCAATGCAGGCTAATTGCATACCAAAACATAGCCCTAAATATGGAACCTTTTTAACTCTTGCATATTCTATAGCCCTAATTTTACCCTCACTTCCCCTATTACCCCACCCTATTGGTACAATTATTCCATCCATTCCTTTTAATAGATCCTTCTTTTTATTTAATTCTTTTTCAAAACTTTCAGAGTTAATGAAATGTATATCTACCCCTATCCCTGTTCCCCAACTAGCGTGTTTAAGGGAGTGAGTTAATGAGTTATATGCATCTGGTAATTCATATGATCCAGTTGATATATATTTACCAACAATTGCAATGTTTACCCTCTTTTTTCTAACAGTTGTAACTGTCCTAACTAGGTTTTGCCATTTACTAAATTCTAATCTTTTAACAGGTAGTCCTAAAAGTTCTAGAGCTTTTCTATCAAACTCCTGCTCTTCAAAAAGAATAGGGAGCTCATAAATACTTTTAACATTAGGGTTAAAGATTATTCTATCTTCATGAATATTACATTGTACGGATACCTTTTTAGCTCTTAATTGATCCATTTTTGCATTAGATCTTAAAACTAAAAATTCAGGTTGAATACCTGCCATGTTTAAAAACCTCATAGATAACTGAGTAGGTTTAGTTTTAGGTTCTCCTAAATGTGGTGGAAGTGGAACATATGTAATATGAACATGAATAACGTCACTTGGATTCTCTAACTTCATCATCCTAGCAGCCTCATAGTTATATACGTTTTGATATTCACCCGCAGTTCCCCCCAATTCAACTAAACAAATATCAAAGTCTTTTGAAGCCTCTCTAATCTTTTCAATTATTTTATTTGGTATTTCAGGAATTGCATCTACTGTTCTTCCCTCATATCCCATTGATCTCTCTTTATCAATTATCTCTTTGTATACCTTTCCCATTGTTACAAAGTTTTTATGCCCAACTTCAACTTCTAAAAATCTTTCATATGTTCCTAAATCCATATCTGCCTCTAATCCATCACCACATAAAAATGGATCTCCATGTTCAATTGGATTAATTGTTCCTGAGTCTACATTTAGATAAGTTTCACACTTAATTGCAGTAACCTTGTATCCACGAGATTTTAATAACACACCTAAGGAAGCTGCTGCTACTCCCTTACCAAGACCTGAAATTACGCCGCCAGATATAAAAATGTATTTAGGATTAAACATAGTTTGAAAGATAATTACTATGTTCTTTAGTCTAAGTGTTTAAAAATATATTGTAAATTAAATAATTACTATGGGGTTAAGATATATATAGAAATATTAAACATATAGTATTTAAAGGAGATTACTTTTTTCTACACAACCAATATCTATTCTTCCCATTAAAATCATTTTTAATAGATATATCCCAATTACTCTTAAATTCATCAATATATTTAGAAGTGTGAGAATCATCAACCTCTAGCAAAATTAAACCATCATCTTCTAAAAACTTAGATGCTACATTTAATAACTCTCTAATTAAATTTAATCCATCCTCTCCTCCATCAAGAGCATTAAGAGGTTCGTATCCTTTAACGCTTACAGGTAAGTTATATATTCTACTACTTGGAATATATGGAAGATTAGCAAATATATATTTAAATTTAATTTTTGGAATATTTGAGAATAGATTTGAATTTAAAATATTAATATCCCCATTAATATATTTTTTTAAATTATTTAAATTCTTTTTAGTAATCTTTAGGGCTTTATCTGAAATATCACTTAAAGTCCCTTCAAAATTAATATGCCTTCTTGTTAATTCAATAGCAAAAGTTAATCCAATAGCTCCACTTCCTGTTCCAATATCAATATATTTAATATCTTTAAACTCTTTATTACAGATATCTCTAAGAGCTAATTCAATTAAAAATTCGCTCTCTATTCTTGGAATTAATGTAGATTCATTAACAAAAAACTCATTTTCACAAAAAATTGCGGTACCAATAATATATTCAACTGGAATATTTAAATCATCTACACTTTGATAATCTATTCCATAACGGGATAATAGATTAATTTCATAAGCACTAAACTTTCTCATTAAAACCTAAATCACAAATTTATTATTCAAACTCACGATCTAAATATTGATTTACCACCTTTAAACTTACTCTTCTTTTTATCATCTTCATCTTTCATCTCTTTAAGAATATTTACAATCTTTAACTTTCTACCATTTCTCTTAACTTCTTCTTGAGCAGTTTCTAAAAGTTCTATTCTAATTAGTTCTTTTAATAGTTCAGCTCTCTCTTTAGTTACTTCTAATTTTTCAGTTATATTTCTAATATTTTCATCCTCTTTAATCTTATCTCTTAATTCTTTAGCTTTTTTAACAATTTTTGTTAATTCAGCATAATCTTCAGATTGAGCTTTTAAATCTTTTAAATCATTTCTTAAGGTTCTCATTACTCCCTTTAATTTAAAATATTCTTCAACCTTATCTAGATTCTCATTAGTTAATAAATCTGAAACATTATCATCTGCCATATAAAAAATTTAATAAGTACTTTAGTTGTCATATTACTTAAAATTTAAAATATTAGCTAGTAGATTATCTTTTTAAATTAAAGTATGACTTTAATTATTTCATGTTTAGTAATATTATGAATATGTATTAAAGATATTAGATATATTTAATACCGAGTTTATTGTTAAAAAGTTCTTAATGTTAATTTTAAATTTAAAAACCTACTCCGAATCAAATGCTGATACCCTATTTAAAATGCTAGATGAAGTGAGTAGATTTGTAACTGATTACCCAATGTTTAATCGTGATAGTAATAAATTATTTATTGCTCCACCCTTAATTTATCTCTCTGAAGTTATTAATAAATATCCAAATATTCATTTTGTTTCTCAAAATGTAAGTAGTAAATTAGAGGGACAATCTACAGGTGCAATAGTTGTAGAAAATTTATTATCTTTGGGTGTTAAATATTCACTCTATAACCATTCTGAATGTAAAAGTGAGTTAGATATAGAGGAAATAATAAATATTCAATCCAGGGGTTTAAAGTTAATGGTATTTACTGAAAGTGTTAGTGAGGCTCAGGAATTAATTAAAACAAATCCAGAGTATTTAATATATGAGCCCCAAGATTTAATAGGTAGTGGTATATCAGTTACAACTAGACCTGAAGCAGTTACTCAATTTATTAATACATTTAAAAATACAAACACTAAGTTATTAATTGGAGCAGGTGTAACAACAGTTGAAGATGTAGTTAATTCATTAAGGTTAGGGGCAACTGGAGTTGCTCTAGCTTCTAGTTTTGTAAAAGCAAATAATCATTATGACAAACTAATAGAATTAACTAAACCATTCATTAACAATTAGTGAATTAAAAAATATATATAAGAAATTAAAAAAACATATGCAATCTAAAATACTTTATGGAGATAAATTAAAACAAGCACTTTTAAAAGCTAAAAATGAAGGTTATGCTATTCCTGCTATTAATGTTAGTTCTAGTAGCACTATTATTGCAACATTAGAAGCAGCAGGAAAAGTTAATTCACCAATATTTGTACAATTCTCAGTAGGTGGATCTAAAGCTTTTAAAGGATTAGGAGTAGATAACTTAGAATCTAATATTTTAGGAGCTATAAGTGGGGCTAAGTTAGTTCATCAATTAGCAAATATATACAATGTAGATGTAATTATTCATACAGACCATTGTAAAAGAGAACATATTGATTGGCTTAAAGGTATTATTAAATATTCTAAAGAATTTTTTAATGAAAATGGATATCCTCTATTCTCTAGTCATATGTTAGATTACTCTCTTGAAACTCTGGAAGATAATATTAATGAAAGTCTAAATATATTAAATGATATTAAAGATATTGGAGCATTCTTAGAAGTTGAAATAGGAGTGGCAGGAGAAGAAGATAAATTAGTTAGCTTAAATAATCAAATTAATATTAATAACTTAGGTGATAATGTTTATTCTAATCCTTTAGATGTATTAAAGATGTTTAATGCATTAAAGGGTGTTAGTGATAATTTTTTAATAGCTGCAATATTTGGTAATTTACATGGTGTATTTAGTGAGGGTGTACAAAAGTTAAAACCAGAGATTTTGAAAGATATACAAGATTTAGTTAGTAATAATTTAACTAATTCTGAAAACATTAATAACCCAGTTAATTTAGTATTTCATGGTACATCAGGTACTCCATTTAATGAGGTAAGTGATACATTAAAGTATGGAATTACAAAAGTTAATTTAGATACAGATTTGCAATGGAGCTATTGGATGGGTGTTAAAACATATATTGAAAAAAATAATCAATATTTACAAAGTATGATAGGGAGTATTGATGATAAGAATTCTTCAAATAAAGAATACTTTGATCCAAGACATTGGATAAGACATGGTGAAGAAAGCATGAGAGATAGAATTATTAAATGGTTTGAAGTTTTAAATTGTATTAATAGAAGTTAATATGAAACTATTTACTAAAATATTAAAGATGGATAATACTTCTTTAAATTCTAAGAGTTTTAAACCATCAGGTAGAGTTGTAATTATTGGAGCAGGGTTAGTTGGTTCTACAACAGCTTATTCTCTACTCTCAAAAGAATATATTAATGAAGTATTGTTACTTGATATTAATCAGGAATTAGAAACCTCACAGGTTATGGATTTAGAAGATTCTACAATACTATTTAATTCTACAATTAAAACCTCTAGTTACAGTGATATTAAAAATAATGACATTGTAGTTATTACTGCAGGATGTAATCAAAAGGATGGTGAATCTAGGTTAGATTTAAAAAAGAAAAATGAAGGAATAGTTTTAGATATATGTAGTAATTTAAATAAAATAAAAAAGGATATTATTGTTTTAATGGTTACTAATCCAGTAGATTATTTAACACATATTGCTATTAATTCATTAAAGTTACCTCGTGGTAGAGTATTTGGTAGTGGTACATACTTAGATTCTCTAAGGTTAAGATTAGCCATATCTCAAGATTTAAAAGTTAGTGTTAATGATGTAGAAGCTATTGTTTTAGGGGAACATGGGGATAGTAGTGTTCCAATATTCACTAAAGTTTTAATTAAAGCTAAACCATTAAGTAGTTACTATACAAATAATTTAGATAAGAAGTTAGAGGAATTTACAAATATTGTTAGAGATAAAGCATACAATATTATTAAAGGTAAGAATGCTACTTATTATGGTATATCAACTGTTATTTCTAATATTATTGAAGCTATTGTTTTAAACAAAGATAGTGTTATTCCATTAAGTTACTATACTACTATTAAAGGTTATGAAAATGATATAATTGGGATCATGTGTATGGTTAATGGTAATGGAGTTGTTAACGTAGATTATAAAGTAAGTGATGAAGAATTAGAATTAATTGTTAAGAGTTTAAATGTTATTTATTAATAAATTTAAATGCAAGGATCTATTGAAAAAGTAGTTGATAACAATATGGGAGAAGATGAGGCTAAATTAATTTATAGCAAATTGAAGCCAAAATTACTTGGCCATTATTTCCCTAAAGATTCTCCAGAATATCCGATATATTACTTAATAAAAGATGAAAGAAAATATCATGATGTAGAATCGTTGCTTAAAGATCTTATTCGTTTTTTTGAATTAAAGAGAAAGTCGGCAGATATTAAAAAAGATGAGTATAATGAAATCTTTTTTGATTTAAGTAATATACTTTATTACTTAGATAAATTAAAAAATAATCAAGCATATAATGAATATGAGAGGAATCTAGAATATCTTGTCCATAAAACTTTTGATAGTATTGATAAGTTATTTTTACCACTTGAAACTGTTGATGAAGCTATAGCTCCTCTGCATCAGAATCAAGAAGTACCTTTGCTTCTTGCAGAGAACCCTAGAGGAGATAATCAACCCATAGATGTATTGGATACTCCTGTGGAACCTCCTATTGAGATGCCTACTGTTATTGATCCAACAATTCTAAGTAAGTTTATTGGATTAATATTTAAAAGTTATGGTTTGGATTCTGAAAATAAAGCCTACTTTAAAGTTGAATTCCAAGATATAGAACCTCGTCTTATATTTTTAGGTGGTGAATTAAAAATTATAGGAGGTAACCAGAAATCTTATGATACAAAATCAGTTACAGATGTTTTGGATTCCTTAATGTCAGTTGATTCACTCCCTGAAGACAAGCTAGGAACGGATTTAAGGGGATTTGTAGACTCATATAGAGATTTAGCCGAACTATTTACAACCTTTCAAAATACAGACTTAACAAAGGATACGAGTAAAAGAGAGAGTCTAGTAGAGTCATTTTTGAGATTAGTTCAAACGCTTAAAGAGTTAAGCGAAAGTACCTCATTAAAGAAAAATTTAGATGATATTAAAGCTGAATACATTGAAAGTAAAAAAACACCTTTAGATAAATTCAGAGATAACTTTAAGTTATGGAAGAGAAGTTTTAATGAAGAAGATCATGGTAGAATGTTATATAAAGATGAGATTATTGGGGCAATAGAGCAAAACCTTGAAAGTCTATTTGCCAATGAATCAATTGAGATAACTATTAAACAAAAAACAGCTTTAAGTATTACTGATGAAACCAGTATCTACAAACTTCATGCGAAGATAGCAGAAGATCTTGAATCCATAATAAGTTCCTTAAATCTATACTTTAAAGTTAATGATAATAAAACCTTCTGGTCATCCAAACGAGGTACTTCAGAAGGTTCAGTTATATTTAAAATAGGTCTTTTTAAAGATTAAAACTCCCCTAACTTAAATATCTCTAATTCTAAATCTATACCTAGTTTCTCTTTAGTTCTATTAACTATTTCATTAATAACAGCTAGGTAATCTTTAGCTGTTGCATTACCTTTATTCTCAATAAAGTTATGATGATTAGGAGAAATATATGCATCTCCAATATGAAAACCCTTCATATTAAGTACATGCTCTACAATGTATCCAACACTAGTAGTTGGATAATTAAACTTCTCTTTAGACTCATTAGAGATATTTTTAAATATACAACCAATAGAAATTGATGGTTGGATACTTTTTCTCTTAGCCCACTCCATAGCTACATATCTAGCTTTTTGTGTATCACCTTTGTATAACAGTAGTGTTGCTTTAATAATTACCTCGTTAGATGTATGAAACCTAGATAAATCATAATCTAAGCCTAAATCTTGTTTACCTAATACAACAATCTTGTTATCAGGAGTTAAAACAGTAACATCTTTAATAACTTCATGGATAAAGTGTGTTCCACCATGAACATTATTGTAAATCCAACCACCTAAACTTCCTGGAATTCTAGAATACCATTGTAATCCTGTAACACCATTTTGAATTAAATAATTAATTGCAAAAGGCATATCTACACCACTATCTATTGTTACATCAACTCTTGGATACTCTTCTTCTGAATAATCTAAATCTTTAAATTCATACATTGATCTAGCACCCTCCTCTTCTGTAGCAGAATCCCATCTAGCTTGAACTTCATCTTCTAACTCTTTAGTTTCACTAACACTCTCTTCACTTGATATCTTAATATTTTTACTAGAGTTTTTAATAACTAATCCCCTAATACCCAAATCTCCAATTAATACATTAGCTCCTCTACCAAGTATAGTTACTGGGACATTGTACTCTCTAGCTAGTTTAATAGTTTGTATAAAGTCATCATTAGTTAGAGCTTCATACCAAATATCAGCAGGTCCTCCAATTCTAACAGTAGAGTGTTTAGATAATGGCTCATTTAATATATATCTAGTTGAATCTAATTCTTTTAAGAATTCAGTGTATTTATCCATAACTTTTAATATTAATTATTAATATTTTATCAATAAACTTGAGTTTAAAGTAATATATATTAAATATAAAACATATTACTTCAAAAACTTTTTTAATAATTGTAAACTAAGTAAGAAATATATTAATTAAATATCTAGGTATTTATGTATAAAAGAATAGGAATAGTAACAGGAGGAGGAGATGCACAAGGTACAAATGCTGTAATAGAAGCATGTGTAACTTATGGAGTTAAGAGACATATTAAGTTCTTTGGATTTTTAAGAAGTTGGGAAGGAGTATATGATAATGAATACATAGAATTAAACTCAAGTAGCGTTAAAGGTATAGGAAGTCTTGGTGGAACAATTTTAAAAACCTCTAACAGAGGGTTATTTGGTTCTAAAAGAGGAGATGAAGGTAAAAAAAGAAAGATAGATAAAGACTTAATTGATAAGGTTGTTAAAAATTATCATAGACTTAATTTAGATGGAATAATATTAATAGGTGGAGATGGAACATTAAGTGGTGCATTACAGTTTATGGATAGAGGTATAAATATTATTGGTATTCCAAAAACAATAGATAATGATGTTACAAATACTGATCAAAGCTTTGGATTTAGTAGTGCTGTAAATATTGTCGTTGATGCAATTGATAAAGTAAGAACAAGTGCGGAGAGTCATGAAAGAGTTATGGTAATTGAAACTATGGGTAGATATTCTGGTTGGATAGCACTACATTCTGGGCTAGCTAGTGGTGCTGATGTAATACTACTTCCTGAATTTGATTTTGATTACAATGCATTAGTAAGATTTTTAAAATGGAAAAAACATATAGGTAGAGATTATTCAATAATAGTTGTAAGTGAGGGAGCTAAAGCAATTAATGGTGAAGTAATTAGTGATAAAAATATTAAAAAAGGTGAAATTAAATTAGGTGGTATCTCAAGTGAAATAATTAATGAAATAAATAAAAGAGCTCCTAATCAATTTGATTTAAGAAACTTAGTCTTAGGACATTTACAAAGAGGTGGTTCTCCTGATTCAATGGATAGAATATTAGCTAAATCATATGGTATTAGGGCTATTGATTTAATACTAGATTTACGATTCGGGTATATGGTGTCTTTAAAAGATAATGAGATTGTTGAAGTTCCAATTACAGAAGCTATTAATATTCTTAAAAAGGTAACAATAAATTCTCATGTTTATCAAACTGCAAAAAAGTTAGGTATATTTATGGGTGTGTAGTATATAATAAATTAATATATTTATTATCTAATTTAAATGTTTCTTGATAAATTAACTTCTAATATTAAATCACTTCCAAATAAAGCACGTAGATTTAATTCAAAAATGTTAGATCACTCTATAATGTTTAGAAGCTTTTTATCTATATCCTTCTTTATGTTATCTATACTTTTTTTTAATGGATTAACTAAAACTGGAGGAGATTTTACTAAAGCATTTGTTAGTATATTTGGTTTAATATTAATATTCTTAAATTTATTAGTAATTATTAATTACTTTAGATTTATTGCTAGAAGTTATTACAGTAACTTAAATCATTTACCAGTAATTATTACATTAAATTCATTCTTAGGTTTAATATTACCTCTATTTTATTCTAATGTAATATTAAGTATTGTAATGAAATCTTTACAAAGAATGTATAACTATGATTCTTTCTTTTGTGAAATTAGATGTAACTTAGTATCGTTTTACTACAATAACAATATATATTCTCAAGTTAGTAATTTAATATTTTATCTAATACTATTTAGTTTTGGATATCTATTCTTAAGTATGTTGTTAAGGGATAGGAGGTAATTTACTTGTTATGCTGATTGAGTATAACCTCTAATGTTTTAAACTCATCACCTGATAAATATTTAATCATAGCTCCTCCTCCTGTTGATATATGATCAAATCCTAATATATTAAATTTATTGAGAGCTGTAATACTATCTCCTCCACCAACTACCTTGTATGCATTTACATTGTTAACTATAGCTTTAGCTATTTCTACAGTTCCTACACTTGAGTGTTCCCATTCAAATACACCCATTGGACCATTCCAAAGGATTGTATTAGCTTTTAATATTTCATCCCTAAATAACTTAATAGTTTCCCACCCAATATCTATTGCTACTCTATTTTCACTAATGTTAACTTCATTAATATATTGATAGGGACTCTCTTCATTAAATTCATTACTCACTAAATGATCAAGGGGTAATACTAACTTATCTGAATATTTATTTAATATCTCTACTGCAACATCTATTTTATCTTCTTCAATTAAAGAGTTCCCTACATTAATACCCTTAGCTTTTAATATTGTATAGCTCATTGCTCCACCTATTAAAACTTTATCACAAGTATCAAGTAGTGAATTTAAAATATCTATCTTCTCACTTAATTTAGCACCACCTAATATTGCAATGTATGGAGTACTTGGATTCTTTAATTTATTTAAATTATTTATTTCATTAATAAATACAGGGCCTAAATATGACTGCATATTTTTAGCAATATCATAGTTAGATGCACTCTCTCTATAGTCTGCAAATGAATCATTAATGAATATATCACCTAACTTAGATAATCTTTTACCAAATTCACTTCTAATATTTAAATCACTACTCTCTTCATCATTATTAAACCTAATATTTTCTAGTAAATATATTCCCCTAGCATTTTGATTAACTAAGTTTTCTAATTCTTCTAAAGTATTAACTAAAGTAATACTAAATTTATCATTAACTCCTTTATTTACTTCACCCTCTAACTCTTTAACAACATTTACAAAACTAAATTCTTTAGAATATTCACTCGGTCTTCCTAAGTGAGCTAGTATTACTACCCTATTAACCCTACCCCCTAACTCTTTAATTAGTTTTGAAGATTCAATTATTCTAGAATTATCTAATACGTTACCATCACTATCTTGTGTTACATTTAAACATGATCTAACTACAATATTTAATTCTTTAGTTAAGTTAATATTTGTATATGAATAGTTATTTAATTCCATAAGGATATTTTAGCAGAATTAATTATGAATGATAGTTTAGCCTTCGTTGTTAAATTCCCTCAACTGTTCTTGAATACCTGGAAGGTCTTGTGGTTGAATTCTAGCTACGATACTTTCAGCTAAGTTATTTTTAACTTCTTCAGTTAATTCTGAAACCTTTTCATTTACCGTTCTTTCAAATCCTAGCATTGTTGCTAGAAGTAATAGAAGAGGTAAAGTTAGCGTTTTCACATAATCTCTTACGCTTTCTTTTGATTGTTTAGTAGGAATCACCTCTACCTTTGAAATTGAAGACATATATATTAATAATAAAATGTATATTTGATTATATATCACAATCCCATTTTTAAACTAACCTATAAAATAATTTAGTGTGTTAATATAACTTATTAATTTTTTGTAAATGGAAAGAACTACTTCTGTTGAAGATTTAGATAGAATTAGATTGCTTGAATGTATAAATTCGATTGAAAGATACATGCCTTTAGTTCAAACTCTTTACCAAAAATATGCTAATTCATTTATTACACTTCCAAATAAAAGCTTAGTTATCTCAGGCTTTAAGGACAGTGTAATTGTAGAGATGTCATTAGAAGAAACTTATGTAATTGATAGCTTTTTAAATCTGTTATTCCCAGTTTCAGGTTCACTTGCTGTTCCAGATATTAGTAGAGAAATGTATGAAACATTAATTAACTTAACAATATTTCTTAAACATGTATATACTAACTTACCTATATTAAAAGTGGAATTGCCATCATACATGGTAGATGTTGAAGGTATTAGTCATAGAAATATATTAATGCACTGGTTAGTAAGATTAGAAAGATTAAATACAATATATTTTACAGGTATAAATATTGATTTTGAAACAGTAGAGCAGATGAGATCTAGAAAATTCAGAAACAATCCACCTAGTGGTCAAGGTTCTGTTTTAATGTAAGTTCTATAGAAATTTTAATAAATATTAAACTACTCCAAAGACTTGAAGTATTAATAAATAGAATTAAAAATTCTGGAGGAAAAGTTCCTAGAACAGAAAAATTCTTAGAAAGGTATAAAGCTATAGTAAAAAACGCAAATGGTAAAAGATAAATTTACTACTTAGTTAGTACACTCCCTAACAAATCCACTAACCTATTAGAGTAACCCCATTCGTTATCATACCAACCAACAATTTTAAAAAATCTTGAATTTAATTGTATACCACTAGTAGAATCATAAACACATGAATGAGAATTATGAATAATATCACTAGATACAATAGGATCAGTTGTATACTCCATTACTCCTTTAAGATAAGTTTCAGAAGCTTTCTTCATTAAAGAATTAATCTCCTCAAGAGAGGTTTCTCTTGTTGGTTTAAAAGTTAAATCAATTACAGAACCACAAGCAACAGGAACTCTAAAAGACATACCAGTTAATTTACCTTTAACTTCAGGTAATATCTCTCCAATCATTTTTGCAGCTCCTGTACTTGATGGAACAATATTTAAACCGGCACTTCTTCCTCTTCTAAAGTCTTTAGATGATGGAGAATCAGTTAAAGATTGAGTAGCAGTATATGCATGCATAGTATTCATTAACCCTTCCTCTAATCCAATACCCTCTCTAATTAAAGCATAAACCATTGGAGCAATGCAGTTAGTAGTACAACTTGCATTAGAGATAATATCTTCTCCTAAGTATTTATCAGAATTAACACCCACTAAATATGTATTAACATCACTATCACTTGGAGCTGAAATTATTACCTTCTTAGCTCCAGCCCTAATATGTCCACTAGCATCTTCCTTCTTCTCAAAAACTCCGGTGGATTCTACTACTACATCAATATTTAAATCTCTCCAAGGTAACTCAGTTGGTTTAACCTTTAAATTTAATACCTTAATCTCTTTACCATCTATCATTAAAGTTGATTCATCAAGAGCCTTAACATCAGATTTCATTACACCATGAACACTATCATACTTTAAAAGATAAGCTAAATTAAAAGCATCTGTTAAATCATTAACAGCTACAACTTCAACACTATTATTTAAATAGTTTTTTTCAATTAAACTTCTTAAAAACAATCTACCTATTCTTCCAAATCCATTTATAGCTAATCTTGATGTCATATATATTTTTTAACAATTAATAATCTCTGTATTATTATATATTAAAGATACTTTATTTAAAGTAATATATTAATATCTATTAAATATTCATTTATGATTAAAGTAACCTCCAAGATTGTAGATAAGATTGACTTAGAGTTATTAAACAAAATTAAGCAAGTTAAGAAAGAGTTAATAAATAATCCACCTGTGTTTATTAAGGAGATATATCAATTAGATAAGGTACTATTAGAATTTAGTAAACTAGATAATGTTAAAAAAAATAAAGATACTTTAGTAATTCTAGGTGTAGGAGGTAGTGATTTAGGTTTTAGAGCAATATTTAATGCCCTAACTCACTCTAACTTTAATGAATTGGATAATGTAAGTTCAAGTAACGTTAATAGCTTAAGTAATGATAAAAACTTAACTAACTTTAAAAAAGTATATTTTGCAGGAGACACTACAGAACCTAAATATTTAAATGAATTATTAGATGTTTTAGATTTATCAAAAACCTTATTCCTAGTTTTATCTAAATCGGGAAATACTATAGAAACATTAAGTAGCTTTTTATTCTTTTACACTAAAGTTAAGAAATTAAATTTAAATATTAAAGAACATTTTGTATTTATAACAAATGAAGTTGAAGAAAAAGAAATTAATACAAATGCTAATAGCTCTAATATTTTAAGGGATATCTCTTTAAAACATAATGTAATAACTATTGATATTCCTAAAGAATTAGGAGGTAGATTTTCAGTATTATCTAGTGTTGGTTTAATACCATCTCTATTATTAAACTTAGATGTTAATAGTTTAATTAAGGGAGCTATTGATTTAGATAATAATTTAGATGAAGTAACTAAGTATGTTAGTTTTATTTATTCAGAATATTTAAAAAATAAAAATATTAATGTTTTAATGCCTTATTCTAAATATTTAACATACTTTTCTAAATGGTATGTACAGTTAATCTCTGAATCTCTTGGTAAAGTGGATAATAACAATGTAACTCAGGGTATTACACCAATATCTAACCTAGGTCCCCTTGATCAACATTCTCAATTACAATTATATATTGATGGTATTAAGAATAAAGTTATTACATTTATTAATGTTACTAATGCCTCTAATACTTTGGATATTGCTATAGATAATAATGATATTAATGAATTAAGTTTCTTAAGTAATAAATCATTTAACAGTATTTTAAATTTAGAGTATAGAGGTACACAAACTTCAATGGATAATAATGAAATACCTAATATTACATTAGAAATTGTTGAGGTTAATGCATACTATTTAGGCCAATTATTTTATTTTTTTGAATTAGTAACCTTGATTTTAGGTAACTTACTTGAAGTTAATGTATTTAATCAACCAGGTGTAGAAGAATCTAAGGAATATGTTAGAGAAAATTTAAAAAGTGTGGCATAATTTACCTTGTGAAGATTATTAATAAATTACTAAAGTTTTTAGGAGATAACAGCCTAAATATTATATTCCTTTTAACATTTGTATCTACTTTTGGAAGTTTATACTTTAGTGAAGTTGTTAAATTACCTCCCTGTAACTTATGTTGGTATCAAAGAATATTTATGTATTCACTATTTATTCTAAGTAGTGTAGCTATATCTTTTAAAGATAAATTAAATTTTAAATATATTATTGCTCTTTGTATTCCAGGACTATTATTTTCAGGATATCATTATATTGTTCAAAAGTTTTCTATTGGAACTCAATTCTTAGCTTGTGGAGATGGTATTTCATGTACTCAAATTGATTTTGAAGTATTAGGTTTTGTAACAATACCATTACTATCTTTCTTAGCATTTCTAGCTATTATTGTAGTAACATTACTTAATAGAAGATACTCTAAAGATTAAGCTTCAGCAGTATTAATATCTCTTGCATTCTCAACTACTTCTGTATTAATAATCACCTCAGGTATATGACCAAAGTTATTACCCCAGGTTCTTTTTAATATACTTCTTGAACCTATATCATAATCATTTCCAAAAAGCGTAACCATTAACTTAGTTAATCCTCTTCTCTGTTTATCATTATTAAACTCACTTATTAATTTATTAATTTGCTCATCTGATAGTGAATTTATTAAAGCTATAGATATTTCTGCAGCGTCTTGGTTACCTAAACTATGTTCAGCAATTAAAGCTCCATATAGATAGTGGGAAAGATATAGCCTGTTTTTAATAATATTAACGTTCTCGTACATATCACCTCTATCTATTGATATTTGTAGGTTAACTAAATATTGAAATGGGGCATATACTTTTGCATGCTTAACGCCAAAATTTACATTTTCTACTTTTATATACTCTGCAAATTGGTATATTGCAGAAGAACCTGATGAAACTAGTGTGTTTCCCACAGGTAAACCTGCTAATATTTCATTTATTCTTTCAATTCTACCTTTTGATATTCTTATCCATTCTAAAACATTAGTATCAAATTCAATTGAAGCTTCTTCAAAATTCTTTACAATCCCTCGAGAACAATTCAATGTATCATAATGTAGTTGAATTGATCTCCCTATATTTTTAATAGCGTCACTTTCCTCTTGAGTTAATGGAAGTATTATTGTATTTAGTAGTATATGAGGAAGTTTATCTAGAATAGTACTTAACTTTTTTATCCTTCCTATTAATTCAAGGTCATAGTCCTGCATTCCACCCTTAGCTTTTTTTAATGTTCTTTCTTTAGCTTTAACTAAATCTCTAGCTTTAAACATATCTGTCTTTTTTAATTGAACTACTTGGGTAATTTCTCCTGTATATGGGTCAATCTTATCAACAATAAAAAATATTCTTTTACAGATATCTCCTGCCAACATATCTAAATCGCTATTTGCGCTTTCCTCTCTTAGGCCATTCGCTAACCTTGCCGACCGTATATCATCAACATCTCTTACATATTCCATTAGTTTTTCCTCTTCTAAGGTAGATGCAATACTGTATGCATCAAATATACTAAAGTATGGGGTTATTCCTCTAAATCTTAAAAGAGACCAAGTTTTAATAAGCTCAGAAAAAATTGCTGCTCTAACTTCATTAAGCATAAATTCTTCAGAGATTATATTTATATCTCCAAATTGAGCTAAGTACGTAATTTCATTACCTAGTAATCCGCCATCACTTACAAAAACCATTTCTACTGGTCTTGACGTAGGTTCACCTGATAATTTATTGTCCTTCATAACTATATTTAAGCTTGGAATTGTAATATATGAACTCTTAATTTACAAGAAGTATTTACGCCTGGAGGGAGTCGAACCCCCACATAACCTTGTTCCGAAGACAAGTGCCCTATCCATTAGGCTACAGGCGCATATGTGATTATATCAAAATTAAGTACATTTAATTAGATATATATAAATATATTAAATATACTGGAATTCTTTATTAAATAGTTTTAGACTAATGTAGTTATATAAAAAATATGAAAATTGTGGTTGCCCTATCAGTTGTTGTGACTATAGTTATTAACCTACTTGCAAATATTATTCCGTATAACGGAGTAACTACAGCAGAAGTTTCAGATTCATTTAGTGTATTTTTTGTTCCCGCAGGTTATGTGTTTTCTATCTGGGGAGTAATATATTTAGGTTTAATAGCTTTTGCAATATATCAGTTAAGAAATAACTATAAAGTGTTTAAAGAGATTTCTTGGTATGTAGTATTAGCTGGTCTATTAAATAGCTTATGGATTATTCTTTGGCACTATAATTTTATACCATCAACTCTACCTATAATGCTTGCTCTACTTCTAGTATTAATTAAAATATATACAAGTATATATAGTTTAAAATCAACAACTAGAAACTTTAATATCTTTGTAAAAATACCCTTCTCAATATATTTAGGTTGGATTACAGTAGCAACAGTTGCTAATGTAACAGTATTTTTAAACTACTTTGGAATAGAATCTTTAGTTTTAAGTGGATCAGTCTGGAGTGCATTATTAATAGTTGTAGCAATGCTTCTAGCTATTTATGCAATGTATAAGTCTAGAGATTACGCGTATGCCCTGGTAATTGTATGGGCAAGTGTAGGAATAGCAGTTAAATTCTCAGATGTATTAGTAATTCTTTACACTGCATTAATTTGTGTAGCTATTATTACAGCCTTTATATTCTCAGGGGTTTATACAAGTTATCTTAAGAGAAAGGGTTAACTACCAAGTTATCTTTATCAAAGTTAGGGAATTTAGTTTCTATTACTACATCGTCAACGATATAGCCATCGCGGTTAACAAATACTTTATACATTCTATCTCCCAATACAATTCCAGTTTTACTAATCATTATCTTATACTCTCCTGATGGTAGTTTAGCTTTAAATTCACCACTACCATTTGTTACATATACTCCAACCTGTTTATTATCGCTATATACTTTAACAACTGCTGAAGATACTGGGTTTTTATTCTGATCAATAATTCTAGCTTTAGAAGTAGATTTATTCTTTTTAATAAATAGATATATATTAACCATCATTATTAATGAATATATTACAAATACTATTAAATTAAATAATGTTGGACTACTTGCTACATTGTATAAATTAAATAAAAAGCCTAGAGTTATTAAAAGAAATACTAAGACGTTAATAATCTTAACAGCCTCTAACATTTGATATTTTTTAATTTTATCTAGATCATTAGCAACACTTGATATATCATTAACTTTAGTAAGGGCAACTTCTTCAATTAATTCATTACCACGAGATAAGTTTAAAAACTTTTCATAAGGCTTATATCCTGAAGCAGTTACACTTACTTTATATACCCCATCCTCATCTATTGGATAACCATATTTACCATCTAAATCAGAAATTATTGATGATTTAAGAGTATATTCTTTATCTTTCATATATCTAGAAATTTAAGAAACCAAATATATCTCTAAGATTTATTATAACTAAATCTAGGGCATTCTCTGTTTTATTAGGAGTAATAGCAATAAAGTTACTACCCTTTCTCTCATTATCAGCTTGATCCCTAGTTTGTATTTGTAAACTATATACAGTTGAGAAATTTAAATCGTTAATTATAATTACATGTTTTTGTTTAAAGTTTAAATCAGATTGTGATGTTTGTGTGTAAGCTCCTATAGAACCTTCTCCAAATGCAACTAAACTGGTTGATGGTTCATCAGTCTCCCAAGAAACTATTAATTGTGCTCTACTTTCTCCACTAGCTGAATTATTAACTATATTACTTTCTACTATTACATTTGATATTAAAGGTGCTCTATTATCTGTTGCAGTTGTAAATTTAAACAAACTAGATTCTGCTATGTTACCAAATCCATCTACACCTCTAACTCTTAATTCATAATTAGTTGTAGGTTTTAATCCAACAATTTCAAGTGAGTGCTCTGTTGTTGGATCAATATTTATAACTTGAAGTTCATCATCACTAGATCCTTCTTCCCTATATGCAAGTATTGAAGTTGTATTAACATTTGTAGTCCATACAACACTTACGGTTGGACTAGCAGTATCTTTTTGTTCTTCAATTGTTATATTTTCGACTCTAGGTTTTGCAAGTGTAGTTAATGAATATGTATCACCAGGGTAAGTAACTCCCTCTAAATCAATTAGAGATATTGTATAGTAATATTTAGTTTCATCATCTAACTCTGTTAGAGATATTGTATATGTTGATTGGTTAGGTGATATATTAATCTCCTGACTTGATCCAAAACTAGTTGATTTGCCATAGAATACTATTGCTTTATATGCACTTGAACTTGTAAATTGAATAAGTGCTGAACTTACAGTTACAGAACTTGAACTAACTTCAATAAGTTGAGGTGGTGGGGAAGTTACAAATGTTTTTTCTTCGCTAATACCTGTATTACCATCTTCATCACTCCATTTAGCTCTAAAGTAATATGTTGTTCCTGCAGTTAGATTGTTTAGTGTTACAGTATGTGCGCTTACCTGAGCTGATGATCCAACTTCTTCATCAAAATATTGACCACTAGATAATCCGTATTCAATTCTAGAATCAGATGCTCTCTCTGTTACCCAGTTAATAACTGCTTTTTGAGTACTAACAGCTGAGACACTTGGTTCTGTTATTAGAGACGCTGGAACTGTAAACTTTCCTGTAGGTAATAGATTAACAGTTGAAGAATATGCCCCACAGTTATTAGCGTTATCACAAGCTTTAACACAGTAATAGTAAGTTTGTTGGGTTAAACCCGTATCTGAAAATATTTTTGATGGACTTGTAGTTGTTCCAACTTCGCTAAATGCACCAGGATTACTAGAACATGTAGCTTCAGTTGTACTTCTATATACTTTGTAGTTAGATACTCCTGCTCCTAAACTACTAGGTTCAATCCAAGAAACAACTAATCTCCAATCACTTTGATCTTTTATGGATACATCAGCAATGCTTAAGTTTTGTGGCATTCCTGGAGCATCTCCTGTATATTCAAAGTTAACTGAAGTAAATACACTGTAATTAATATTAAAAGCCTCATCTCTTGCGGCAATACGAAAAACATTGTTTCCTGGTTGATTAGCGTATGCATCGCTAGCTAAACTTAAACTTCCAGGAGATGTATAGTTACAAGTACTAAGGGAAGGTAACTCATTAATGGTATAACAATATGTAATTCCATTAACACTTCCAGTAAATGTAGCAGGTGGTTCCCATGAAAATGAATAATCATTCTCAGTACGAGGTGTTTCTGAAACAGTTAGATTTTGTGGTTCTGATGGTGCATTAGTATTTATTTTTAAAACAGCACTTAAGTTACTGCTACTAATATTTCCTGCATTATCAAGTGTTCTTAAATATAAGTTATTTAATCCATCTAAAATAACAGGATAATCAGTTGTAACATCAGTTGTATAACTTCCATCATTATTTAATAAGTCAGTTAGATCTTCTGTACCTAGGTGTAAGTCTCCCATCCATGTTCCACTATCTCCAATCTTGTATTGAAGACCTGCAACAAGTGATGCATCATCATCTGCTCCACCTGAGGCTACAGGCCAAGTTAGTGTTACATCTTTAGAAGATACAAAGTTACCAGGTAAACTAACATATGTAGGATTAGTTGGTGGTACGTTATCATGTTTAAATGAAAAGAGATTTCGGTAATCATTTACATCTCCACTATCAAAAATATTACCTGAATTATCTATAGCTCTTACAGATAAATAGTATTGTTTATTTGATGTTAAATCTAATCCTGTAACTGCAGATACATCAAGGGAAGTAGTTGTAACTATATATGGACAGAATCCCCATCTTAAATTATCGCTACCTAAAACTCCAGATGTTATTTCTGGATCTAAGTTCGTTGGACTTTCAATTGTTGCCTCTTCTAATGCTAAACAATATCCTAAAATTCCACTACCTCCCAAATTATCTGTTGCATCATCCCAAGTAAATGTAGGTTCATAGTTTATCCAATCGCCTTCACTTACACCTGATATTTCTACACTTGTTGCATTCACATCTGGATCAGTTAATTCACTTGGACTAAATACTAGTGATACATCAGTTAATACAGGCGTTGTTCCTCCATCTGAAGTTAAATCAACCTGATATTGTATATATCTATCAGAATCATATACACAATCATTATCTGTTAAATCTGTACCTGATGTTATAGCATCACAAGTATTAAAATTATCAGCATCACTTAGGTTAGCTTGTGCACCACTTCTTGCTTTAAGGGTTAATCCGCTACCTGAAACTGTATATGTTATATTACCCCAATCACTCTTTTGCTCTGTATCAAATATATTAGATAAAAGTGTTGCGCTTGTTTTATAGTAACCAACTTCAGCTTGATATGATGTAAATCCACTGGTCTCTGCCAAGTACTCTGCATTTAATTCAGCTCTTGTTCTGTGCTCAGCGATTATTCTTACTTCATCAAGGTAAGCACCAAATCTTTGTGTTCCATTAAATCTTACCCCTAGTCTGTTTACGTTAAACCCAAGGGGTGAAAAATTTACAGTTGAATATGTAGTTGTAGATACGAGCTCATTATTTCCATACAAATACATTAGGTTATTAGGACTATCATAACTAATAGTAAACTTCACCCAAGTATTTTTAGGTACAAAGTAATTAGTACTTATACCTGGTGAACCCATAGTACCATTAACTAATGACAGATAAATATCTCTTTGTCCTGATGTTCCACCGCCAGTATTACCAGCGAAGTAGATGATCTCTCCTGTAGCTGTACTAAAGTCATTCTGTCTGTTTAACCAAAGAGAAACAGTAAAGCTAGTTTTTCCCTCTAGATCAAAGTCTAAAGTATTAAAGTTTGAGAATCCTCTTGTGTTGTTCCCTGTTGTTTCGTCTCTACCTGTAAGTCTACCCAATGATAGTTGACCTGTAGCAGATTTAGGTTGATTTGGAGTTCCACTTGCTGCAATATTATTGCCCTTAGGGGATGAATCTGTAGCTTGGACAGTTTCTGCTTCATTCATATGATATACAAGCTTGTAATTATCACTCCAAACATTACTTGTTACTCCCTGTCCATCTGTAGCTGCAACATTATTATAATAAGTGTATATACAATCTGTACTTGAATTTTGATCAATTTGTGGAACTTTTACCCAAACTAATGATTCTCCCAGTTCATCCCACTTTTCTATTTGGTAACTTAGTTCTGTAGTTCCATCACAATCAGTAAATCTAATATCTTGACCTGCATTTTGTGTTTTAGCATAATCTATATTAACTCCATCAGTAAATTTAACAGGAAATGAAAAATCTACAAGTGCTTGAGAGGTTACACCAATATTTGCATCAGTATTATTAAAAACTATCTTTCTTCTATGTAACCAACTTGTATTGTACCAATCTAATGCACTTGATTTTTCAAGAGCTATTTCACCGGAATTTGTAAAATCTATATTTGTAGATGAAGCAAATTGATCTGTAGTAGATCCTCCAACTCCAGCACTCCAATCTGTTTGATTCCAAGGAGAAGTTGCTGCGTTTAATAAGAACACGCCTTTAGAAGCTAATACACCAATTATCACAAGGGAGGATATAATAACAAACATCAACAAATGATGATGATGGATTTTATACTTACCAATCTTTATGTGTCCTTTTGGCATAATTATCTTTTAAAATACTTACTAACAAATATATATTTTTTTCAAGGTGATGTCCATACTTATGAGTTAATAATTATGTATAATTATTTAATCTTATTTATTATCAATAAAATATGTTTGAAGTATTTAACGTTAATGTAAATATCTTAGCTATAATTGTTACCGCTATAGTAAATATTGTAATAGGAATGTTTTGGTATTCACCATATCTTTTTGGAAACACATGGAGAAAGTTAGTAAATAGAAGAGAAGGTTTAAATCACATGAGTAATAAAGAGATTTTGTTTACCATAATTAATGCATTATTAATAACAACCGGAATTAACTCTGTACTACAATATTCTTTAATGTTATCAGGTTTAGATAAATTTCCTAATGCAATTGCAACTAGCTTTATGATTACATTAACTTTTGTTATTACAACACTATTTAATCCAGTAATTTTTGAAAGATCTAGTAAAAAACTTTTTTTATTAAATACAGCATATAGCTTTGTTGTTTATTTATTAATGAGTTTTACACTAACCTTGTTTTTATAGTTTAAGACTCAATTACAAGAGCCACGAGAATTGTATAGTTGGTGTCAACGACAAGATACTTGCTATCATCTGACCATAAAACAGGTTGTGTAAGTAATGAATGATATTGAATAAGTTTTTCAGTATTATTTTTTAAATCTAAAACATATAAATCACCGCCATCGTAGTTAAAAGTATCATAAGGTCTTTCTACTCCTTCCTTGAGTTTTATATAAGCAAGTTGAGTATGGTCTGGAGATATTAATGGACTTATTCCTTCAGTGATTAATTCAGGATTATTTCTACCTTTTTGAAGGTAAATATATTCCTTTTTCCCAATAGTTTTGTGGTATGCGAATTCAAAATTATCAATTTCCTTTAGGCTATCTATTACAAATGGTAGGTTAGAATCACTAGGGCCTTTTTCTATTTGAGTTGAACTATCTTCTACAGGGTATGAAACAGTATTGTTATTTTGAACTTCATTTTTTGATTCAGGTAGATTATTAAAAAAAGATGCTAAAAGGAAAACTATAACTAATAGTACAGGTATTAATACACCTCCTATGATTAAAAGCATTTTTTTAGATATTTGTTTTTCTGTTTGTTGCATGTTTGATAATACCTAGTGAATTATAGCTGATTCTACAAATAATTTTGTTGAAATACAATATTTGAATGAGTTTAATTAAATAGGGAATAATGTGATTCTAAGATGGGGTCAGTTGTTAAACCTGTTCTTGAACCCACAAGCGGATTATATATAGGAACAATGTTACATATATCTTTATCATAAAATACTTATCGCCCTAAGTTTTATTGTGATTCTACTCTATCCAATCTTTTAGTTTAAGTAGATCTCTGATCTTCATAAAAACACAGTATTTTGTATTACAATACATTGTTATACATTCTTAACTTTGATATAAACTACCTAGAAAAAAAACCTATAAAGTGTCCAATATATTTATTAAACTTGATATAATCTGATCTATGAAAAATTATATAATACTGATTGGGGGAGGAAGTGGAGTAGGAAAGTCAACACTTGCAAAATATTTTTCAGAGGAGTATAAGCTGCTTAGGATTTATGCTGATGATGTAAGAATCGCAATGCAGTCAATCTCCTCTAGTAAACGAAAAATTAATAGATTACGAGACAGTGAATTTGTCTTGAATTCTTCTGTAGAAAATCTAGTTAAAACCCATGCAAAGATTGCCAGTCAAGTATCTAAAGGCTTAAAGATAATAATCGCTCATCACCAAGTAATCAATGAATCTATTGTTATAGAAGGTGTAGATATTGACCCTCTCTTTGTTGTTGAGCTGAAAAAGAAATACAGTAATATCTATGAAGTATTCTTAAACATTGATTTGTTTGACGAATACAAGAAGAATCACTTAAAAAGAGCTCGAGATATTCCAAATGATAAAATAATGCTCGATAAGATTTTAGAATTTGAATTTCAGAATGCTTTAAGAATTTCAAAGCAGGCAAAGAAGCTAGGTCTCAATGTTATAGACTCTTTCCCCTATGAAAGCATAATTGAAAGAACAAGAAAGTATTTATATTTAAATTAGTACTGAAATGATACTTAGGTTACTGA
Organism: Candidatus Dojkabacteria bacterium; assembly: GCA_041750555.1. Taxonomy (GTDB): domain Bacteria; phylum Patescibacteriota; class Dojkabacteria; order J137; family J137; genus JBGSZB01. The sequence goes on along the minus strand of JBGSZB010000016.1, from coordinate 20,559 downwards.
GCCATGAGTTAATCATAAGGTTAACCAGTAGTAATCAACCACAGATCTTGATTGAATTCTTTTATAGTTCCAAAACAGGTATTAATTTACATGATTACATAATAAAAAAGTGGCCATTATGTTTTTACTATAATATTTAAATATACAATGAACAAAAGGATTTTAATTTTTGACATGGATGGTACACTTTACTCATATAAACATAGTAAAGGAGTTAATCAATTCTATAATAGTTACTATCATCTTGAAGTAAAATCAAATATTCATAAATTTATTTTAGCAAGAGAGAAGAGAAAAATTTCAAGGCGAAAGATTTTGAAGATAATAAAACATGCTGAATCAAAAGAATATCAAGTATATTTTGAGTATTATGTGAGTAAATACGGTGTTAAAAAAGAGGACTTTTTTCACGAAGCTTTCGGACAAATTGACGTAAATAAATATGTAAAAAGAGAGGAATCTATTATTAATTTTCTTTACAACTTAAAAAGCAAAGATTTTAAATTAATTCTTTTAACTTATTCTCCTCTAGTATGGGCTGAAAAAGTACTAGATAGGCTAAATATTAAGGATGTTTTTTATGAAATCTATACAGCAAATGATTTTAATAACAAGGAAGAGATTTTTAAAAAGATTGCTTTAGAGCATAAGGATTTCGAGAAGTACTCAGTTGGTGATGAAGTAGGTAAAGATATTATTCCAGCTGAGCACTATGGATTTAAAGGTGTATATGTAAAAAGCCCTAATCAGATAGAACTTTTAATAAAGACTCTTATAAATGATATCTAGCCTAATAATATGTTAATTTATGCAAAACCTAATTAGAATTGAAACAAATGCTAACAACAGTGGTCCATTTATAGATGATTGGGAAAGCTTCAATGATTCTTATTGTTTGAATGCAAATGATATCAGTATCACACAAATGTTAGAAGCATTTAATTCAACAAGATTTGAACAATTTGAACGAAATAATTTAGATTTTCTATCGTCAGATAATATTTGGGGAAATTTTCCTTCTATAAGATATCGTAAGACTGATGAAATTGAACCTATTACTGGTGTACAAAGAATGACAAATTATGATTTTATAGGTTTGAGGAGTGGTAAGGATTTTTTTAGTGATAGTATTCATCATCGAATCTTTCGAGAAAGAGTAGAGTTAAGAGGGCCATCATATTATGTTTCACTTGATCACAAATACCCATCAGTCCAGGAAAAACTTGATATCATTTTTGATGATATATTTTCATTGCTTATATCCTTAGAACAGTTTCTTCAATTAGAAAGGACTGAAGATAACTTCCAAGCATTTGTAGGTATACTTGACTACTTAAAGGGTCATTTTTTGACACTATCCACTGTTCTTATAGGAACAGAGCATTCAATCGATGGTGATACACATTCTTATGTAAAGGATTTTATAGACTACTGCTTAATTATTTTTACTAGGCAATTATATAATGTCTTACTAGGAAGACATCTAGAGATATTAGATTTATCAAGAATAGATAAAATATGTAGGGAAATAAGATTAATATTCAATGTAATGTCATCGAAAGGAATACTTCAAGAAAATCAATTTAAATTATTTGAAATTGATCATCCATACAAAATTCTTATGCATGCAAATGCAGTAGCTACAAGATTTAGAACTATTGAATCAATAATTGGAATTACAAGTGGGGGAGTTCAGATTGCAATTTGTGCACAGTTAATGAACGAGGTCATTAACAATACTAATCCTGAGTTATATTTTCTTCCTATATCTGTATATTCAAGAAAATCAATTCAAACACATGTTAATATGCAAATTCTAAGGAGAATTATTCCAGGTAAAAGAATACTTGTTATGGATGACAATGTAAATTCTGGATATACATTTGAAACTTCAATTGCAATACTAGCTGAATTTTTACCAAAAAGCATTAACTTGTCTGTAGCTGAACTCGGTTTAATACAAATAATGAACAGATATAAGAGGGGAAAATTACCAGAAAGAAATTACGTTACTAATTTATTTTATCCTGATTTCGAAACCGCTGTAGATATTTATCCAATGACAAAGAGTTTAAAGCAACTCAGAAGAGTTTATATTAAAAGATTATTAGGACAATAATTAAATTATTAAACTTCAATTAAACTTAACAAATCACTACCCTCGGGAAATGACTTTATTATTTCAATAGATTGCGATGAATTCTCTTTCCCTATGATACTTCTAGCAAGAGATAAAATTAGGGGGTTACCTTTGAGCTGTTCTATAATACGTGAAGTATTACTTTCAAGTAAATCTAAGCTCTGCTGATCTAAAATAAGGCCTTTTCTTCGCGAAACTTGTTTAAAAAAACTAATAAAATAAATTGAAATTAAAGATCTGTTCCTTGTACGAACACACAATTCCAAAATACCCAAAACAACCATTTCTAAAAGTTCGCTATTCAGTACAGTCCCATTCGAAACATCGAATATGAGAGCATTACAATTTAGATCACGCTTTTCATACCAAGAATCTAGATTTAGATCTTGAAGAAATGTGAAATCATAAGTTATCTCACCAACCATAAAACGAACGCCATTAAAGGTTCTATTAAATGAATATTGATCTTTGCTTATGACTTGATCTTCCGGGATTTCCTTATACCCTTTGTTTTCTAGTAAGGCAACAAAGTCGTTAGGTGACATTATCACTTTTACATCAACGTCATTTATGCTCAGTTCTAATGCAGCATCTCTCAGTGCTCCGCCATAAACATAAAATGATGAGAACCCTAAGAAATCTCTCAGTGCAGTTATATACCTAGATAAATCCTTGTTAGATGTAATTAATTCTATACCTTCAGTTCTTAACAAACTTATGATTTGCTCCCCTATCCCAATTCTATAAATGTAAGCTATGAATGCCTGCCTGCTAAAAGGATCCATTATTTTGATTTCTCTCAATTCTGATCTAGCTTCACTAACATGTATCTGAGTAACGTAAGATAGGCATGCATCTAATGTTTTAGATTCTATTTGATATCCTAATTCAAAAGCTACAAGTAAAATCCTTAATATGATTAATGGCTCTGTTGAAATCCTTTGGCATGCATCTTCAACCCTTACGATACTGTCATTGATAAGTTCAATAGGAACTGATGTATTTTTAACTGAATAGACCCTTATGTCTGAGTTTTGTTGTTCTTCTATTTGATTGGTAATAGAAACTCCCTTATTCATAAAGTTATAGATAATTTTTATTCAAATTATGCTTTATTATTCTAGCGAACATATTATCTCTACTTAAATATTTGGGGGACAATACATCTAATATATGATTAATCTCTACATTCAACCTCTTGTTTAAGTAAAGTATAAAACTTATCACACCTTTCTATACGTTGTTTTGCAAGTTTTTTAGAAAAGTCAAATTTCAAATTACGCATTACTTCTAATTGACTATCTTTTCCAGATCTAAACCAGTTATTCATTGCATCTAACATAGTATTTTTTAGATATCCCTGAAAACTAAAATGTCTCCAAACCCCTGCATGTCCAAAATTTACTAATTCATCTGCATCAAATAATATAGAACTTTCAATATATTCAGGATGTCCATTATCTTTTTCTGTAACAATTCTAGCAGCCTTATCTAATAAATCAATATCTAAATTTAATTCTTTATAAAAATTCCCCAAGTACTCTGACGTTATGACATCTATTTCCTTATACCTCTCCAATTTATAAATAACTAATCCACAAAAAACTACCTCATCTTTTCTAAGATCATGAGAAACAGAAGCTAAAAACAAAGCATCTTCATCAACCTTTATTTGCTCTTCTTTCGCTATACGATCACAGATATCTGCAATAGCAAAACTATGGTAAGTTCTATAATTCTTACCCCCTCCCCATTCTTCAATGTCTTTAAAGTGGGACTGTACTAATTCTTTGATTTTTCCTTTATCCATATATCAGGTTATAAATTTAGACAATAGATTTTAGCATAATCAAACGTAAATAATTACTATATTTGAAGCTAGATTTACAAATATATGGTATAAACAAGTTTGATAATATAGTATGCTGCATGTTCGATATTGGATAAGATTAATAATAGTAAAAATATAGATGGTAGAAGTACTGATATTTTTATTAGTGAAATACAAACAGAATTTGTAATTAACAGCTTAAAGGAAAACGCTCAAAGATATGAATATACTATTGATAGATATAAATACAATGCTCTTGTTACTGATTTAGATGGAGTAGTATTGGAGAATGGATCAATAAATCAAGTGGTGTTTAACACACTAATTAATCGAACATTATTAAACCCAAATGAGAGAATCCCCTTAGCTTTCGCAACAGGAAGATCTTTTACTACTACACAGAAAGTAATTTTGAATTTCCTTTTAGCACTTTTAAGTGAAAGAGGAATCTTATTGAAAGAAGGCGACTTAACAGTCTATTCGGATAATGGTAGCTTTTCTGTTGACATTGCCACTAATAATGTAATTGAATCTCTCCCAATTAGCCCTAATGCATTACAAGAAGCAATAAGAGGATTGGACGCTTTGAGTGTTCTACTCAACTTAAGGGAAATACAGTTAACTCAATTAGATACTAATGGAGTTCCAGTATTAAAAAAGAGGTCTGTTTCAATCAACGATTTTACTTTTTCATTTGGAATTAATCCCGAATATTTAGTATGTCTAGATGATAGATTAGTAGAAGTTTATCATCAAATATATGGGAGAAATTATTCATTATTAACTATAGTTCAAGTATTAAATAAATTATTTATTAGAAACGGTATGCCACTAAATGCCACTACAACAGGTAGATCAATAGAAATAAATGCTATTGGTGTAAATAAGGGAAGGGCAGTTTCATATATTTCTAGAAGGATTGGTTGTATAGAAGACAATGTTATTTCAATAGGAGACTCTGTTTTAGGCAATGATCAAGAAATAACCCAGAGAGTTGGAGGTTTTGCGAATGTGCCTATTATTATACCTGGTAGGCATTATCCTTTGTTTATAAATGAGGCCGGAAATCAATTTCAAAGAGTAGGTACTTTTCTTAATAGGGTAAGACTAGAAAATACATAGATATTTTAGTTACTATTAATTTAGATCTAATAAGCAAATTTCATCAATAATTTCAGCACAACTTTTGCTATTGGTTATAAGATATCTAGGTCTTAAATTTTTACCCGAATCAAGGTAATTATCACATGTTGATAAAAAGTTATACTTTGAAAGTCTATTAAAAATTCTAACTGTACTTTCATTATATGTCCCATAGGGTAGTACAAATTCATCAATACTCCCTACATGCTTCTCTAACCAATCCCTTGATTCAAATAATTGATACCATACTTCTTCCTCACTTAGTTGATTCAATCTTCCTCTTGTCATATTACGATAAACACCACCTTTTGGAGTATCTAAAATCTCACCATTATTATAAATTGCTAGTGCGGCATGTGATACTCCATGAGATGTGATATTAATATTCTTTTCCTTCAGATACTTCAATTGTTTCAGAGATAAATGCCCTTTATGACCTACTTGATCTGTTACAATAGCTAGCTTAATATCTTTATTCTCTAAAGACAGCTCTTTTATATTATTAAAAAATATATTCATAAACGAATTGTCTCCATCATCAAAATATATTTTTAATTTAGAGAATTTAGTTTGTCCTGCGTATTTCCTCTCTTGTATTCTTGTAATTATCTCTGTGGCTTTATCAATGTTTAAGATAAACTCCGTAATACATTCCTTCTCATTCAGGACAAGTTTATGAAATACGATATTTAAAGTTACTTCATTCATGAACAAATTACTAAATTATGATTCTCCAGAGGCAACATCTTGAAACCGTGTGAACTCAGCTTCGTTTAAAGTAATAGCTGCATGCTCATAAACTCTAGCTGAACAAGATGGAGAATGAACTCCATTAAAAACAATTCTAGGGTCTAATGTGCTAGCAGAGTCGCAGATCTCACCTGTTATATCAAGTGCCCTCCAATAAGGATAAGTAAAATCCCCTAACCCAAACTCATTATACGCTTTTTGTATTAACTCCCTGAGGTTTCCTTCTTCTACAATACTTCCTGATCCAATAATCCCATCTTTTAGTAATGATTGAGGATCATAAGGATTGGATAGATTGGGAACCTTACGTAATAAATTTAAAAATTTATAATAGTTAATTAAGGGAGGGTGTTCAAATATTATTGTATTTACTCCAGTAGTTTTAAAGTTATACATTAGGGATGGTATAACTTTCCCTATATCAACTTTTATCTTTAAAAAGGAACTTCCATAGAGTTGCCAAAATTTTTGGAAGCTAATTTTGGAGTGTGCATTTATTAGTATCTTAACACCTAATACTTGGACTAAAAAATCCAAGATTATAGAACTTAAGATCAATGCTTCTGGCTTAATGACTATCATTCCAAACCTGTTGGAGTATTCAAGTGAGCTTAAATCTGAAGTTTCAGCAGTTTGTCCTAATATAAATTGGCAGATTTGTAATCTTCGATAAGGATTTGCTTTTAAGAAATCGTATCCACCTAATTCCTGGAATTCTTCTTCTATACTCTCAATTTTTGAATCTGGAATATGGCTATTTGACATAAGTGTTTAGAAAAACATTAAAAAACTTTTTATGATTTTTCCTGAAATATTTCATTTTAACTTCATGGCTGAGATTCACTTGATCATCTGAAATATGTATACAAGGAGCTTCTAATATTGGCACTACAAAATACTTCTTTAAAGCTATTAACTTAGTAGCTAATGCTATTTCCTCAAATGCATATTTTGTGAATTCTTTGTTAAACATTCCAACTTCTATAACATCACTTCTAATAGCAGTGAAGAATCCTCCTAAAACAATATTAGGTAAAATCCATGGACCTATATTACCTTTCCAAGTACTAAAGTTATTTGTTTGGTTTAGTAAACAATAACTCTTATCTATAAAATTTAAATCATTAGAACATCCAATCCATTCTTTAGTATATTTACAACTTGTTCTCCAATCATTTGTTTTTATACTTTTGACTAATAATCGTTCTTTCGTTAGTCTTTTATCATTCAAATCACTGTATTCAAAAAGAGAAAGGGTAATACATTTTTTATTTGATTTTTCTAATCCAACTACAGTAGTTAAATGAGAGCATATAGCGTTTAATGGCAACAATATATCTGAATCTAAAAAGAAAAGATATTTATAAGAACTTTGTTTAATCCCAATGTTTCTAGCTTTCGCTCTTCCTTGATTTTTATTTAGTTTTATGATCTTTAAATCATTATAAGACTCTTTATTGATAAACTCTTCTAACTTGTTTATTGGAGAACCATCATCAACTATTATAATTTCATATTTTAAATTCTTAAAATGAACTTTGGAGTATTCTAAAGATTTATAGACATTTCTTATGATATTTTTAATATTCCTACCTGTACAATAATAAGGAATTATCACTGATACGCTAATGGTAGAATTTAAGTCAGGATTTTGAAAAAAAGGCCTATAGTCATTGTTATGATTTAAAATTAGTTCTCTAAATGTTTTCATCATTTTTTATTAAAAATTTAAATTTTTATTATATGTCTCCATATTTCATCAAATTGTTCATCTTGAGTATTATTAGTTGTATTAATAATATAAAAAGAATTATCATCATATGCTTTTTTTACTTCATTAGTGAAATAATCTTTTGCATAAGTGCTAAATTCGTATTGATTCATAAAATCAAAAGAAACTTTACCCCTCTTCTTGACTCTTAAATAAAAACTATTCTCGTCAGGAAATAAATAAACAATTTTATTAGGCAAGTAAATTTCATTACTAATAGTCTTTTTCTTAATTTCTTCAACACAATATTCATAACAAGAAGGACTACCAGTAAGCTTTTCATGTACATATTTTTGAAATAAACTAAAAGAATACGGACATCGTTCAGAAACAAATACTATATCAGGTTTGCTAGCTAATAGTTTATTTATAGTATTGGCTCTTTTTTCTTCAATACTAATAAAAAAATCTACAGATTTAATTGCTTCTTTGGTTGATCTTGGAGGAAATACAGGGAAATTTTTATGTCCTCCTATGTAATTAGCATATTCATGGATGATGAATACATCTTTTTTATTTTTCAAATAATTTAAAAGTGTTGTCTTTCCAGAAAAGCTTGCTCCTTCTATTGAAATTAGATTCATATTAAAATATTTATAATTATCGTTCAGTTTTTATTCTTTTAAACTCTCCTCCCTTCAAAACTATCTTTAAATAATCAGCCGAAGCATTTATTGGACCAAAGGAATGCGTATAATTGACTATTACACCCATAAAACTAAGTATAATTGCTTTTAATAGATTTAAATTTAACAATGGATTAAGTGATATGTTGAGTCTTTCAATATTTGATAGTATTACAAAATATGGGACTCCAATATATAAAACTATACTCATTATATATAGAAAAAGTATAGGTATATTAAAATTTACTGCTAGCAATAACAATGGAGTGATAAATATAACTGACTGAAGAAACCAAATTACCCCAGTAAACACAGCTTTAAATGCCAATATATTTACCTCTAATTTAGAAAAATATACTCCTTTATTTATAATTTCTTTTCTAATTCTGAAATAATCTAAATAGCCAGTAAACCACATTTTCTTTTGGTTGAATAGCGATTTAACTGTTTCAGGACTCTCTGAGTCTTCCAATAGGGGTATGGGATTGATCCTTTCTCTTTTGCAACATGCAATAAAACCATAGGGTATATCCTCTATGACAGTATTTGTCGGAAAAGGAGTTGCTAAAGCATACTCGAGTTTTAAAAACAACCCATGTCCTATACAATGACTAACTTTAGTCTTTAATATTGTATTAAAAAATTTTTTATCTTTTTCAAATTGCTGTGTTGATTGCTCTCTTAATCTTGAAATCTCATGAATAAGTATCCATTTACTTTGAAATAGTGCAGCGGCCTTAAGGAAATATCCTGAAAAACTTTCCTTAAAATTATCGAAGTTTAATAATAGTAACGAACTTTGTTGTAGAATATTTGGATTCTTTCCTTGAGTAGTTTTAAGATGTTTTATTTGCTGGTCTACTGCTGATAAGATTTTTTTATTAGGTCTTGAATCTGCATTATATATCCCTATATATGTATTATTATTTTCCTCCTTTCTTAGCGATTGTATAAAATAGTTCAATTGATGTGCAACACTTCCTTTAACTTCTGGATAATTTATAACCTTCACTTTAGTTTCCCCTAAACGCCTATTAGTCTCCTCGGCTGTGAGTAATGCTATTTCATAGGTAGTTTTATTTTTATCATATAATTTTTCTATTTTTCTATAGACTTTATTATAATCGTGTCCACTAAAATTTTCCCAAATATCCTCCAATTGTTTAGAATCAAATATACCTAGGTACCTTTCTTTAAACTCTTCTAATGGTAAATCCAGAGATAGATCAATTACTAGATTACTCAATCTTGCTTTATTTTGTTCTTTCTCAAATACCTCCCGTTGAGTTGTTATTACTACTATTTGAAATAAATTACTTTTATAATGCAGTTCCGAAAAGTATTTGATTGTATCTTCAATAACTCTTTGCTCTCTTAGCATAGGGATGCAGATTATAAATCTCTTTGAATCCACATGTTCTAATTGTAACTTATAACTTGTTATCCACTTAATGTTATCTAATAGCTGTTTTAGATTGAAAATAGATCTAATTAATATTATTAATATTATCCCTGCGGCAGTTATCAATAAAAAATCCATATAATCTTAAATGTATAAATAATGTACTAAGTAGTAAAGTCTCAAATTATAACAATTATTTTTTTTAAAAGCATTGTATTGCAATACAAGTAAAAAGTTATTATGGATAAACTGAGATTTTACTAAATTCTGTAGAGAAAGTAAGCCTTTATGTCTTACCACATATTCTTACTATAAAGTAATTAATAGTTAAATTTCAATTTCAAGAAATATAAAGATAACTTATAAGTGATGTTTGAGAAAATAGGCATACCCGTAGTATATTAATTAGTATTTATTTAAAACTTAGTTGTCAATGGAACCTAAAGACTCTGTTAAAATTCGTAATAAAAATATTATACAAGATTTGTTTTCATCAATTGAAGAACAAAGCCCTAAATTGGGAAAATTTAGATTTATAGACCTATTTGCGGGAATTGGAGGTATAAGGATTGGGTTTGAAAGTGTAGGAGGTGAATGTGTATTTACTTCTGAATGGGATTTGGCTGCTCAAAAAACTTATGAAGCAAATTTTAGAGAGATTCCTTATGGTGATATAACAAAAATAGATCCAGTTGAGATTCCTAAGTTTGATATTCTTTTAGCTGGTTTCCCTTGCCAACCTTTTTCAATGGCTGGAAAGAAAAAAGGGTTTGAAGATACTAGAGGTACTCTTTTTTTTGATATTGCTAAAATTATTAAATATCATAATCCTTCAGTAGTTTTTCTAGAAAATGTAAAAAATCTTGCAAGTCACGATAAAGGAAATACATTTAAAGTTATCAAAGCAACCCTTGAAGAAATGGGTTATAAGGTTTTCTCTCAAGTTCTTAATGCCAGAGATTTTGGAGTACCGCAAAACAGATCCAGAATTTATATAATAGGATTTAAAGATGATGTTGATTTTAAATTTCCTGCGGAGCCTAAATTACCTACAAGGCTAGGTGATATTCTTGAAAAAGATGTTGATATTAAATATACAATTTCAGATAAATTATGGGCTGGGCATAAAAGAAGAAAATTAGCACATGCGGCAAAAGGCAATGGATTTGGATATTCACTTTTTGATAATGAATCGGTATATACAAGTACTATGTCTGCGAGGTATTATAAAGATGGATCTGAAATACTTATAAAACAAGAAGGTATGAATCCTAGAAAAATAACTCCAAGAGAAGCTGCTAGACTTCAAGGTTTCCCTGAAGATTTTAAGATAGTTGTTAGTGATACTCAAGCATATAAACAGTTTGGAAATAGTGTTGCAATCCCTGTGATTAAAGCTTTGGCTAATCAAATTATTAATACATTAGATCGGTATAATTTAAATAATGAAAGTAAATAAGCTTAATATATCTAATGACATATTTGATATCAATTTAACTTTCTATAACTTTCTGAAAAAGATTACTCAATCAAGATTAACAGATAATCAAACAAACGGGATACTAGCTGTTTACTTCTCCAATATTGATTCAGATGCTGAAGTGCTTAAGGAATTGTTCTACTCTCATATTGAGGAAAACATTAAAAGAGATGATCTATCAGCAATCTCAGGTGTTATAGCTGAAATAAACAATAAAACATTAGATATATTTATATTTGCTTTAAATTTAAATCTTATAAAAGATTTGCTTTTGCAAGAAGCCAAAATTACACAAACTATAAAAGCTCAGGAGTTAATAGGCTTAAACCAGTTATCTTTAGCTTATGATAAGGTCTCGACCCAAGTTGCCTATGCAACAAGAATTAGTGGTGCACTCCTCTCATTAATGTTTTTTGAAAAGTTAGACAAGAAGGATAGTAATTTTATCTCTCAAAGCTCTACCTTGTTTATATCAAGTCTTATTAAATCCTACAAGTCTTTATTATTGAAGGGTGTAGAGCCGAACCAGATTTTTATGTTATTGTTTTCAGAGAGTATTAACCAGTCAATAACAAGCACTGCAGGTGCAAGTTATGAGGATAGGATAAAGAATGTTTTAATAGCTATGGGTATCCCAAATGAAGATATTAGGAAATCTCATGATGAAAATGATTCTTCCACTGAATTTGACTTTTTCTTCTTATATAAAGGTAGAAACTATGGTATAAGTGCCAAAAGAACGCTGAGAGAAAGATATAAACAGTTTATAAAAACCTCTCACATGTCTAAACTAGATGTAATGATAGAAATAACTCTTGGTACAGATCTACGAGAGAATATTGCTAGGTCAATTAGAGCTCATGGTGTTTATTTGTTTGTAGCTGATGAAGTTTATGAGTCAAAAGGATTCTTAAGATCTATAGAAGGTATATACCCAGCAAGTAAACTTAATCAAGATTTATTATTTCAATTAAAATAATGATTAACTTACGGCTCTTCTAATTTTCTCTTCCAATCCCATCAAGTATTGCCCTTGCTTTACCTTCAGTCATTTCACCATTCTGAATCATATTATAAATGTCTGATAAGTGTGATAGTCTCCAGTCTTCATCACTATCTTCTGGATATCTTCGTGTATTAGATCTTCCTCTATTCTCTATCTTACTCCTCAACTCATCTAGTCTTGCAAAGCTTTCTTGACTTAGTATTTCACTACTTCTTAATTTTATGTATTCCTCATAGTCTTCAGGGGTTATAGCTTTATTATCCAAAGCTTCTTCTTCAGGGTCATATCTATACATTTTTTTATAATTAACAATTTAATTTGGGGTCGCTTATGGGACGACGTTCGAACCTTTTCGAGTTCTATCTCAAATAAGATTGCAGACCAATTTTACCATACAACAAAGAGTTTTGTAGGTATGCCAGAGGGATTAATTGCAATAGCTTAGACAATTGCAAATTGTGATTGATATTAAATAAGAACTGTCATTACCTCATCTAAGTTTTCTGTTATCACTTTGGCTTTGAATAAATTCTAACCTTTGGTTGACTTCGTCTTCATCGAGAACAAATTCAAAAGCTCCTACATATCCAACGCTTATACTCGCAACTGCATTTGCAATCTCAACTGATTGTTCTAAAGTCTTCTGGCTTGTTATACTTGCAATAAAAGCACCTCTCCAGTTATCCCCTGCACCGGTAGCGTCGATTGATTCGGCAGGAAAAGTGCTAAAAAATTTGGCTTCTCCTTCCTGGAATAGCTCAGTTCCTTTGTGACTGAGTGTCCTTATGCACAATGTACCTTGCAAACTAAGATCAAGAGGTGTTATGCCTACTCTTTCTTTAATCAATCTCCATTCTGACTCATTTGCAATAACTATCTTAGCTTTTTCGATTCCTTCGAGTATCACTTCATTATCCAAAAGATGTACTAGCATACCTGGATCATACATGAATGGTATTTCTGCATTTATTAACTTTTCTTGTGCCTGAATAAAAACTGGATAATATATAGGAGCCAGAACTGCAAGTGAAGTGGTTCTATCTATAGAGGTTAAATCTATATCTGGAACAAACCCTTCGAGTGATTCACCGAATTCAAGCCATTGTTGTTCTCCATTATTAAAGTTAAGCACTCTTCCACTAGCAGTTTGTACTGTAAGATAATTCTCATTAACTTGTGATATGCCAGCAATTCTTAAAATATCTCCAAATTCATTATGATCACTACCTATTATTGTCCATAAGTGTGTTGAGAATGATGATAATTTTCTTAATGTCATTGCTATTGTTAATCCAGTACCTCCATAATATCTGTAGGATCTTAGACCTGATAATTCAGTTGTACCATCGTATGATGCTTTATCCATTTTAAGATCGTAAGCAGTTATTTTTCCTATAGATCCGATAACAAGTACTCTTTCGTATTTCATGTTTATCCTTCAAATAATGGCAATTCTTGATTGCGTGGTTTGTCAAGACTCTGGTAATAAAGACACTGATTTCTTAATGTACATCTATTACACTGAGGGTTAGATTTACACGTATTTTTTCCATGTAAAAGCATCATTGTATGAACAATTTGGTATATGAATCCATCTTTGCGAAGGAAATCTTCTATAAGTCTTTTGGAAGCCTCTAGTTGATCTTTGTTTGATAGATCAGGTTTCTCTGCCCAAGATGTACCAAATATTCTTGATATTACTCTGAGCATATTTACATCAATTACTATAGTAGGTAAATCTAAACCTAGCTCAAGTATGCAATCTGCCGCTTTTGGGCCGATTCCAGGTATAAGCATAATTTGATTTCGAGCTTCCTCAATACTCATATCTCTGAATTGCTCCCAATCTCCATTTAAAACCTCTAAAACATACTTAGTCGCCTTTGATATTGCAGTTGCTTTCTTTATAGGCATCCCTGCTACATGTATTATTTCGGCTATATCATCTATAGATGCTTCTAAGACTTCTTCAGCAGAGTGAAATTTATCCATAAATGCATTAACTGCTAGAGTCTCATTTTCCAGAGTTGTTCTTAAAGAAATCAATATAGCAACCATGGTAAAATAGACCTCGCTACGTTTTTCTAATTCAGGGTGGCTAGGTCTAGGGTATGTTTGAAACTCTACAAAGGAATATTGATCTAGCAGTACTCTTGTTATTTGTAAAATTTTAAGCTCTTGATCATTATTAGGCGAGACTAAAGCGTCGTCTATAGTTTGTTGAGCTAATATGTCTGTTTGTTGCATTTAATTAATATTAATTTTTGTTAGTGCTTTTAAAATTCTATCTCTTGAAAATTCCAAATAATATTCTAATGAATCATTTTCATCCATAGCTACAATTGCCTCGTCATTTCTAACAGTAGATAAAACATGACTTAAGGGGTACTTGGTTTCTTCAGACCTTATATTTTTAGAATTACCTATGAATTTGAAAGGTATTTCTGTTTCAAATTCGTCAATTGTTTTACCTTCTTTGTCGATAAAAGAAAATGCTCTTACTATTATCAAAAGCTCACCTATTTCAAGTAGATTGTTTGTAAGTATATTTTCAGTTACAATTTTAGAATCTACATTTGTCTCGTTTCCTTTAAACTTCATGCCATCGTCTACACCAATAAAGAGATCGATATTATTCGCTATATCCACATTTTTTTGTGCAAAACTAGCTTTTAAATTTGCTCTATTGATTAAAGTTCCACTTTCTTCGGATTGAGATGAAACATTTAAATCCTTCAAATTCTTGAAGATGCTGTCCTCCAATTCACATTTCTTCAACATACCTGAAATTATTCTAAACTTATCTAAGTTTTGTGTTGCAATTAATATATGCATTACTAAAATATAAAAAATAAAATTAGGCTTCAAGATAACTTTGTGGGTCAATCCGATAAATCTTACCACGTTCAACTGCTACTTGCTTCTTAGTATCAAAAACTTGCAACATTTCATTTAAAGGCAGTTGCGGTATTTTAGCATCAAAAACTCCACCTGTTGCTAGCGAGTCTCTTAAGCTTTTTATTTCTCTTCGTGTTACATATCTTGCTTGCCCTGAGACAGGATCTTGATAGTATGTAAGTGTTGCAGGTCGTAATGCAACAGTACTAAAGCTAGATCCAGAAAAGGAGCTACCTGTAAACCCCAGATTAGGATTTATAGTTGTAGATATTCCTACTAAAGATTTATCTGTAACGTTTCCTAGCCTCATTTGATCCCAAAACCTACGCATTTCTTTTATTGAATAACTAAATAAAGTACTCATAGTATTTTTCGGACTCCATGTTGCATTCCATGCTCTAGTCATTTCAAGTATATTATGTGATTCTAACCCTAAATGTTCAAATAACTCCCTTTTATAAGGTCTGTCATGTTTAGAGTAAGATACCCAAGCTATTGGATAAGGCATGTCATCAATATAGGCACCAAATCCAAGGAATTCGTCATGTCTACTGGAGTGTAGATAATGCAGTCGATGTGCATAATCTAGCCCAGTACTTGAAGATACAGGCTTAAATCTCAGAGTATGACGAGTATCACCAAGTGGGATTATTAAGTGCCTAAACACTTCACCATCCTCGTAATAGCTAGAATTTTTATTTAAAACTGCTCTTTCAGCTAATTCTGGGAAGTAGGGTTTATCTGAAGTGGATATATCTGGATTGGTTAAATCAAAAATACCCAGCAATCTCTCCGTTTGTTCGCGAATAATCTTTCTCATTAACTCATCATTTATTTGCAGATTTGAAAATGTAGAAGATAAATCAGTTGACCTAAGAGTTAACTGTTCAGTTAGATCTAGCGGATCAATTTTGCCATCTGTAACTTCGCCTAATTCATAAGACGGTAAATGCATTAGACATTGCATTAATAGATCAAATCTAGGAATTGAATCAGGTAAGTCTTCTAAATGAATTAATTCATTAATTCTTGTACGAGCTGAGGACATAATAGGGTTTAGGATCCAGTGAAAGTCAGATCTTTGTATTGCAGTACTCTCGAAGTGCTTTCGCATATACGCCTTTCTTCTGAGTTTCCTTTCAAGCTCTAAAACCACTTTCACTGCTACTTCTTCTAAACCCAATGCTGAAGTATCTATTTCTGTTAGTCCTTCAACCCATCCTAAGATAGACTCTGTTTTTTCAAGTCCATCAGCTCTATCTCTTACAACTACACTTCCTACTGCACTTTCCAGCGTTTCATAAGCACCACTTCGTTGCATTAATCTTTGCCCAGCAATCTCAGGATTTACAGTTAAATGTATGACATTAAAATCAGTAGTGTCGGTCTCCCTTAGATTATGACCTGTTATGATTACCCCTCCATTGTCAAATGCAAATTTGTTAATCCATTTCCATATTATTTCTCTAATCTTCGCTGACTTTGCAACTATTGACACTAAACTATTTACACCAAGGGAATCAAGCTCCTCTTCAATTTTCTCACCTTTGTATAGGAACTCTAGCGATCCCCCTTCTAGTTTCTTGAATCTAGCTTGATTTATGATATTAGATTCCAGATATCTGGTTTTGGCTAAGATTGCATTATGTATTCTCTCAATTTCAATTACATTTCCTTCCGAAACAAGCTCTAAATCCGGGTTAATTGGATCAATATCGGTATCAGAGAGTATTAAGTATGTTGCAAGTCTGAAAAGCTTACCAGCATCAACTGCTAGATATGGTAATTCGCGTTGTAAAGTCTGCATTAACTCAGTCTTACCAGTTGCAACTCCCCCAATTATAAAAAGATTAGAATGAACTAATTCCTCGTAAAGATCAGGCTCAGTTTCAACTCTGTCTATTTCTTCTTTTAAAACTTTTCTATCCATATATTAATTAAATAATTTCTATTTGCTAATCAAAAATTTTGATGTATTTATAGCATTTAAGCTTCTTTTCGACATTGTATTATGATACAAATCTCAACTATTTTAAATTCATACTTTTATTGTGACTTTCTTAGCTAGATACGCAAATTCACTATCATCAAATGCAATATCGGGCATATTCTTTGGATCAATATCTAACTTGTTGCAAGCTTGATCAACATACTCACCTAATTCGTTTTTTGAGATAAATTCACTGATCTTCGAAACTTCATCTCCCGACCAAACAATAATAAAATGTCCTGCTTTCTTTAGAATTTTAAGAAAATTAATCATTGTCTTAGTCTCTTCAGCATCAATTCTCTTTAAAGTTCCGTTTATATCGAATGCTATTTTCATAAGTGATAATTTAATAAATTAAGTAATCTCAGGACTTATATCCTCTGAATCAATCAGTTGGAATAAGAATCTTGCAAGAAATTGATTTAAGTTTTCGCTTCCATCTTTAGCCTTAATAATAAAAACTCCAAAGCTAAGCTCTTTAAGATCATTAACTTTCGTTTTAAATTCCTCTTTAATATTTCTAGGCATAGAGTTGTATATTTTTGACCTTACAAGACGAACTTTACATCGATTACTCGAAGTCTTGTAATATTGTCTTAAATCTTCCTTTGTTATTTCTATGACTTCTGTTTCCATTTATTGTTACCAGAGATTGACAAATAATCTTATATTTTGATATAATATACTTGTAAGAAAAGGGAGGCGTTAAAAAACCACCAAGGACTTACAATCATTAGTCGTTAGTTTCACCCGCAAAAGTAGAACTAGCGACTTTTTTTATACCTTATTAATATATGACATACATTGTGTGTTATGTAGAATATTATCATAAATATTTTCGCATGTCCAGCCTAAATGTCATTTTTAATTGGAAAGAGGCAGAAATGCCTATCTGTAAGGAGAAATACTAAATCAAACTGCTGGCAATTTTGGGATAAGCAATATTTATCTCCGTTTTATCTTGAGATAGGTTCCACAATCTATTACTAATAATCGTTGGCGTAAGATTGGTCTTTTTTGCAATCAATTCTACGGCTAATATAGTCAAAGCTCTTATTTCAATTATTTCCTCATCAGTATCAACAAAAATATGTTGTGAATTTAATTTCACTCTTAAGTTATCTGATATTTTTAAAACACCTACTGAGATTAATATTTGTGGGAGTTTATAGTCAGAACTTGCAGTTAAAGAATTGATGTTTAGAAAGAGATTTTGACTTTTATTTAAATAATATTCACTAATTAAGCTTACAGATTCTTGTGCTTTTTTATAAAAATATACCTCGTGTCCCTTGTATGTAAATCTATCGTCAAAGTATTTAAATTCCTCTGGCAACTTCTCTACAACACTACTTGCATCAAATCTAACCGATTCACAGAGTTCAAGAAATCCTCCTTTATATTTTGTGGATAGAACTTTACCTATTTCTTTAATTATTTCAAATCTATTGTGAATTAATGGCAACTCAGTATCTTCGACTCCTTTAAAAAGTCTTCTAAAAGTATTGTAGTCAAGTGAATTTACAAAGTTTACATCGGTAAAATCATATCCTTTATTTATACTATCAGTGAGACAAAAAAATAAAGATTCTGATCCACCCAGTTTTTCTTCATTAAAGGTTTTATACCATTTAGGTGTACCCCAATAATAGAAACTTAGAGCAGAGAAGATCAAAAAATAGTTGTATACCCTCTCTATTGGACCAGTATAAATAAAAGGATAATCCCATGTAAGTGTATCAACTTTACTTACCTTTAAAGAAATTTGATCAATTGCACTATAATTAATTTCTACTTCTGCGAAATAACTCTTTACACCATCTATGCTTTTGAGTATTTTTTTGCGAATATTCATTTTCGTCCAACTATTATAATTTCTGAGGTTATCTCTAAGTTATTTATATTCTTGAAATTTAGCTCTGACAACTTATCTTTGACTTGATCCGCAATCTTTTGGGGCATTGTATTATCTATCTTTTGTTGTTCGCTATCCCACATTCCGTTAATGGTTTTACTATTGTGAATATATCCATTAGGAATTGATATTATTATTTGTGCCTCTTTCTTTAAGACTCTTCGTGCTTCGATTAAAGCTTTATCAAGATCAACACCATGTGACTGAATAGAGCGAAGATTGATATATGCATCAAAAGAATCTTCTTCAAAAGGCAAGTAATTCATATCTGCATGAACAGTCTTGACATAGGGGTACTTTTCTCTTAATTTTCTTAAAGCCTTATAACTAATATCTAATGCTGTAACATGTAAACCTCCCAAGTAGCCAACTTCAAAACCACTATTAGCTCCACAGAGTAATACTCTTGAACCGTCTGGAATTTTATTTACTAAGGTATTGAATGTATTTTCAAATTCTTTTTCTACTATTGTCCTAAGATCTTCAGAATAATCATAGTGACCATACTTAATATCAAAAGCTTGTTGTAACTTTTCGGCCTCAGTTCCTTTTAAAATCTTTGTTAGATTTGCAATACTTACTTCCCACCAATTGTTAATCTTCATTATCTTCACCATTAACAACTAAATCATCAATGTCTGCATTCTCATACTCTGGGTTTTTATCCATTAGATCCTTAATCAGCTCTCTAATAACTTCTGAATCATTTTTAGAATTCGTTTTAGAATACCAATTTAGAAAGTTCGCATATTCTGATGTAATATAAATATTTTTACGTAACCCCACATGTTTCGACTTAACTAGATCAAGAAAGCTACTTACAGCTGATGCCACATCCTTCTCATCTTTATAAATTGAAGCGTAGAATTTAGGATTAATGATCGCATCGGAGTAATCTTTTTTGTCAGATAAACACAGTACAGGCTTGTTATATAACAAGGCAAGTGTTGATTCATGCCCTAATCTGAAGCTATCTCTACTTGCATCTATAATAACGCAATTAGATTTCTTTATTCCTTTCTTTAACCAAGTGTAATGGAGTTCATTCTTTGGAATTGATTTAATTATATCTTTTGGGATTAAATGTGAATACTCTTGAACTTCAAGACTTATTATCTCATCATCCTTTTGCACAGCTTTTACAACTGCATCATAATACTTCTTATATTTCTCTCTTTCGCTTAGTGAAGCAGTAAAAAATACTTTCATAAATTTTATTAACAAAATTATACAAAAGTATTATAGCAGATTGTGTCGTAGTGTGTCGTCTTTCTGGTTTACTACCCTTTATTAGGTAATAGAACCTCTATTTTAGTACCTTTCCCAACCTCACTATAAATAATTAACTCAGCGTTAATAAGTTTAGCAAGATTTTTAATCACAAACATCCCCATCCCAGTACCATCGGGTCTTGTAAGTGGAAGTGCAGTATTATTTTTCATACTAGAGGGTAAATAGGTATTTACCTTATAATATTCATGCAATCCAAGCTTAGGGATCTCATCCTTAGGTATTCCTATACCAGTATCAACTATAGTGAATTTCACCTTATCTCCCTGGTCTTCCAAAGATATTGTAATTGATCCTTGATTTGTATACTTAGCAGA